>JAVVUU010000016.1:0-4401 GCA_036653035.1 Oscillospiraceae bacterium
TCGATTTTCTCCGCGAGGTCGGCGCCTGCTTCTCCGTTAACAATATGCTCCGTGCGGAATGCTACAAGCAGCGCATGGAAAAGGGTCTGTCATTTTTCGAATTTAACTACATGATTATGCAGAGCTACGATTTTTACGCACTCTATCAGCGCTACGGCTGCAATTTGCAGTTTGGCGGCGATGACCAGTGGAGCAATATGCTTGGCGGCACGGAGCTTATCCGCCGCAAGCTTTCCAAGGACGCACACGCCATGACCATCACACTGCTTCTCAATTCAGAGGGCAAAAAGATGGGCAAAACACAGTCCGGCGCGGTTTGGCTTGACCCCGAAAAGACCACGCCCTATGAGTTCTATCAGTATTGGCGCAACATTGGCGATGCGGACGTTTTGAAGTGCCTGCGTATGCTCACCTTCCTGCCCTTGGAGCAAATTGACGAAATGGATCATTGGGAGGGAAGCCGTCTAAACGAAGCTAAGGAAATCCTTGCCTACGAGCTTACCGCCCTTGTCCACAGCAAGGAGGAGGCGGAGAAAGCAAAGGAAACCTCCAGAGCACTGTTTTCCGGCGGCCCCGCTGCCGAAATGCCAACCACGGAGCTTGAAGAAGCAGACCTTACGGACGGCATGGCCGACATCCTAACTTTGCTTGTAAAGAGCGGACTTTGCCCCTCAAAATCCGAAGCAAGACGTGCCGTTACACAGGGCGGAGTTGAAGCCATGGGCGAAAAGGTTGACAGCATAGATAAGAGCTTTTCAGCGGCCGAGCTTTCCGAGGGCTTAGTTTTGCGTAGGGGTAAAAAGAGCTATAATAAGGTTTTATTAAAAAAATAGTTGAGCTTTCAAAAAGCACGAAAGCATCAAGATACTACTATCGGGTACGGAAACATCCAGATATTGCCGGCGGGCACGGAAGCAACAAAAATACTGCCCTTAGGTTTTGGAAGCATTAAAAAAATACTGTCATCCTGAGCGCCGGCGAAGGATCTTTTCCTTGAACGGCTCCGCGAAAAGATTTTTTTGCGGCGCTCAGAATGACAAATACGGGTAATATGCAGTGAAGCGGCGCTTCACAAAAAGGGAGGACGCACTGTGGACAATTTCATACAGGGCATTGCGGAATTTTTTGCCATGCCCGCTCTTGACGGCGCGACCGGCTCCTTTTTGGCGTACTTCGTGTATTTTTCACGCTTTATGCTGGCGATTACGGCGGTTGCAATTTTATTTCGCTGTGGATATTCCATGCTTCGCGGGCGCTATGAGCCGGAGGTTTGGGGTTATCTTGATTTGCCGGACGGCTCCCGCGTTCCGCTGCGCCACTGGGAATGCACGGTTGGCCGTGCGCGCTCCTGCGATGTTGTTGTGAACAGCCCAACGGTTTCGCGAAGCCACCTCGTCCTAATCCGCGATGAGCAGGGCAATTGGACAGTCTACGATATCGGCTCAAAGGGCGGAACGGCGGTGAACAACCAAACTGTTTCCGACGCGGGCGCGCTTCTGTCGGACGGCGATATTTTGAGCCTTGCAAATTGCGAGCTTAAATTTTTCAACCTCACCGGCGAGGAGCGCGGCATCATAGCAAAAAGGCGCAGCTCACCGGGAAAACTAATTCACCCCGGCGCTATGTTCAGATACATTTCAATTTTTCAAATTTTGCTGATGATTTCGCAGGTTTATTACGCAAAGCCCGAATTTCGTGCGCCTGTTGCGCTTGCCTTTGTTGCGCTGTTTTCCATAATGTGGCTCTATTTTATCGTCATGCGCTCAATGGGGCGCACGGGCTTTGAGGTGGAGGCGATAGCCTTCTTTTTATGCAGCATTGGACTGTCCGTTGCCGCAAGCTCGACACCGGACGCAATGCTAAAGCAAATAATTTTGATTTTGGCGGGCATGGCACTTTTTTTGGTGCTGGGCTGGTGGCTTCGGGATTTAAAACGTGTGAAGTCCGTGCGCTTTTTGGCGGGGCTTGCAGCCATTGGCCTGCTTGCACTGAACATCGTTTTGGGCACGGAAAAATTCGGCGCAAAAAACTGGATTAGCATTGGCGGCTTTTCACTTCAACCCTCCGAATTTGTGAAAATTCTCTATATTTTTGCGGGTGCCGCAACTATGGACAGGCTTTACAGAGGGCGAAACCTCTTTATGTACATCGCTTTTTCCGCCGTCTGTGTCGGCGCGTTGGCGATTATGGGCGACTTTGGCGGGGCGCTTGTGTTTTTTGCAACCTTCCTTGTAATTTCGTTCATGCGAAGCGGAAACATCGGAACAGTTATTCTTGCAATTTCCGGCGCGGGGCTTGCGGGATTTTTGGCGTTTAGCATAAAGCCGCACATCGCAAGGCGATTTATGACCTGGGGGCACGTTTGGGAGGACATAAACGGCACGGGTTATCAGCAAACACGCGCAATGTCTGCCGCCTCCTCCGGCGGACTTTTCGGTGCGGGCGCGGGCAACGGCTGGCTCCACAAAATTGTTGCGGCGGACACGGATTTGGTGTTCGGCTTAACAAGCGAGGAGCTTGGACTTATTGTTTCCGTCTGCGCTATTATCGCCGTTATTTTGCTTGCGGTGTTCACAGTTAAAAACGCCTCTCAGGGGCGCTCATCCTTCTATGTAATTTCGGGCTGTGCCGCCGTTTCAATGATGATGCTTCAGCTTGCGCTGAATGTTTTCGGCTCCTTGGACATTTTTCCGTTTACAGGCGTTACCTTCCCGTTTGTATCTCTTGGCGGCTCGAGTATGATGTCGTGCTGGGCGCTGCTTGCCTTTGTTAAGGCAACGGATACTCGCAAAAACGCGAGCTTTGCCCTCAAAGCTCCCACAAAAATGCGCGACAATAATGAATTTACCGCAAGATATGAGGACGAAGAAAACGAGTATCCGGAAGCTTCCGAAACGGACTCCTTTGGCGAAGCACAGGCACAAAGGCCTGCGGATAATTTTTCAATGTATGATCAGGATGCGGACATTTACATCGAAAACAAACGCAATCTTTTTGACAGACGCGGCGAAAAGGGAGGGCGTTACAGATGAAAAAAATTACAAGACGCTCATATTTTGCCATGATTATAGCGCTTGCACTTGTTGCGGGGCTTATAGTATATGTTGCAAGACTTTGGAAAGACGGGCGCGACTGGGCGATGCTCCGCGCAAACGAAAGTGTTTTCTCACAGGGAATTTTGGACACGGGAACGCTGACGGACAGGAACGGCACGGTGCTTGCAAAGGCGGGCGGCGGGGTCTATTCCTATGCCGACGACGAAACCGTTCGCCGCGCCTGCTTTCACGCTGTCGGCGACTATGCCGGCAATGTCGGAACGGGCGCGCTAAGCGTCTATGACTGGCGGCTTGCGGGCTATGATTTTGTCGGCGGTGTGACGAGCAAGGGCGGCGAGGGCGCAACTGTTAAGTTGTCAATTGACTCAAATTTAAACGCCGTTGCCTACAATGCACTTGCGGGGAGGAAGGGCGCGGTTTTGGTTTCAAACTACAAAACCGGCGAAATTCTCTGCATGGTCAGCACACCGAGCTATGACCCCAAAAGTCCGCCCGATGTTTCGGGCAGTGCCTATGAGGGGGTTTATGTAAACCGATGTCTTGGCGCAACCGTCACGCCCGGCTCGGTTTTTAAGCTTGTTACGCTTGCCGCGGCTATTGAAAACATACCCGACCTTTACGAGCGAAGCTTTTATTGCGGAGGAAGTGTTAATGTTGGCGGCACGGTTATAAACTGCACGGGAACTCATGGTCAGCAGACCATTGAGCAGGCGCTTGCGCACTCCTGCAACTGCGCATTTTCGGAGCTTTCTCAGGAGCTTGGTGCGGAGAAGCTTGAAAAATATGCGAAGAAATTCGGACTTTGCGAGAGCCTTTCCGTAAGCGATATTGACACGGCGGCGGGCAGCTTTGAAAAAGCGGATACGGGCACGGGAAATTTAAGCTGGTCGGGCATAGGACAGCATAATGACCTCGTTTCGCCCATTGCAATGCTGCGTTTTGTTTCGGCAATCGCAAACGGCGGAGTTGTTCGGGAGCCGGTTTTGCTGAAAAACGAATTTTCCTCAACAACTCGCATAATGCCCTTTGAAACCTCGGAAAAAATAGGCGAAATGATGTCCTATAACATAAGCTATGCCTATGGCGCGGAAAAATTTCCAAACCTCAAAATCTGCGCCAAAACCGGCACAGCGGAGGTTGGGGACGGCTCCTCACACGCATGGATGGTTGGATATTTGGACGATATTTCAAACCCGCTTGCGTTCACGGTTTTTATAGAAAAGGGCGGCGGCGGACTTGCAAACGCGGGGCCGATTGTAAACGCGGTTTTGCAGGCGGCTGTTAAAAACACATAGCATTTTTGCAGAGGTATCTGCATAGGAGAAATATAATGATTGACGTATCC
>JAVVUU010000016.1:4501-11460 GCA_036653035.1 Oscillospiraceae bacterium
CATAGCATTTTTGCAGAGGTATCTGCATAGGAGAAATATAATGATTGACGTATCCGTAAAAGGCATTGTTAAGGCCTTTGAACAGGACAAAAATATATTGGACGGTTTGAGCTTTGAGGTAAATTGCGGCGAACGCGTCGGTATTCTCGGCAACAACGGCACGGGAAAAACCACGCTTTTCCGCATTATGACAGGCGAGGTGCATTCCGACGAGGGCGAAATTGTTGTTGCAACAGGCAAGCGCATGGGGCTGATTTCGCAAATTCCGTTTTACCCCGAGGGATTTACGGTTGAGGACGTTCTTAAAACCGCGCATGAGCGGATTTATCAGCTTGCCAAAAAAATGGACGAGCTTGTCGCAAAAATGGCAGGAAACAACTCTGATGCACTTTTGGGTGAATATGATAGGGCGGCATCGGAATTTGAGCGGCTTGGCGGCTACAGTGTCGAGTCGGAGCGAAGCCGTGTTGCAAACGGCTTGGATATTCCCGCCGATATGCGCAGCCGGCTGTTTTCCGAGCTTTCGGGCGGCGAAAAAACGCGTGTCAACCTAGCGCGGCTGATTTTGGAGGACACGGACATTTTGCTCCTTGACGAGCCGACAAACCACCTCGATTTACACGCAACGGAATGGCTTGAGGACTATCTTTTGAAATTCCACGGCACGGTTCTAACCATTTCACATGACCGCTATTTTCTTGACAGAGTGGTTCAGCGCACCGTTGAAATAATTGACGGCAGGGCGGAATTTTACAACGGAAATTACAGCTTTTATGTAGCGGAAAAACAGCACAGATACGAGGAACAGCTCAAAAGATACGAGAAGGAGCAGGCAAAGCTTGCACAGCTCAAGGAGGCCTCCGAGCGGCTGCACCTTTGGGGCTTTATGGGCAATGACGCACTGCACAAGCGTGCTTTTTCCATGGAAAAGCGCATGGAGCGCCTTAACAAAACCGAAAGACCAAAGGCAGAAAAGGCAATGCGCGTCAAGTTTGCCCAACGTGAATTTTCGGGTGACGAGGTTCTTATTATTGACGGCGCAGGCAAGTCCTTTGGCGAGAGAACGCTCTTTGAAAACCTTGAGCTCATAATTGAGGGCGGCGAGCGAATTGCACTGATTGGCGACAACGGAACGGGAAAATCGACACTCATCAAGATGATTATGGGCGAGGAAATGCCGGACAGCGGATTTTTGCGCCGCGGCCCCTCCGTGAAAACAGCATATTTGCCGCAAATTATCAAATTTGACGAACCGCGCAGAAGTCTTTTGGACACAATGCTATATTCCGAAAACTGTACCCCGCAAACGGCGCGAAACCGCCTTGGCACCTTTCGCTTTTCGGGAGAGGACGTTTTTAAGCCCGTTTCCGCGCTTTCGGGCGGGGAACAGAGCCGCCTTCGCCTTTGTATGCTGATGCGCGACGAGGTCAATTTCCTCATTTTGGACGAACCGACTAACCATTTGGACATTTTGAGCCGCGAATGGATTGAGGACTCACTGGAGTCCTATGACGAAGCACTGCTATTTGTTTCGCACGACCGCTATTTTGTTGAAAAATTTGCAACAAGAATTTGGGCACTGGAAAACGGAAGCATAACCGATTTTCGCGGGAGCTTTGCGGAATACCGCGAGTTTACGGCGCGGCAGGCGGAGCTTTCCCAGTTTAACAAAATCAATGAGCCTAAGCGCAGGGAAACCAAAAAAGACAGCGGAAAAAACAAGGGGCCAAGCACGGAAAGGCTGCTTCAAAAAGCGGAGCACGACATTGAAAAGCTTGAGGAAAAGCTTTTGGAAATTGACGCGATGACCGAGGAGTTTTCCTCCGACTACCAAAAGCTAATGGAGCTTGAGGCGCAAAAGCAGGAGCTTAATGCAGAGCTTGAGCCGCTTTATTCAAAGTGGGAGGAGCTTTCGGAGGCTGCTATGGCGACCACCGATTAAATTTGCGCGGGCGTTTAATCGGTGCTCATTTTGTGACCCGCGCCGCAGGAAGGAAAACCGATGAAAAACGAACAAGCGAAAAAAGGACGGCTCGCATTTATAATTGCAGAGGTAATTTTGCTGTGCGCCGCCGCATTTTTTGCATTTGCGGTGGTTGGATATACAACAATTGTTGCTGTTCTTCTTGGAATTGCAGCTCTTATTGCAATTTACAGAGCAACAGCACACTACGCAAAAAAGAATGAGGGCAGGGCAAAAAAGCTGAAAATCTTGGTGACGGTGCTCTTATATCTGGGAATTGCGTGGTTTGTTATTGTGGAAATTCCGATTGTCGGCGCCGCAAAAACGGACGCAAACCCCGAAGCGCCGTATCTTGTTGTGCTCGGTGCGGGCGTTAACGGCGAAACGCCATCGCTGTCATTGCTAAATAGGCTTGAGGCGGCGCACGAATATCTTTTGAAATACCCCGAAAGCACTGTCATTGTGTCCGGCGGGCAGGGCAAGGGAGAGAACATTACCGAGGCCGAATGTATGCGCCGCTGGCTCGCGAAAAATGGCATTGAGCCGGAGCGCATAATAATGGAGCCAAGGGCGACCTCCACACAGGAAAATCTTGAGTTTTCGCTAAAGCTTATCGAAGAGCGCGGCGGCGACCCCACAGGCAAGCTTGCAATCGTGTCCAGTGAATATCACCTCTACCGCGCAAAATACATGGCGCAGGAGTTGGGAGCCACACCATATGGCGTTGCGGGGCACACAAGCTACCCCGTGCTGATGATAAACTACTTTATCCGCGAAGCTTTGGCGGTAACGGCACTTTGGGTTATGTAAACCAAAGTGCCGTTTTGCACATAATTCGTTCGGTGTTATACACAAAATGGAATACCTCTAATTATTCATTCCACAAAAAGTGTTGGTAAAATGTGCGCTTTTATTAAAAATCACATTATTTTGTTGATTTCTTTGTATATTTGTTATAGAATAAATGAGAAATCAAAAATAAAAAAGGACCACCATTTATTGGGAGTGGGACTGCAAGGAGGAACAGAAATGTATGATTCAGAGACACTGACCCACATGGGTGACTACCGCGTCAGATTTTCCGGGAAAAAAGAGGCAATTTACGACTACGACAACGGAAAGCGCTACACTTACTCTGATATGAATGAGCGAGCAAACAAGCTGGCTTGGTTTCTCACAAAAAAGCTTGGTATGAAAAAGGGCGACAGAATTGGATTTTGTGCCACGAACGCAGTTGCGTTTTTCGATGCCTACTATGTAACATTTAAAACCGGTATTATCATTACTACCTACAACTGCCTTCTTCGCGAGAAGGAGCTGTTTTCCCTTATTGAAAATGAAGCCCCAAAGGTAATCCTTTATTCCAAAGAGTTTGCCTTTACGGTTGAGAGCCTTCGCGAGGATGGCTTTAAGCAGGAATTTATCTGCTTGGATGAAAAAGGCGAAGCCGACAACTATTCCTATAACGAAATTATGGCAATTGAGGAATTTGGCGAGCCGGATGCGGTTACTATCGACTATGAAGACATACAAATGCTCATACATACAGGCGGCACAACAGGAAAACCCAAGGCCGCGATGATGTCCTTCCGTTCACTCTTTTATAACGCAATTATAGAAAATCTTTACCTCCAAGTCAATGAAACAGACACCTGCCTGCTAACCCTACCGCTGTTCCACACCGCCGGGTGGAATGTCCTCACACTTGCAACGCTTGTTGCAGGAGGAAAGCTTATAGTCATGCGTGGCTTTAATCCCGACAGTGTTTTTGAAATAATCGAAAAAGAAAGACCCACTATAAACATTTCTGTTGAAACCATGTTTAAGGCGCTTGCCTTTTTCCCACAGTTTGAAACCGCAGACTTCTCCTGCTTCCGCTTTATGCTGACGGGCGCTGCGCCCACAGGCAAGGAGCTTTTGGAGGTCTATTGGGCAAAGGGCGTCAAAATGGTCAACGCATATGGCATGACGGAAATCGGCCCCAACAATATGTGCCACCCCATAGGACTTATGACCATTGACGATGTCCGTGAAAAGTGGAATTCCTGCGGAAAGCCCGCCCCCTTTAACCAAATTCGGTTTTTGGATGAGGAAGGCAATGATGTTCCCCAAGGCGAGAGGGGCGAGCTTGTTTTCAACGGCAAGCTGCTGTTTTCCGGCTATTGGAACAATCCCGAGGCCGCGGCGGAAATGCTCCAAAACGGTTGGGTGCATTCCGGCGACATGGGCTATCTCGATGAGGACGGCTTCTGCTACATCAGCGGACGTAAGAAAAATATGTTCATCTCCGGCGGCGAAAACATTTTCCCGCAGGAAATTGAGGACGTTATTATGACCATCCCCGGAATTTGGGAGGCCTGCGTTGTTGGCGTTCCCGACCACAAATGGGGCGAGGTTGGCAGAGTCTTAATAGTTGCCGACCCCACAGAAAATGTGACGAGAGAAAAAATTCTTGCCAAGGTAAAAGAAGAAATGTCCAGCATAAAGGTTCCAAAATATGTTAGCTTTGTGGACGATGTTCCAAAAAATGCCATTGGAAAGCGCGACCTCAAGGAAATAGCAAAACTATACGGTACTGCGGAAAATTAAGCTTTTTAGGCGCACTGCCACGAAATAATTTGCTCATATTCCTTCAAATTTTCAGCTCCCGACATTTCAGTGCTGTGCTTATTCGACATAGGCATAGTGCTGATATGGCGGGGCGATTTGTTTTTGAGCAGAACCATGCACTTTGCGGGGGAAACAACAGCAATTTGCTGCAATTTTGCTTGACAATTTAATTATCGCATGATAGACTAACAAGGCCGCATTGAAAGGGTATTAAGTGGGATGAAAGTCCCCACCTCTAAAGCGAGACACCAAGGAAGGCAGGTGCAAGATTTTATGAAACACGCAATTATCGAAACAGGCGGAAAGCAGTACCGCGTTGCAGAAGGCGAAGTCATCTTCATTGAGAAGCTGAACGTCGAAGGTGGAGATGCCATTACCTTTGACCGCGTTCTCGCAGTTATTGACGAAGGAAATTCCGTTTTTGGTTCTCCCCTTGTCAAGGGCGCAACAGTCACTGCAAGCGTCGTCAAAAACGGCAAAGCAAAAAAAGTTCGCGTATTCAAGATGAAACCAAAAAAGGGTTATCGACTCACAAAGGGTCACAGACAGCCCTATACTCAGGTACAAATCGGTACAATCACCGCTTAGTTCCGCTCATTATTTGACACTTGGAGGTGTAAAGCATGGCACATAAAAAAGGAATGGGCTCTACCAGAAACGGCCGCGACAGTGAATCAAAGCGTCTTGGCCCCAAGAGAGCCGACGGTCAGTTTGTCCTCGCCGGCAACATCCTTGTCAGACAGCGCGGAACCAAAATCCACCCCGGCACTAATGTTGGCCGCGGCGGTGACGATACTCTTTTCGCCCTAAAGGACGGAAAAGTAAGGTTTGAGCGTATGGGCAAGGACCGCAAAAAGGTCTCTGTTTACGAAGACTTAGCACAGTAACCTTTTGATTGGGTAGGCGACATGGCCTACCCAATTTTTTTGACAACTGTATGGCATCTGCCGCGCAAGCTTTTTGCGGGATGGCCATAAAATCGAATTTTCAATTCATTATCGCGTCAAAGGCATGAGCCGCAAATTGTGCGGACTTGCCCTAAACAATATGCAGCAGCCGAAAACCATAGAGCACAATATTTCAACTAAGGAGAACTAATGTCAACAACTTTTATTGATAAAGTAACTATATCCGTCTACGCAGGCCGCGGGGGAGATGGCGCGGTTGCGTTTCACAGAGAAAAATATGTTCCGTCCGGCGGCCCGGATGGCGGGGACGGAGGACGCGGCGGCGATATAATCGTTGTGGCGGACGACAATATGTCAACGCTCATGGATTTTCGCTACAAGCGCAAATATGTCGCACCAAGCGGCGCGAATGGCCAGGGAAATCGCTGCAGCGGCAAGCTTGGAGAGAATGTAACACTCCGTGTTCCGCGCGGAACCCTTATCAAGGATAAGGAAACCGGCGGAATTATTAAAGATATGTCCGACGCACAGCCTTTTATCCTTGCAAAAGGCGGCAGAGGCGGCTGGGGCAACCAACATTTTGCAACTCCAACCCGCCAAATCCCGCGATTTGCAAAGCCGGGAACAATGGGAGAAGCGCGCGAGGTCATTCTTGAACTGAAGCTTTTGGCGGATGTCGGCCTTGTCGGCTTCCCAAATGTCGGAAAATCCACCCTGCTTTCCGTCGTTTCAAAGGCACACCCGAAAATTGCGGATTACCATTTTACAACACTTTACCCCAACCTTGGCGTTGTTTATGTTGCCGAGGGCGCTTCCTTCGTAATGGCGGATATCCCCGGAATTATCGAGGGCGCAAATGAGGGTGCAGGCTTGGGCTTTGAATTTCTTCGCCACATCGACCGCTGCCGTCTGCTCATCCACCTTGTGGACGTTTCCGGAAGCGAGGGACGCGACCCAATTGAAGACTTTGAAGCGATTAACGCCGAGCTTGCGGGCTATAACGAGGATCTTGCAAACAGACCTCAAATTGTTGTTGCAAACAAAACAGACCTTTTGCCGGCAGACAGCGAGCTTCTTGAAAAGCTCCGCAAATATGTCACCGAAAAGGGCTATGAATTTTTCGATATGTCCGCTGCCACCCACAGGGGCACGCGTGAGCTTGTTCAGGCCGCCGCAGAAAGGCTTGCAGCACTTCCGCCGGTTACAGTCTATGAAGCCGATTACGTCAAGCCCGAGCCTGTTGTGGACACCTCGGAGGATGTTGCAATCGAGCAATATGACGATGTTTGGATTGTTGAAGGCCCCTGGCTTGAAAAGCTTGTTGCAACAATAAACTTTACCGATTACGAATCGCGTATGCATTTCGACCGCATTCTGCGTGACGCCGGCATATTCAAGCGCATGGAAGAAATGGGCATTAAAGATGGCGACACCGTCAGCATTTATAACCTCGAGTTTGAATACAGGGAATAAATTTA
>JAVVUU010000016.1:11560-14108 GCA_036653035.1 Oscillospiraceae bacterium
ATGGCGACACCGTCAGCATTTATAACCTCGAGTTTGAATACAGGGAATAAATTTAAAAAAAAACAACTCCTCTCAAGCAGAGCGCATTTCGGTTGCGTCTGTCTGAGAGGAGCTTTTTGATTATTGGAAATTAGAAAGGGGGGAGAATAATCTCTAAGGAAAAGAAAAACTAATCCTTGCGGAGCTTGAAGCCGCTTACAAGGGCTTTCAGCATCTGCGCCTGTCCGCTCAATTCTTCACTTGCAGCCGCGCTTTCCTCGGCGGTTGCGGAGTTTGTTTGTACAACGGTTGAGATTTGGTCAATGCCTTGGGATACCTGAGAGATTGAGCCGGCCTGCTCCTCGGTTGCAGTTGCAATTTCACCGATAACTTGGGTGACTTGCTTTGTGTTTGAAACAACGGATGTGATTGATTTTGCGGTTTCGTCAACAATTTTTGTGCCGTTTGCGACAGCGGTTACGGAGCTTTCAATGAGTGAGGTGGTTGTTTTGGCGGCTTCGGCAGATTTTTGCGCAAGATTTCTGACCTCATCCGCTACGACTGCAAAGCCCTTTCCGGAAACACCGGCGCGCGCTGCCTCAACAGCGGCGTTGAGCGCAAGGATGTTCGTTTGGAAAGCGATGTCCTCTATGGTTTTGATGATTTTTCCGATTTCGTTGGAGGTGGAGGAAATATCGCCCATTGCATTTATCATTTCTTCCATCTGGCGACTTCCGGTTTCGAGAGATTGAGAGGATTGAATTGAAAGGCTGTTGGCACTTTTTGCGCGGCCTGCGTTGTCTTTCACCTGCTCTGAAATTGAGTTTATGGTGGCAGAAAGCTCCTCAACGGAGGCGGCCTGCTCGGTTGCGCCTTGACTTAGTGCCTGCGCACCATCACTGACCTGTGTGGAACCAATGGCAACTTGGTCGGCGGCTTGGATGATTTGCCCCATGGTGGCTGTCATGGTTGTGGAAATGTTCATAAGAGCGACTTTGACCTTGGAAAATTCGCCGGCGTAATCATAGGTGAGGTCAAAATCCAGATTTCCTTTTGAAAGCTCGTTGAGGGTAAAGGTGATTTCGTCTATGTATTTAACGTAATCCCGAAGCCGTGTGACCGTTTTGTTGAAATTGTTCGCCAAAACGCCCAGCTCGTCCTTTGAGGTATATTCGATTGCAGAATCGAGGTTGCCGTTTGCAATTTTTTTGGCAACGGAATCAATTTGCTTGACGGGGCGTACTATGCTGATGATTATGATTACGCTGATTACCAAGGAGATGAATGCAGCAATGACCATTACTATAATCATTGTAATTCGGCTGGTGGTGAAGGTGTGCTCCGCATTGGTGCTTGCGTCATTTCCACCCTTTGTGTTGAAGGTTACCATGGTGAGCAGCTCTGCGCAAAGCTCATCGTAGATTGACTTGGAATTGCCGATTAAAGCCTTCATAGCTGCATCGGTTTTTCCGGCGGTTGAAAGGTCGATGACCTTTTGACTTTCGCTTTGATACTTATTCCACAGGGCGTTGACTTTATCGACCTGTGCTTGGTCTGACTCATCGAGGATGAAGTAGCCGGACATGGCGGATTCGTATTTTGCCCTTGTTTTGGCGAGGTTCTCGTCGCAGAGCTTCATGCGAGCGGCATCGGCGGCTACAACATGAGCATATTCGCCCAAACGATAATCGGAGGCGGCAGTGTTGGCTTCCTCTGCGGCTATTATGGATACCATCCAGATATTGGAAAGGTCGGTGCTACAGTGGCTAATTTTACGCATACTGGAAATCGAAAAAATTCCAAGAGCAATCATGGCGAGGAGTAAAAAAACCATTAG
Organism: Oscillospiraceae bacterium; assembly: GCA_036653035.1. Classification (GTDB taxonomy): domain Bacteria; phylum Bacillota; class Clostridia; order Oscillospirales; family Oscillospiraceae; genus UBA2658. The sequence goes on from JAVVUU010000016.1 coordinate 13,377, forward strand.
AGAAAAGAGCTTAGTTCCAATTTTTAGATTTTTCATCGTAGCTTTATCCCTTTCGGTGCGCCTTGGCAGAAATTTCATATAACCGAAAAATTTGTTTATCGGTAAAGAAATTTTAATTGCGTGACGCAAGTTTTGATTTGCGATGTTTTAGTTAATATAATTGTTTTTAAGCTTTGAGTTTTTTGGAATGGTTTTGTAGGTTGGCGCAAAATTGGATTTCGTCACTTGAATTTTTGTTTTCCATAAATGACCTCCTTGTGAGTGCGAAAAAAATGTTTTTGAGTCCGGAAAAATTCCTGTAATTGTGGGCAGGCTTGTTTTGATGCTGCAAATGAGATTTTGAATTTTTTTAGGGACAATAATTTTTTTTCGGCGGACAAATGGGGGGATGGCCAAAGCTGTTTGGAAAAAATAGATTATTCATTATTCACTTTATGAGCTAATATTAGCACGTATTGCACTAAATGGCAACAAACAAATTGCTAAAAACTATCACATTAGACAGAATGACAATTATTTAGCAAATTTCGATACGAATTTCAATAAAATTACAAAAGATGGTAATATGCTACAAAACACAGGATGTTTTAAGGAACTTCTGATTAAATCCGTCAAGACGTGTGGCGGGCTTTATTCAGAGGTTCCTTAAGTACAAGTATTATAAAATGACGCACACTTTTGGTGTTATAAAAAGGCTCTCCAAGACACAGTTTAGTGTTTCGGAGAGCCAAA
>JAVVUU010000016.1:14208-23843 GCA_036653035.1 Oscillospiraceae bacterium
TTTGGTGTTATAAAAAGGCTCTCCAAGACACAGTTTAGTGTTTCGGAGAGCCAAAAATTGGAACTATTGGCTTATGAACTTTTAGAAAGATAACGAAGAATTTCGGCGGTGATTTGGGTTAGCGGAAGCTGTTTTGAAACGCCGCCACGCTTGAATGCTTCCATTGGCATTCCGTAGACAACGCAGCTTTCTTTATCTTGACCGATTGTGTAGGCACCATGCTTTCGCATATTGGTTAGGCCGCGGGCACCGTCTGAGCCCATGCCTGTTAGGAGAACGCCGACGGCGTTTTTCCCGACAAGCTCGGCAACGCTGTTGAACATTACATCCACCGAGGGGCAGTGACCGGAAACACGCTCGCCGGGCATACTGCGGATGTAATAGCCGGTTTCATCACGCTTGAGGGTCATGTGAAAGCCGCCTTCGGCTATAATTATTTGGCCGGACACAACCCTATCCATGTCCTTTGCTTCCTTGACCTTCATTTTGCAGATTGTGTTAAGACGCTCTGCATAGAGCTTTGTGAAGGTGGTCGGCATATGTTGGACAATAATGACGGGGGGTGTTGTTGCCGGCAAGTCCTTCACTACTTGGATAATGGCCTCTGTGCCGCCGGTTGATGCACCGATTGCAATTACTGTGCGGGGATTTGAGAAGGTGAAGTTGCCGGAAATTGGGGAGGAGAGAGCGGCAGCCGCCGCCGCGGCCGCTGCGGAAGCGGCTGCAACTGCGGAGCTTGCCTTTGCTTGGGATTCCTCGGGTGTAAGCGGTGGCTTTGGGCGAACCGCCAAGCTAAGCTTTGAAACTGCAATTGAGGCAGTTTTTATAAGCTGTTCAAGGGTTTGGAAGAACATTCTTTTTATATAGCAGAGGGATGAGTCCGGTACTTGAGCATAGTCAGCCATAAAGGTTGGCGCATTTAAAACATACGCTGGCTTAGAGCGTGTGACAACTATGGGAACCGGCTCAGCGACAACAATGTGTTTCATATTTTTAATTTCACGCGAGCTTATCGTATCAATGACAAGAGCCGCAACGCCTTGCGTTTGGAGAGCTTTGCAGGCGGCGTTTGGGTGGTGATAATCGAAAAAATCGTGTTTAGTTTAGGAGAGCAATTCCGAGCTTGCCATAAGCTTTCCGTTTAGACAGATTTTTTGATGACGCGAGGCTTGCTTGATACGCAAAGGTTCACTTCCTTATTTCTTTATCTTGCGGAAAATAGCGGGACGGATGTAGGTGTATTCGCTGTCAAGACGGCTGATGCTTTCGGAGTGTCCGATGAACAGATAGCCGCCCTCGGTATTGGATTGGTAAAATTTTTGTATGAGAGCTTCTGTTGTTTTTGCTTTGAAATAAATCATAACATTGCGGCAGAAAATTACGTCATAGAAGTTCTTTTGGGGGAATGGATCCATGAGGTTGAATTTGCTGAAGCTGACAAGCTTTCGAATTCGGTCGATAACCTTAAAGTTCCCGTCCGGAAGCTTTTCCATGTAGTTGTTTTTCCATGCGGGGGGCATGGAATTAAGCTCGCTTTCGGGGTAGATGCCGGCTTTTGCCACTGTGAGAGCACGGGTCGAAACATCTGTTGCGGTTACGGAGATGTTCCACATACCGCGGTTCATTCCGAGGGCGCTGTCCAAGGCCATTGCGATGTTGTAGGGTTCTTCGCCGGTTGAACAGCCTGCACTCCAAATTTTGATGCTGTTTTTCTTGGTGGCAACCAAAGCGGGGACAACAGTGCTTGCAAGAAAATCGTAGTGATCCATTTCTCTGAAAAAATAGGAGTAGTTTGTGGTGATTTTGTTGATAAAGGTGTCTATTTTGTCGGAGTGGGGGTCGTTTTTGAGGAGATTTATGTATTGTGAGTAGCTGGTGTAGCCTTGAGCTTTTAGTTCACTTGCCAAACGCGCTTCAATTAGACGGCGCTTTTGGGAAAGGTCAATTCCGTAGCGTTGACTTACTAATTGGACAATGAAATTAAATTCGCTGTCGGTAAGTTTGATTATTGTACTTGCATCTTCAAAAAACATAGGGGATACCCTTTCAGTGGGAGGATGTTAGATCCACGTCATCGCGGAAAAAAGCGTCGCAGTCCAGATTTAATACCAGCTTATCTTCAAGCTGGGAAACAGAGGCGATTAGGCCGGAATTGTCGCCCTCAACTTTTGGAGGCGGGGCAATAAGCTCGGCAGGAACGGAGAGAACCTCCGATACCATATCGACAATTAGACCAACGTGCATATCGTGAACGTCCATGACGATTATGCAGGTTTTGTCGTCATATTCGCGCTCGGGAAGTCCAAGCTTTTGCCGAACGTCCAAAACAGGAATGACCTTGCCGCGGAGATTTACAATGCCCTTAATATATTCGACGACTCGCGGAAGTCTTGTTATTGATTGAATGGTTAATATTTCGCGCGCCATTGCAAGAGGAAGTCCATAAAATGCTTTGTCGATATTAAAGAGTAAATATCGGTCTTCCAAGCCTTCAATGGTTTCGATTTCTGTTTCTACATTTGTCATAGTAAAGCCCATTCCTTTCTCATATCTTGGATTTCAGGGGATTTTCACATATGAATGAGCAAAAACTCAATCATTTTTTAGGGTGTTGACATCAAGGATAAGACTTATGCTGCCATCGCCCAAGACACTGCAACCGGAAAGACCTTGATTTTTGAGGTCGTATTTGTTGAGAAATATGGGGAAGGGCTTGACAACAACTTGGTATTCGCCCAAAAGCTCATCCGCAAAGATACAGTAGCCGGCGTTGTTGCAGTCCACTTGAATCATTATGCCGTCCATAATATTTTGAACGCCGTTGTCGATAGCGAAAAGGTCTTTTAGACGGATAATGGGGTAACATTCTCCGCGAAGGAGAATCATTTCGGTGCCGTCGGTATTGTGGATTATTTGTTCGTCATCGGTAATTCGGAAAGATTGGCGAATTGCGGTTATTGGAAGGGTGAAAACGGTTTTGCCAACGGCGATGTTCATGCCATCTACAATTGCGAGGGTTAGGGGGATTTTGATTGTAAAGATGGTGCCCTTGTTCTTTTCACTGGAGATTGATATTGTTCCGCCGACCTGCTCAAGATTTTTGCGGACAACGTCCATTCCAACGCCGCGGCCGGAAAACTCGGTTACGTTGGTGTTGGTTGAAAAACCGGGGAGGAGGATTAGACCGAAGATTTCTTTTTCGGTGTAGCTGCTTTCCGGCCTTGTGAGGATGCCGCTTCTTTTGGCTTTTGCAAGGAGCTTTTCGGTGTCGAGTCCTGCACCGTCATCGGAGATGGTGATGAGGATTTCGCCGCCGGTATTTTTAGCGGAAAGACCAATGCGGCCAACCTCGGGCTTGCCAAGCGCACGGCGAACATCAGGCTCTTCTATGGCGTGGTCCATGGAGTTGCGAATCATGTGCATGAAGGGGTCTACAATGGCATCGTTGATGGTTTTATCGACCTCTGTGTCGCCGCCTTCGGTTACAAGCTCGGCTTTTTTGCCAAGCTTTTTGCCCATGTCACGGACAATTCTGTCCATTTTTTGGAAGGTGCCTTGGAGGGGAACCATTCGGATGGACATTACAATATCTTGAAGCTCATCCGTAAGCTTACGAAGCTCACGAAGGGATTTTGTGAAATTATCAAGACGCAAGCCCTTGAGGTCGGGGTTTCTTGCGACCATTGATTCCGCCGTGACGATTTCGCCGACCAAATCCATGAGGTGGTCAAGCTTGGATTGGTTCACGCTTATAAGACTTTGCTTAACGCCTTTAGTGAACGCCTGAGCCACTGCGGCAGCCTCGGGGGGCTTTGCGGCGGGGGCGGCCTGCTGCACGGCAGGTGCTGCCTCTGCTGCGGCTTCGGGGGCGTTTGTGCCGGCGGGAGCTGCGCTTGTGTCGGAAACGGGCGCGGCGGGAGCGGCGGAGTCGTTCGGAACGGCAACGGCGGCGGATTCCTCTTCAAAGGAGTTGTCGTCCTCTAAAACCTCATAGGACATAATGCTGAGGGAGCTTTCGATGGTTTTTATGACTGCTTCATGAGTTCCGGAGGGACGGCAAATAACCTTGAAGCCGTCTTTGACGATATCTGCGGCGCAGGCGCTGTCGTTTTCGGGGTGGGGAGGGATGGAGGTCATTTCAGAGCAACAACCCTCAAGCTGACTCATAAGCATGAATGCACGGAGGTTTTCCATGCCGCAATCGGTTTCGAAAAATACATGGATGCGCATAAGTCCGGGGCCGGAGAGAGTGGATTCTTCGTTCTCGTCTTCGGATTGGGGCGCCTCAATTTCGTCGTTAATTGGAGGAGTGTCATTGACAGGCACACTAGCCACAGGCTCGGCTACGACAGGCTTGTCGCCAATAGGCTCGTCCGGCTGCTTTTCGCCTTTGATGATGGCAGCCTGCTCCGACAGCTTTGCGATTAAATCTGAGGGGTCGCTTTCTACAAAGTTATCACCTTGCAGGTTTTCCATTTCACGCTTGAAAAAGTCGGATGCTTGGAAAACAAGATCGAAAATTGAATCAAAAACGAGAGACAGCTTTGATGGGTTTTCGCGGAGAATATAAAAAATATCTTCAACTGTGTGGGCGAGAGATGAAATTTTGTTAAAGCTCATCATAGCCGCAGAGCCCTTGATGGTGTGAGTTATGCGGAAAATGCTATTGATATTTTCATCCGTAATGCTCTTGGCCCGTTCGGAATCCAGAAGAATTTCGTCAAGCTGTTCAAGCATTTCGTCGGTTTCGTGAATAAAGACTCCAAGTAATGCCTCCATGCCGAAATCATCAGTGCTCATAAATTCACCTTCCCATTATTTCTACGGTTTTTTACATAAAAATCTTTCTGCTACATACATTTATACTATATTTTTCGAAAAATGCAATAGCTTATCAGACAAATTGTTAAAATTGTTGTTATTTTGTTGCTTGTATTTTCGTAAAAATGGAATATAAATATAATTGGGATAATAAATTCTTTTAATATGTCGTATAATTACATTATTTGTAAAAGGAGGGAGAAAATTGTCGGATTTTTTGCGCGTTACGACGCCGCTTGTCAATAAAAACCAAGCTGTTCCGATTAAGCAGGGTATTGACCCCACAGGCGCATTCAATATTCAGAGCACAACAAAGGTTGCACAAACCCAAACTCAAAGCGAATTATTAAAACAAAATAATGGCATGATTGACACCGGCGAAGCTCCCACACTTTTACTCAATCTGCTAAAGGACCCATCCGTTACCTCGTCATATTTAAAAAATGTTTTTATGCTGGAGGAGCTTTATAAGCTTCTGCCTGCGAACAACAAAACCGTAACCAAGGAAATTGAAGGTATTTTTGATGCGCTTCTCATGAAGCCCGAGGGCTTGAAGGAAGAAATGCAAAAGCAGGAGAACGGTTCCACGGCTTTCAAGGGAGCGGTGTTCGACTTTTTGCGCTCCGTTAGCGATAAAAACCGCGAAAAGCCGGAGGTTCAGTTTGCCATAGCAAGACTTCTGCGGGCGATAAACAGCATGGGCAATCAGAGAGATATTCTCGATTCCATAGGAAACAATCTTTCCTTTCTCCGCAAGCAGCTCTCCCCAAGCAAAATGATTTCGGCGAAGCTGGATGAGCTTATCGGCGGCTTCAAATCCAAAAATGCAGAGCAAAACTTTTCGAATTTAAAATCGGAGGTTCTCAATCTCATAAAGAGCATTGAGGACAGTGTGCTGTTTTCTCCAAAGCTTGGGAAAATACTCTCAATTCTCACCTACAACCTTTCCCGATACAATCCAAGCTCGGATTTTGCGGGAGAGGCAGCCTTTAGACTAAGACAATTTCTAAGCCCTGAGGACAAAAAACTTTTTGGCGAGCTTTTTGAAAAATATACCGACGGCTTTAAGACGGGCGGGGGCTTTGCGGGAGCAAGCGCGGAAAGGCTTGCCAATTCAAAGGTTATGTCTGTGTTAACGGACTTGATTTCACGGCAGACCGATGGAAAACAGAGCGTTGCCGATTCTGCAAAAATGGAGCAAATTTTACACAGCCTGCTTTCTTCACCATGTAACTTTACGCCGCTGCTTCACTTCATACTTCCGCTGCAATATGAGGATATGCGCTCCTTTGCGGAAATATGGATAAATCCGGACAGCGATGAAAAAGATATGCCTGAGGGCGTTGACCGCGGGATGCACCTCCTTATGGTCGTTGACATAGACAGCGTGGGACGTTTTGAAGCGGAATTTTTCGTTTACGACAAGACAATAGACTTTTTGCTTTTTTGCCCGCCGGGGAGCGAAGCTGCGTGTCGGGAAATGCTCAAAACAGTTCCAAAGCTTACAGCCGGCACCGAATATCACATAGGAAAAACTCAAGCGGCACCGCTTGAAAACACACGTTCACTCATGGAGGTTTTCAAATCTCTGCCTTACAGGAGGGTTGGAGTCGATGTCAAAATCTGATAAAAAAGCAGCGGCTCTGAGGTACGACCCGGGAAACGATATGGCACCCGTCGTTATTGCCTCGGGCTATGGCACGGTTGCGGAGAACATAATCAATATCGCGGAGCAGGAGGGCATACCCGTATACAGAGATGACAGCATCTCCTCAATGCTCTGTATGCTGGATGTTGGAAAAAATATACCGCCGGACCTTTACGAAATTATTGCAAAGGTGTATTGTAGTATTTTATCCACGGCGGCAAAATTCAGAAACATGACGCCGCCGGAGGGACAAACTCCGATCGAGGCAAAAAAAGAGGAAGGAGCTGTGACAGGTGTATGAAAAGCATATGCAAAGGGTAAGACAGGATGAGGCAAGAACGCACAGGCAGCGCAAAAAAAACACCCGTATGTCACGGCTTTTACTGCTGCTTATGATGCTTTGCTTTTCCCTTTGCTGTCTTGTCGGTGTAATGGCAACCATTGAAACACCGGCAGAAAAAAATGCAGCAGCCGATGCTGCGGCCGAAAAAGAAAAAACCAAGGATGATCCGCTCGTGTCACCAGAGGTGATGGAGGACAATAAATGGACGCTTGTTTTGGTTAATAAACAAAAGCTCATCCCCGCAGACTTCACGGTGGATTTAAAAAAATTCGGAAATACGCGTGTTGATTGCAGAATAGTTCAGCCGCTGGCGGATTTAATTAACGCAGGAATGGGCGGCGGAGTTACACTTGTTGCACGTTCCGGCTACAGAAGCGTTGCGGAGCAAAAAGTGATTTATGAAAACAAGGTTGCGGCATATACCGCTCAGGGTTATAGCAGGGAAACAAGCGAAATAAACGCAAACCAATACATACAGCCGCCCGGAGCAAGCGAACACCACACGGGGCTTGCGGTTGACCTTGCAATAAATGACTCTGCACCGCTGGATGATAGCTTTGCACAGACGGAAGCCTATGCTTGGCTCTGTGAAAATGCGGCAAATTATGGCTTCGTTGAGAGATACCCAAAGGACAAAAGTGAGCTTACGGGTATTTTGTGGGAACCGTGGCATTTCCGCTATGTAGGTATCGAAAATGCAAAAGCGATGAAAGCACTGGGAATTTGTCTTGAAGAATACGCGTAAAGAGTCTATAATAGAAATATGATGTGTGATAATGTCTTTTTTTCACTTGGCGGAGACATCAATTTACTTAAGGGGGAGCTGAAATGGAAACCCATATCGTAAGACAGCCTATTCTCGATAAGAACCAAAAGCTCGCGGCATATGAGCTTGTTTATTATCAGGATGCCAGTTCGCTGTATAATAAGCGCGACGCCCATGTCGCCAACACAATAGTGTCCTTTTTCGCGGAATTGGATACAGAGAGCTTTTTGGGGGGAAAGGATTGTTTCCTAACCTTTACTCCAAATTTGTTGATGAAAGACGTTCCGCGTGTTTTTGATGAAAAAAAGCTTGTAATTCAGATAGAGGAGAACATTCTCGTCAATCCCGAAGCAAAGGCAATTGTCAGCCGTTACAAAACAAATGGCTACCGCATTGCTATTTTGGGCTTTGAGTTTAACAGACGCTTTTTGAATGTTCTGCCCGATATCGACATAATCAAGGTTGACTTTTCTGATATAAAGAGTGATAGCATCGATGTTCTTTGCAAGCTTGCAAAGAGCTTCGACAAAAAGCTTGCCGCCTATGGCGTTAACAGCCCCGAGGCGAGAGAGCTTGCCGTAACCTATGGCTGCGACTATATTCAAGGCGAGAGCGTTTCCGAAATGGTCAGCACAAAGGTTCACAAGATGGAGCATCTTCAGTCCAACTTCTTCCGTCTTATGGCTGCCATATCAAAGGAAATGCCGGATTTTGACGAAATTGCAAAAATTATCTCCCTTGACGTCACGCTTGCCTATTCACTTCTCCGCATGGTAAACTCTGCTTATTTTGCCCTGCCAAACAAGGTCAAGGAGGTCAAGCAGGCTCTTACAATTCTCGGCTTGGGTCAGCTAAAGCAATGGATTTATCTATTGAGCTTCTCGGATGATGGCGGCGTAACAGATGAGCTTATAAAAATTTCTTTCCTCCGCGCAGTATTTTGCCAAGAGGTTTCGCAGTTTATTTCGGATTTCCCCGTTGGAAGACCCGAGGCCTATTTACTGGGTATGTTCTCAACTCTTGGAGCGCTGCTTGAGGTTCCTGTTGAGAGCGCAATCGCAGAGCTGCCCCTTTCCGACGATTTGAAAGAGGGTCTTGTGGAAAGAACGGGAAAGTGCGGAAAACTGCTAACTCTTTGCATCGACTACGAAAAAGGCAAGTGGAGCTCTGTCACTGTGCTTGCAGAGGAGCTAAACGTCACTGAGGATGTAATAAAATCAAAATACATAGAGGCCATCGAATACGTTAATGATATTTGGTCCGAATTAACAGCTCCGGTTAGCAGCACGGAGGATTAGATTTAAGTTTACGCTTGCACCTTGCGGCTCGCGTGAAGCACCAAAAAAGCGCAAGACTCGGTAATATTGACCGAATGAAAATGGAACAGGATAGGCGGTGATTTTTTGGGCGTAAGTCTTGAAAACTACGTGGGCTGTGCCTGCGAAATTAAAACAATGGATAATGAGCTACTGTTGCCGGGAAAAATTCAGGCGGTACTGGATGATGGCGCAGCACAGTCCTTGGAAATCGTCTCATCTGATGGCGGAGATATGCCGAACGCGGCATACGGCATTCCCGTAAAGATTAACATATTTAGCAGTAAGCACGGTTTTTTGGGAGCCGGTGGGCGAGTATACATAACTCACAATACCTTCTGGCGCATCAATGAAATAAAGTTTTATGGTGAAAATGAACGGCGCGGTTTCTTCCGCATAAAAAACCATTCTCACGCCGAGGTGTTCGGAATTGATGAATATAACCAAGGCAGAAAATATTCTTGTATCGTTACAAGCGTTAGCCTTTCGGGTGTCCTTATAGCCGTTTCCGACCCCGATTGTTATTTTCAAATAGGTTCTGTGCTTGACCTTATTGACTTCTCCGTCGGAGAGGGAACGGATAAGTTTACAGTGAAGTGCCGAGTTAAGCGCCAAGAGGAGCACCCTGTTCTTGGAAAGCTATACGGCTGTGAGCTTGAGGGAATGAATGCAAAACAGGCCGATAGGCTTTGCCAAGCGATATTTGCACAGCAACGCGCGGAAATTCGAAGAAAGCGCGGG
>JAVVUU010000017.1:0-2068 GCA_036653035.1 Oscillospiraceae bacterium
TGGTGGAGATGGGGGGAGTTGAACCCCCGTCCGAAAACGCTTTGACAGGAAATTCTCCGGGCGCAGACGGTTATTTTGGTGGCTTACGCCGCCGATTTCCGTTCCAAAAGGCAAGCCGTCACGCCTTTAGGTTCGGTAGCTTCATTGTGCATGGTGCGCGCAAAGCTTGACGCACTCACGGACGCTACTAAGTGGCGCCCTACTTCCGGGCCGTAGCACTCCCGGAGAGGACGAGTAGCCTAAGCGGCTACTAGTTCAAAAGAATCGTTGTTCTTTAATTTATAAAGGTGCCCATTTTTTGGATGGTAGGCGCATCCGCCCGCTATTACTGCCTCCACACCCCCGTCGAAACCGGTACATCCCCATGAGGCGCCTCGAAATTCGGGGCGCATATGGTTTTGCCCATAAGGGCTGTTTGAGCTTTGGTTCTTTTGCTTTTGGTATGACGAAATTTGCTTGAGAATGTTTCAAGCTGCTGTGACTTTACAAAACTATTTTTGCCGTGCCTATGCCTTGATTGGTTCGGGATAATCAACGCCAAGCGTATCGACTGTGACAGCTTTCATGCGCTGAGGCGCGGCGGGTCTGTCATTCCTGTCGCATTTTGTGGCGGCGATTTCGTCAACCACCTCCATGCCCTCGATTACCTTGCCGAAGGCCGCATATTGGCCGTTGAGGTGGGGGGCATATTTGTGCATTAGGAAGAACTGGCTGCCTGCGGAGTTGGGGCTTTGTGAGCGAGCCATGGAGAGAACGCCCGCCTCGTGGCTAAGGTCGTTTTTGAAGCCGTTTCCGGTAAATTCGCCTTTTATTGAGTAGCCGGGGCCGCCCATTCCTGTGCCATCGGGGTCACCGCCCTGAATCATAAAGCCGGGAATTACACGGTGAAAAATGACGCCGTCGTAGAACTTATTCTTTATGAGAGAGATGAAATTGTTGACGCTGTTCGGGGCGATTTCGGGGTAAAGCTCGGCTTTGATTGTTTTGCCGTTTTCCATTTCTATGGTTACAATTGGGTTGGACATTCGGTTTGTTTCCTTTCGATAAGGCTCAAATTGCATGAGCTGTGATGATTTTTTAGTTTCGGTCTTTTATTGCTCTTTCGATTTCCCGTGCAGCTCCGCGCTTTGCATCGGCTTCGCGCTTATCGTGAAGCTTTTTGCCTTGGCAAAGCCCAAGCTCCAGCTTAACTCGGCTGTCTTTAAAATAGATGGACAGCGGAATTAGGGTTAGTCCGTCCTGCATGATGCGGGCTTGAAGCTTGTTGATTTCGCGCTTGTGCATGAGAAGTCTGCGCGGACGAAGCGGGTCGCGGTTGAAGATGTTGCCCTTTTCGTAGGGGCTGATGTGCATTGAACGGACGAAAAGCTCGCCGTCCTTAATGGTGCAATAGGAGTCCTTGAGGTTGATTGTGCCCGCTCGAATTGACTTTACTTCTGTTCCGCAAAGCTCAATGCCGGCTTCAAACCGCTCCAAAACCAAATAGTCATGGAATGCCTTGCGATTTTGTGCAATTTGCTTTGTTCCGCTTGCTCTTGGCGACACGCGCACTTCCCCCTCTCAAACAAATATCCGCACTATAATACAGTAATTATAGCACACCTGTCAAGTATTCAAACACGCGCTGTGCGCTAAACTCAAGCAGATTTTGGCCTGCCTTGGATTTTATTTCCCCGACAGGCCAAGCTTTCTCTCTAATTTTTGAAATTCGCCATAAACTCCGGCATAAAAACCCTTATGGGCACGGCAAAAATGAGCTGTCCCGCTCCGAACGAATACATCTCAAGCTCCATTGACGGCCATACGTCAAATCCGCTTTGCACAAGCGTCAGACCTATAAGCTCTTGCAGCGCTTCGTGCTCCCGTTCCTCCTCTTCCGCAAGCTCAAGAACAATCAAGCTCTGCGAAACAATATGTATTTCCATTTTCCCCCTCCGAATTGCTATATTATTTTAGTATTAAATGCGTATCCTTATTGTAAGCCCTGCCCTCTGTGACTTCCAGTTAAAATAACTGGAAATTCGAGTTCCCTTGTGTTACAATTAGTTCAATTAGGGTTAATATTTTT
>JAVVUU010000017.1:2168-22401 GCA_036653035.1 Oscillospiraceae bacterium
TTAGGGTTAATATTTTTGTTTTCATAATATTTAGCTGTCAGGCTCTTAAATGGAGGATTTATATATGGATTATTCAGAAACGCTTGTTGATCGCCTAAACGCCTACAACGGTCTTATAACCAACACCACACTAGACAGAGTTGTTCTTCAAAACGGCGCACACTCTCTCCGCGAGGTTGTTGAGCACCCCGGTGGAGTAACCATCATCCCAATCGACGACGAGGGCTATGTATATTGCGTCCGTCAATTTCGCTACCCAATGGGCGAGCACCTTCTCGAAGTTCCCGCCGGCAAGCTTGAGCAGGGCGAAAATCCTCTCGAATGTGCAATACGCGAGCTTTCCGAAGAAACCGGAATTACCGCCACAGAATACATTGACCTCGGATGCATCTACCCATCACCCGGTTTTTGTAAGGAAATCATATACATCTATATGGCAAGGGGTCTTACCCCGGGCATTGCCCATCCCGATGTGAACGAATTTCTCGACGTTGAAAAAATACATTTGGACGAGCTTGTGGAGCTTGTTATGAAAAACAAGCTTGCTGATGCCAAAACAATTGTTGCGGTGTTGAAAGCAAAAAATATCCTTAATTCCTAACCTATATACTAAATTATATAATGAGAGGATTGGTTACATATGCAGAGAACCGTTCTGATTGTTGACGATGAAAAAGCAATAGTGGACATTTTGAAATTCAATCTCGAAAAGTCCGAATACACCACCATCTGTGCCTACGATGGGCGCGAGGGACTGAAGCTTGCGCGTGAAATGAACCCCGACCTCATTCTCCTTGATGTCATGCTCCCCTACATGAACGGCTTTGAGGTCTGCAAAACCCTGCGCAGCGAGGGCATAAACATCCCCATCATAATGATTACCGCCCGCGAGGAGGAAACCGACAAGGTTTTCGGTCTTGAGCTTGGCGCGGACGACTACATTACAAAGCCCTTCTCCATCCGCGAGCTGCTGGCGCGTGTCAAAACAAATATGCGCCGCGTGGCAACAACAGAGCTTCCCCCGCCCGAGGACGACGGCGAAACACTTCGTTTTAAAGACATAGTAATAGACTTTGAGCGCCACACGGTTTTCAAAAACGGCCAAAGTCTTGAGCTTACTCAACGCGAATATGAGCTTATCAAATTCCTTGCCTCACGTCCCGGAAAGGTCGTTTCCCGCAAGGAGCTTATGAGCGAGGTTTGGCAATACGACTACTACGGTGACCTTCGCGCCGTTGATGTTGCCGTGCGCCGTCTGCGTGAAAAGCTTGAAACCAATCCCGCAGAGCCTGTATATGTTATGACAAAGCGCGGCGTTGGGTACTATTTTAGTGAAGAATAGAGCCTTCGGCTCCAACTTCAATGCCCGCGGGCATTGAAGTTGATATGGGAGATTGAATGAACAAAAGCCTTTATTCAAAGCTTGTGCTGATAATGCTCATACTCATTCTATCGCTTATGGCGGTTGTCGGCGCTTTTTTGATAAACGAAATACGTGTTTATTACCTTGACGATTTCTACGAAAAAATGCAGAACGTCTTTGAAAACCCCGAGCTTGCAGACGAGCTCTATTCGGCTGCAAACCAAAATAACGCCCCTGCGGAAATGATGAAGGTTATCCGTGCATATTCGGGTCAGCTTGGAATTGACTCCCGAAGCCGCAATTACTACATCCTCAACGGCAAAACGGGCGCATTTCTCGCAGGCTCCGGCACCGAGGCAGATAACCTCATAAAAACTCAGAACATCCTCACGGCCATCAGCGGCAGCGAGGGCTATTTGAGCGACCACAGTGCCCCCTACATGGATGTTGCCCTTCCGATTAAAGGCCGCGATGCCACTTATATTGTCTACATCATCGACAACAAGGCGGCTGTCCAAAAGCTCAGCTCCGCACTCTTTGAAATAATCGCGGAGGCGCTTTTCATCGGCCTTGCAATCTCGGTTTTGCTTAGTCTGCTCCTTGCAAAAGCCATCGTAACCCCCATACAAAGCCTTACCCGAGCAGCCGAGCGCGTGGCCTCCGGTGACTTTTCACAGACGCTTCATTCGGATGCACAGGACGAAATCGGCTTGCTGACGCGCACCTTCAGCGGCATGGCGGGGCAGCTTGAAAAAACGCTGGACGACCTCAAAAAATCCGAAGCAATGCGCCGCGAATTTGTTGCAAACGTGTCGCATGAGCTTCGCACCCCCATCACAAGCATCCGAAGCTATGCCGAAACGCTGCAAGAGGGCGAAAATCTCCCGCCGGAAACCGAAAAGAACTTTCTGAATGTAATTGTAAACGAAAGTGACCGCATGACGAAAATCGTGCAGGATCTTCTTACACTCTCGCGCTTTGATGCAGGCAGCATTGAATTTCGGTTTGAGCGCTTTTCTTTCGAAAAATCACTGCGCGACATATTCAACGCCATGCAGCTTGAAGCACAAAAGCACCATCACAAATTCACATTTGAGCTTAAAACCTCCCTCCCCGAAATTGTTGGAGACAGAACCCGTATCGAGCAGGTTCTAATAAACATGGTTTCAAACGCCATCAAATACACGCGCGACGGCGGCAAAGTCAGCGTTACAGCAGGGCAACGGGATGATATTGTGTGGGCAAGTGTTCGCGACAACGGCATCGGTATCCCCGAGGATGATGTCCCAAAGGTTTTTGACAGGTTTTATCGTGTAGATAAGGCTCGCAGCCGTGAATCGGGCGGAACGGGACTTGGTCTTTCAATCGCAAGCGAAATTGTCGCAAGACACAACGGCAAGATTGCACTGACAAGCCGCGAGGGCTTTGGTACCACCATAACCGTATCGCTTCCCGTGGAGGGTTCATCCAATGCCTGATAAGAAATTCTTTGTTGAAAAGGCAAAAACCGCCTCAATTGTATTGCTCCTAATTTCTGCCATATTTCTAATGTTTAAAGCGGTATTATATGAGCCAAATTCTCTCTTTGGCAATTTCCGTTCTTTTTTTCAGAGCAGCTCCGATGAAAAAGCAAACAACCCCGCAAACGCGGATGAATTTTCATGCGCGGCAGATCCTCTTTTTATCCTTGTTACAACTGAGGACGGCTCTCATTGTGCCGCAAAATATAATATTCAAAACAAAGAAAAAATGCTGTCTCAGTTTTCCGCCTCGCTGGGCGAAGCGCTTGGCTCCTCCGGCAAGCCCAAGATGATTACCGAGGAAGAATGGCGCTTTGCCATCAGCAAAAGCGGCGTGTTTTTCGATTATCTCTATCCGCAGCAGCTCTCTGAAATGGCAATATGGCTTGGAACACAGGTTACAGGCGGTGCCGAAAATTACAGTACACGGCGAATTTATCTTGGCAGCAGCGGCGAAAAGCTCTATCTCTACTTCATAAGCGCTAAAGATAACAGTATATATCGTTGCGAAACTGCATTGAACTTTTCATCAATCTCCCCGAAAATTGCAGAGTTCCCCATGGGAAATGCTCGCTTTGCATTCGAGCTTAATCCTGAATATGAAAACCTTGACCCTTATTTCATTTTTTCCGGAGAAAACGATGAAATTCGTGCTCTGAACGTATCAAATCCCCTTCGCGCAGATTTTTCTGCGGATGCCATGCTGAGTGTTTTCGGTATGAATAGTCGTGCCGCCTTTGAATACCCCGAGGGTGATGGTTCTGTTGTGTATCTTGAGGGTGACAAAAGTCTGCGCATTGATGTTTCGGGAAAGGTTCTGTTCAGTGTCGCCGGAACGAATGGCATTCCTGTACCGTCAGCTTCCGATGTGCTTACGATTGCGGATTGTATTTCAAACGCCTCCGGCATTGTCCGTAACACCATAGGTAAATACTGCGGCGAAGCCACTACCTCCTTAATTAAAGCGAGCGGTGCCTCCTATCAGTCCTCATACTCCCTCGAGTTCGGATATTTTGTTGGAGGAATTCCCATTTCTCTGCCAAATGGCGCTGTTGCCGCAATGGTACAAATAAGCGGTGGCAGCATCGTGCGAGCCGAGCTGAACTTCCGTGAATACACCTATTCCGGTGAGCTGCTTCTGCCAATGCGTGAAAAGCAAGCGGCAGCAGCCGTTAGGGAACGCGGTGGTGAACCTGTACTTCAATATCAAGACAGTGCAAGCGGCGTTTCTGCCGCATGGATTATAAAATGATTGGAGCTTGCGGTGGATAAATCAAAAATTAAGAGCTTTATAATATTGCTTCTCGCTCTTGTAAACGCATTTTTACTAATCATAGTTATTTCAAATGTACACGAAGCGGGGAACGCAAAAAGATATCGTAATGACGCTTTGAAAAAAGTGTTTGCCGAAAATGGAATAACTCTTGACTCCAAAATTGCATTGCCGAAAAAGGTTCTGCCCGAAATCTCCTTAAAGCGGGATATGCAAAAAGAAAAGGATTTTATCTGTAGGCTTTTAGGTAACTGCACCGTCACAAATCAAGGCGGAAATATGTTCTTTTATCAGAACCAAAAAAACGGTGAAGCAAATTTTCGCGGAACCGGTGAATTTGAAATTTTGTTGGAGTCCGGCTTGGTTCCAAGGGGAATTGACCCCGTATCAACAGCAAAATCTGTCATGAAAAAGCTTGGAATAAGCTACTCAAAAGCACCTGCCATCGTTACAAACGAAACCGGAAACACCAAAGTTACGCTGTCCTGCGCCTACGATAAAAACGATATCTATAACTCTACTGTCGATTTTCAGTTTACCAGCGAATATCTTATGTTAATTATTGGCAGCCGACCCTTGGACACAGAGGTATCCGTTCAGTCAACCGAAAAATATCCCGACAGTGTTACGGTGCTTATGAATTTCTTGGATTCAATCAACCGTGTCGGCAATGTTTGCAGCAAAATAACCGATGTAACAGTGGGATATTTTCTCAATGCTCCCCTGCCCGGCAGCTGCACCCTGCGGCCCGAATGGCGAATTGAAACCGATGTCGGCCCCTACTATATCGACGGCCGAACCGGGAAATCGGAAACCCTTGAATTTCCATCCTAAGCCATTTTAAACTGCCATGATAAAGCGCTGTATAATTTTTTGTTGTAATATTGTCACAATTGTGTTATGATTTACTAACTATAATTGCAAAAGATGTAATTTAAATCTTCGGCACCTGCTGTGCCACTAATATAACCCGAAGCTTTTTGCCGATTTTATGGAAATTATTTTTAATTTTCCACGGCTATAAGTTCACTCTTCGGGTATCATAAAATCATTAACACGTTTCGATGTTTTCTCGTTACGGGAAGGTGTTTCATTTGGATAAATATGTAATTAAAGGCGGTAAGCCCCTCTATGGAGAGGTCGAAATCAGCGGCGCAAAAAATGCCGCTGTCGCTATTATTCCCGCTGCCCTAATGGTGGACGGCGTTTGCAGAATTGAAAATATTCCTCAAATCAGCGACACCGATATGCTCATGACAATCCTCAGCGAAATGGGCGCAAAGGTTCGCGTTTTAAACAAAACCACAGTCGAAATCGACTGCACAAACGTCAAAAAAGAGGGCGCTCCCTATGACCTCATGCGCAAAATCCGCGCCTCATATTACCTAATCGGTGCCATGCTCGGTCGTTTTGGCTCGGCAAAAACAACCATGCCCGGCGGTTGTAATTTTGGCGTTCGCCCCATAGACCAGCACATCAAGGGCATGACAGCTCTCGGTGCCCAGCTTGAAGTTCGCGGTGGCTTTGTCTATGCCGAAACACCAAACGGCTGCCTAACCGGTGCAAAAATTTACCTCGACAAGGTTTCCGTCGGCGCAACCATGAACATCATGATTGCCGCAACCTGTGCCGTTGGAAAAACCACAATCGAAAACGCCGCACGCGAGCCGCACATCGTTGATCTCGCAAACTTTTTAAATTCCATGGGTGCGGATGTTCGCGGTGCAGGCACGGACACCATTAAGGTCTATGGTGTCGAAAAGCTGCACGGCGGCTCCTATTCCATCATCCCCGACCAAATCGAAGCCGGCACCTACATGGCGGCGGTTGCCGCGGCAGGCGGTGCTGTCACCATCAAAAACGTCATTCCAAAGCACCTCGACTGCATCAGCGCAAAGCTTCGCGAAATGGGCGTTGAGGTAATCGACTCCTTCGATTCCGTCCTTGTCCGCCGCACAGGCAAGCTCACCCGCGCAAATGTCAAAACTCAGCCCTACCCCGGTTTCCCAACCGATATGCAGCCGCAAATAAGCACAGTTCTCTGCCTTGCGGAGGGCACAAGTGTCGTAACCGAGGGCGTTTGGGACAATCGCTACAAATATGTTTCAGAGCTGAAAAAAATGGGTGCCGAGGTTCAGGTCGATGGCAAAACAGCCATAATTGAGGGCGTTTCCGTCCTAACAGGCGCGCCTGTTGTCGCCTGCGATTTACGTGCCGGCGCTGCCGTTGTAATCGCCGGGCTTTGCGCAAAGGGCGAAACCATTGTCGAGGATGTCGAATACATCGAGCGCGGCTACCAAGACCTTGTAGGCAAGCTCAATTCCCTCGGCGCGGACATCACCTGCATCACCGTGCCTGATGACCCCGTCAAGCTTGAAGTTCCCTCAATAGTATAACAATCGGAGATACTCCTATGCAAATATTCACCTTGGCAAGCGGCTCCGGCGGCAACTGCACCCTCGTTCGCGAGGGTGAAACTGCCGTCCTAATAGACGCGGGAATTTCGCTTAGGCGAATTAGCACCTCCCTTGCGGAGCTTGGCTTGCTAATGGATGACCTTTCCGGCATCCTCATAACACACGAACACAACGACCACATCTGTGGCCTGAAAACCCTTGTAAAGCACCACGATATCCCAATATTTGCCCCCCGAACTGTGGCTAACCATCTGCGTTACTCGGTTGCGGGGGTTGAAGATTTTATAACAGAGCTTATCCCCGGGCAGGAAGGCTCTGTCGGGGGCTTTTCCGTGCTCCCCTTCCACACTCCGCACGACACCCCCGAAAGCGTTGGCTACCGCATTTCCGGTCGCCAAATTTTTGCCTCCTGCACCGATTGCGGTCACATTACGGATGAAATGCTTGAGGGTCTTTCCGGCGCCGATATCGCCCTAATCGAAGCGAACCACGACATCGAAATGCTCTGTGCCGGCTCATATCCGCCCCAGCTAAAGCGCCGCATTCTCTCGGACTTCGGCCACCTTTCAAATAAGCTCTCGGGCGAGCTTGCCGTAAAGCTCTATGAAAGCGGCACGCATCAGCTTATTTTGGCTCATCTCAGTCACGAAAACAACGACCCCTACATAGCCCGCAGGACAGTTCTCGCCGCTCTCTCACAGGAGGGCATTTCCGAAACCGCTGTCAGCGTCGCTGTTGCCCCCGAAAAAGAAATTTTGCAAATCACATCCAAGGAAACAGCCATATGCTAAACATCACCCTCATATGCGTCGGTAAAATGCGCGAAGCCCACTACATTTCCGCTTTTGCCGAATACGAAAAGCGCCTCACCCCATATTGCAAATTTGAGCACATTGAGCTTGCGGAAGCAAAGCTTCCGCTCTCCCCCTCCCCTGCCGAAATTGACGCGGGACTAAAAAAAGAATTTGCGGACATTATCCGCCACATCCCCAACGGTGCCATCCTCATTGCCATGTGCATTGAGGGTACCGAGCTTTCAAGCAAGGAGCTTGCGGATTTTTTTCAAAAATGTGCAAACAAGGGTAAAAGCCGCCTGTGCTTTGTTGTCGGCTCCTCCTTTGGCCTTGATGACGACATAAAGCGCCGTGCGGACTTGCGCCTTTCAATGTCCAAAATGACCTTTCCCCACCACCTTGCCCGAGTCATGCTCGCGGAGCAGCTTTATAGAGGCATTATGATAAACGAAGGCAGCAAATACCATAAATAATATTAGGGAGTGATCCACATGGATTTCGGCAATGACCAAAACAATATTTCCGCCCCAACACCAAAGGTCACATGGAGCGCCTCATTTGCAAACAAAATATATGAAAAATGGCCAAAAACCGACGGGAACCCCGAGGAGGCCGTCTTTCTAAAGCATTGCTCCTCCGTTGACATGGAGGATGAGCTTCTCATAAATATGCTGGACGCATACGGAATACCCGCCGTTAAGCAATACCCCGAAAATGGCAGCTTGGGAAAGGTTGTTATTGGTATGAGCGGAAACGGTGCGGACATTTTTGTGCCGATATCCCTACTTGAGGATGCACGCGCACTTATGGAGGGAATCCCCGATGACGAATTATAAGCAAGAATATCTCCACTGGCTGGACAGTCCCGCCCTCGCGGAAAGCGAGTGGAAGGAGCTGGACGAAATTCGCGGCGATGAGGACGAAATTAAAAGCCGCTTTTTTGCCCCGCTTGAGTTTGGAACCGCCGGTCTGCGCGGAATTATGGGCATGGGTCTAAACCGCATGAACAAGCACGTTGTTCGCCACGCAACCCAGGCATTTGCCAGTATCATCTGCGATGAGGGCGAGCAGGCAAAGAAAAACGGCGTTATAATCTGCTACGACTGCCGCGAAAAGAGCGAGCTTTTCGCCCGCACCTCTGCCTCCGTCATGGCGGCAAACGGAATTTATGTCAGAATATTCGATTCGCTCCGCCCCACACCGGAGC
This sequence comes from Oscillospiraceae bacterium, assembly GCA_036653035.1. Taxonomy (GTDB): domain Bacteria; phylum Bacillota; class Clostridia; order Oscillospirales; family Oscillospiraceae; genus UBA2658. The sequence goes on from JAVVUU010000017.1 coordinate 10,743, forward strand.
TTAGCTTTGCTATCCGCAAATACGGCGCAACAGCCGGCATCAACGTAACTGCAAGCCACAACCCCCGCGAATACAACGGCTACAAGGTCTATTGGTCGGATGGCGCTCAACTCCCCCCAAAGCACGCGGAAGCAATTGCCTCCGTCATGGCAAAAACCGATATTTTCACAAGCATAAACCGCATAAACTATGACGAAGCCGTTGCCTCCGGCCTTATCGAGGTAATTGGCTCCGAAACCGATGAGGACTTTTTGCAAAAGGTTTTGTCGCAGGCCATCAACCGCGATGTTGTAAGCCGCGTTGCGGACAATTTCAAAATTGTCTACACACCCTTCCATGGCGCGGGCTATAAGCTTGTGCCCGAGGCGCTTCGCCGACTTGGAATGCGCCACATTATCCCCGTCCCCGAGCAAATGGTAATCGACGGCGCTTTCCCAACCGTAAAAAGCCCCAATCCCGAGGAGCCTGCCGGCTACTACCTTGCCATCAAGCTTGCCAAGCGCGAAAATTGTGACCTCATAATAGGCACCGACCCCGATTCCGACCGTGTCGGCGTAATGGCGCGCGGTGAAAACGGCGACTTCATCTCCATCACCGGCAACCAAATGGGCGTGTTACTGCTAGACTACATCATCAATGCAAAAAAAGCCGCAGGTACCCTGCCCGAAAACGCCTCCGCGCTCAAAACCATCGTTACAACCGAAATGGCGCGCGAGGTTGCAGAGCAAAACGGCATCCACATTGAAGACACCTTTACAGGCTTCAAGTTTATGGCCGAAAAGCTCGCCGAATACGAAAAAAACGGCTCCTACAATAATATAATGTCCTTCGAGGAAAGCTACGGCTATATGCTTGGCGACTACGTCCGCGACAAGGACGCCGTCACAGCCTCCATGATGATTGCCGAAATGGCGGCCTACTATCACGAAATGGGCATCACTCTCCCGCAGGCAATGGATAAACTCTACGAAAAATACGGCTACTTCACCGAAAAAACTCTAAACCTAATCATGCCCGGTATTGACGGTCTTGAAAAAATGAAGGTGCTCATGGACACTCTCCGCGAACACCCACCAACGGAAATCGGCGGCACAAACGTGCTTCGTGAGCGCGATTACAGCACAGGAAAAATTAGCGTTCCCGGTCTTGGCGCAGTTGACAAAACCGAAATTTTCGGCTCCAATGTTCTCTATTTTGAGCTTGAGGACGAAAGCGCCTTTATAGTGCGCCCCTCGGGAACAGAGCCAAAAATCAAGGTCTACATCCTTGTAAAAGGTGAAAGCCACGCCTCCTGTGCCGATAAAACCCAAAAGTATGTTGACTTTGCGGAAAATCTCGGAAAATAGCATATTTTCTGTAGCCTTATTTTCATTTGTGAGTTTCACCAAAACAGCCTGTCGGTCTTTGTCGATTGTTGGTATTTGTTAAGAAAGTATTAAATAACTGTTTCAAACCCTTGACATATACCCCTTATGATGTTAGTATCAGTCTTGCGATGCGGTACTCGTACCTACAAGTTCGATTACCGAAATCAAAAAATTTTTGGAGGAACTAAAAACTATGAAAAAGACTATTGCAGTTATTCTTGCTTCTATGATGCTTGTTGTCGCTCTTGCCGGTTGTGCAAAGAAGGATGAGCCCAAAGAATCCGCTTCCCCCGCTCCCACTGAGAGCGTTGAGCCCGCAACAACCGACGACGCAGCAGCAACTGATGCTCCCGCAGCAGCAACCGACGATGCAGCAGCAACTGATGCTCCCGCAGCAGCAACTGATGCTCCCGCAGCAGATGCAACCACTTCCCCTGCTGCATAAGCTACCTACATCAAAAAATGCCGAACACGCAAGCAGCTCTTTAAGAGTCTGATTTGCCCGACATAAAAAGACCGCAACACGATGAAAATTGTGTTGCGGTTTTTTTGCATAAAAACGGCTCTTTATTTTTTCCTAAAATTTTTTTGCTACATTCCTCTGCCTATCCTATTTTTCGTCGCCTATCCTCTGCCGCAAATGTAAACATTCTACATTTTACTGTCTTGCACTATCGACAGTTTTGGGCATTTGATGTATAATGCCTAATACAGATAATGTGTGCGGCCTAATTTATATGCATTATAACCACGACATTTTTCGTGTAAAAATTGGCATAGTCAAAACCGCATTTTTTTACAGTCCTTACTGTGCATATCCCCGAATATGCCCAAACCCGATTGACTAATCCTATAACGAATGATATATTTATAAAGTACGAAATAGTTATAAATAAGAAAACGCGCACCAAGGCATACGCGTGAAATTTTCAGAGTTTACTTCGCAAATTGCTTTATAAAAAGACACTTTAAATATTTAAGGAGGAAAACATGGATTACAAAAAACTGTTTGAAACAGGCGTATCCGGCGAAGCGGTCAAAGCCTGGAGAGCACAGGGCAAAAAGGCTCTTGGCGTTGTCTGTTGTCACGTTCCCGAAGAAATTCTGCACGCAGCGGGTATTATGCCCGTCCGTCTAAGAGCAACAGGCTGCACGGACAGCAGCCAAGCCGAAGCTTGGATGTCCAGCTTTAGCTGCAGCTTCGCAAGATCAATCCTTCAATACCTTATGGACGGCACCTATGAGCTTGACGGCATTGTCAGCTCCGATGGCTGCGCAATGGCAACCCGCCTTTTCGACAACTTCAAGTATCTGAACGAAAAGGACAATTGGGGCAAGAGCTTCTACTTCCTCAATGCTCCCCGTATTTCCAGCGAGCTGAGTGTGGATTTTTACAAGGACGAGCTTAAAATTTTCATTGAATACCTCGAAAACCTCTCCGGCAACAAGGTAACGGACGAAAATCTCCGCCACTCTGTAGAGCTTTACAACGAAGCCCGAAGACTAACAATGGAAATGTACGAAATGCGCAAGTCCGACCACCCCGTCCTCACAGGCGAGGAGGCTCTAAAGGTCACTCTTGCATTCACCGAGCTGCCCGTTGAGGACTACATAGAAATGATGAAGTCCTACCTTGCCGACCTCAAAAAGCGCGACCCCCTAACAGGCTACCGTGCGCGCTTTGTCGTCATCGGCTCCGCTTTGGACGACCCCGAATACCTCAAAATCATTGAGAACAAGGGCGGCCTCATAGTTGGCGACGTTCTCTGCTTTGGCAGCAGACCCTTCGAAAAACAGTGTATCCTTGATAACTCCGATGTGCTTGGCTCTATTTCAAAGTATTACCTTGAAAGACTTGTCTGCCCACGCATGGTTGACTCCCGCGTTGCTCTCCACCACGAAGTCATCAATGTCGCAAAGGAATATCATGCAGATGGCGTAATTTACGAAAAAATGCAGAACTGTGAAGTTTGGGGCGCCGAGAACTTCCTGCTCAACGCCGACCTTGATGAAGCAAAAATTCCATACCTCATAGTTCAGCGCGAAGAAAACCTTTCGAATGCGGGCCAGCTCGAAATCCGAGCCGAAGCCTTCATCGAAATGGTTGAAAAGGAGGGCTAAAACATGGCTGACAAGAAAGAACTCATCCAAGCGGTTGTGGACGGAAAAATGTCCGTTGTTGACTTTATCTGTGAAACCGCAGAACAAACCTATGCCCGCGCAGAGGTCAAAAACCCCGATATTCTCTGGTCCATGGACGCAATGCTTGCCCACTGGCACTGGATTCGCGATGCTCACAAAAACGGCAAAAAGGTCGTTTTCTTCGGCGGTCCCGTTCCCGTGGACATTATCTACGCCTTCGACTGTGTACCCTTCTATATGAATATGCTTCCCACCCGTCTTTCCACAACTCCCGAAATCAACGGCAAATTCATCGACGTTGCGGAAAAATTTGCGGCTCCCAGTATGTGCGGCATGAACAAAACCGAAATGGGTATTCTTCTATGCGACCAATTCGGTGTTAAGCCGGACGCATTCGTTTGGGGCTCCTCCCCCTGTGACTCCACCCGTATAGCATACCCGAACTTCGCCGAAATGCTCCATGTTCCCACCTACACAATCGACATTCCCTTCCGTCGTGATGACCGTGGCCTTGAATACATAGCAAAGCAAAACGAAGGCTTTGTCACCTTCATGGAAGAGCTGACCGGCACAAAGCTTGATTGGGAAAAGATGAAATATCGCATGGATTTGTCCAACCAATCCTGCGAGCTAATGGCAAAATGCGCGGATTTGCGTAAGCACACCCCCTGCCCCCTACCCTCCCGTATGCTGGTTCTCAACGAGCTTGCCTCACCCATGTCACCGACACAGGAATTGGTCGATATGTTTACACAGCAGCTCGAAGTCGGTCAAATGATGATTGACATGGAAATGGGTCCCTGCATGGGCGGAGAAAAGCACCGTGTTTGCCTGCTCCAAAATATGCTTTGGTCAAACATCGGCACCCTCGATTGGCTTGAGCGCGAATACGATACCGTAACCGTTATGGACGGCTTTGGTTATAAAGACCCCGACCACTACGACGACCTCAACGACCGCCACCTCTGCATGAAGCAGCTGGGTCAAAAAATGATTAACACCCCCATGGTTCACGGCGCCGGCGGCCCTGCCGACCGTTTTGTGGACATGGTGGACGGCATCATGGGCGATTACAGCGTTGACGTTGCCATCTTTATGGGTCACGTGGGCTGCAAGCACACTTGGGCTGTCGCAAAAATGGTCACCGACATGATTCAGGACAAGTACGGGCTTCCCACCCTATATATCGACGTTGATAGTCTTGACGGTCGTTATAAAACCACTGAGGACATCAGAGCATCAATAACCGAATATATGGACACCGTTGTAAACAAGTAAATTCCTTGCGCTTACACTCGCAATTGCTTTATCAAATTATTTTATTAAAAGGGGATTATGATTATGGCAGACTGGAAAGATTACTACAAAGAACATTTAGTATCAATGGAAGAAGCCGCAAAGCAGGTTAAGCCCGGCGATGTTGTTTGGATGGGTCAAGGCCCTGAAATTCCTTTCGCAATGCTTGACGAAATGCACGCACACATGGAAGATTATCACGATATTTTCCTTATCTGGAACGTATCAACCTACCCGTTTGAGCTAATGCTTGACCCCGAGGCAACAAAGCATTTCCGCATGACCAGCTTCTTCAACCTTCCCTTGGAGCGTATGTCCGGCGAGATGGGCGTTATGGAATATCACAGCTGCGGCTACGACCACATTGACGAGAGCTTCTTTGAATACGGCGGCAACACCATTGCCCTGCAGGTATGTCCTCCCGATGAAAACGGTTGGTGCAACGTTGGCCACTACGGCGTTTCCACAACCTCCGTCATCGCACATGACCCCAGAATTACCAAAAGAATTGGCTTCATGGATCGCACAGGTCAATATCCCATCCCCGGCGACCACAAGGATGTTGCGGTTCACATCACGGACTTCGATTTCATAATTGAAAATGATACCGAGTCCATGGACATCCCCGCCGCTCCCCCCACAGATGTTGATAAGCTTATAGCCGGCTTTATCATGCCCTACATTCATCAGGGCGACAAAATTCAAATCGGCTTTGGCGGACTGGGCGAGGAAATTCTTGCAAACCTAAAATCCGTCGGTCCTCTTGAAATCTACACAGAGGTTTGCTGCGACAATATGCTTGAGCTGGTTCAAGAGGGCGTCCTCACAAAGGTTACCGCCGCAAGCCCCGGCGCCTGCTCCGACAAATTCTTCCGTGCTCTGCCTACCGAGCCGAGAATTACCCTTATCCCACGCGACAGAACCATTGACCTGCTCGAAATTATGAAGCAGGACAACCTCGTTGCAATCAACGCAACCTTCATGGTTGACCTCCTCGGTCAAGCCTGCTCCGAAGCACAGGGCTTAACGCCTTACAGCGGTGTCGGCGGCTCCTTTGCCTACATCTATGGCGCAATGCGCGCAAAGGGCGGCAGAAGCTTCCTGTGCCTGCGCTCCTCCTACTACGACCATGACGGCGTTCAGCATTCAAACATCGTCCCCTGGCTGCCGGAGAAGTCCATCGTCACCACTCCGAAAAACTATCAGATGTTTATCGTTTCCGAGTATGGCGTTGCAGATGTCTACCTGAAAACCATGAAAGACCGCATTAGAGCACTTATCAAAATCGCACACCCCGACTTTAGACAAGAACTCAAAGAGCAAATTTGCACCACCTCACTAATCAGCGAGCGCGATTTTGAAGGCACCGGAATCTAACCAAATACAAAAAATCTGCCGCCAACATAATGTTGGCGGCAGATTTTTATTGTGGTTAAGGATTTCGCTTTGTCTTGGGTTATTTTGTCATAATTTCCTTGAAGGAGGTTGCAAGACCTGCCAAGCCCTGTATTTCCGAGGGAATAATTATTTTTGTTGCCGTTCCGTTTGCGGCGGCGGCAAAAGCCTCGAGTGCCTTGAGCTTTATTACGGCCTCGGAGGGCATACTTTCGTTGATGCGGCGAATACCCTCTGCCGTTGCGGTTTGGACGGAAAGTATGGCTTCCGCTTCGCCCTGCGCTTCCAAAACCTGCGACTGTTTTTTGGCTTCTGCGCGGAGGATAGCGGATTCGTTTTCGCCCTCAGCTGTAAGGATGGCGGCTTTTTTCTCGCCCTCGGCACGAATAATTGCTTCGCGGCGCTGGCGTTCTGCCTTCATCTGCTTTTCCATTGCGTCTTGAATTTCACGCGGCGGGAGGATGTTTTTCAGCTCAACGCGGTTAACTCTTATGCCCCACGGGTCTGTGGCTTCGTCCAAAATTACACGCATTTTTGTGTTGATTATGTCGCGGCTTGTTAGGGTTGCGTCAAGCTCCATGTCACCGATTATGTTACGAAGTGTGGTTGCAGAGAGGTTTTCGATGGCATTTATGGGGTTTTCAACACCATATGTGTAGAGCTTGGGGTCTGTGATTTCAAAATAGAGCACGGTGTCGATTTGCATGGTTACGTTATCCTTGGTGATAACGGGCTGGGGTGGAAAATCATAGACCTGCTCTTTTAAGGAAACTTTTTTGGAGATATTTTCTATGAACGGGATTTTGAAGTGAAGTCCCACTGTCCATGTGGTGCTGTATGCGCCCAAGCGCTCGATTACATAGGACTGTGCCTGCGGGACAATTCGGACATTTCGCGCAAGAACGATTATTAGCAGCACGAGGATAATTCCGGGAATGATATATTCCATATTTGCCTCCATTTTTCTGCCGTTTTTGGCAAGCGGCGAGCCGTTTTTTGCCTTGGTCGGAAAAACACTTTACAGCATTTTCATGTTTATTTTGCAGCCGCCTGCGTTTGCTCCTGTGGGCGGACAATAAGCTTAACGCCCTCAATTGCCGTGATTACCGTTGCTGTGCCCGGCTCGAGTATTTCGCCCGAAACGCTGCGCGCTGTCCAAGCTCTGCCGCCGACTGTTGCGGAGCCGGTTCCCGCGACATTATCCACACGCTCGGTTATTGTGGCAACCTTGCCTATTACCCTGTCTGCATTTGTGGATTCGGTTTTTGTGTTTAGATATTTTTTTGCAAGAGGTCTTGTGATAAGAAGTGTTACAACGGAAACAACAACGAAGATTGTGATTTGCAGCCATATTTCCGCATGAAAAAATGCGCTTATGATGGCGGCAACTCCTCCAACCGCGAACCAGATTGATGCAAGTCCTGCCGTTGCTGCCTCAACTATGATAAACACCACGATGAGAACTGCCCATATTATTGTCATAGCATCCAAAGATGTTTCCTCCTTTTTGTCGGTATTGCTATTTTTCCGCGAGCACTTTTTGTGCTCATCGGATAGATATAGTGTACTCCCCTAACGCAAAATAAGCAATGAAAACAGGGAGCTAGTCGGAGGAAATAATTGTTTTTCGGATTTCCGGAGCAATGCCGCGCTTTGAATTGTGCGCCCTTGCTCTAGGCTCTGATAATGAGATCGTTGCGCTTGGGGCCGGTGGAAATCATTTTTATCGGAACTCCAATGCTTTCCTCGATAAAGTTTATATATTGCTTTGCTTCAGGAGGCAAAGCTTCGTAATCTGTCATTCCGCGAATAACAGATTTCCAGCCGGGAATAGTGGTATAAATAGGCTTTGCTCTGTTGAGCTTGGAGGTTATGGGGAACTCTGTTGTGGCTTCACCATCAATTTCGTAGGCTGTGCAGACCTTGATTTCATCGAGATATCCCAAAACGTCAATAGCTGTTAGGACGGCTTCCGTTGCTCCCTGCATACGGCAGCCATAGGCTGTTGCAACGCAATCGAACCAGCCGACTCTGCGCGGTCTGCCTGTTGTTGCGCCGTATTCGCCCTTATCGCCGCCAAGCTCACGAAGCTTTTCGGCTTCGTTGTCAAAAAGCTCGGTTACAAAGGCTCCGCCGCCAACAGCGCTTGAATATGCCTTTGTGACGGCAACAACACTGCTCAGCTCCGTTGGAGGTATGCCCGCGCCAACCGCGCCATATCCTGCAATTGTGTTGGAGGAGGTTACAAAAGGATAGATGCCAAAATCGGTGTCTTTAAGGGTGCCAAGCTGACCCTCCAAAAGCACGTTTTTGTTTTCCTTGAGCGCATTGCGGATAATTAGCGCGGCGTTTCCGACAAAGGGTGCTATAAGCTCGCGCTGTTTGACAACCTCGGCATAAAGCTCGTCGGGGTTAAGCAGCGGCTTGTGATAAAGGTGCTCAAGCAGGGTGTTTTTTATTGTGCAGATATTTTTAAGACGGGTTTTTACAAGCTCGTCATCAAAAAGCTCGTTTACCTGAAATCCGATTTTTGCGTATTTATCGGAATAGAAGGGTGCAATGCCGGATTTTGTTGAGCCGAAAGCCTTGCCGCCCAAGCGCTCCTCCTCATATGCATCGAAAAGGAGGTGGTAGGGCATAACAACCTGTGCGCGCTCCGAAACTACAATGCTCGGTGCGGGAACGCCTTGCTTCAAAAGAGCATTTAGTTCGTCGATAAAAACGCGGATGTTTAGAGCCACGCCATTTCCGATTATATTTGTTATGTGTGAAAAAAACACTCCGGACGGCAGAGTGTGAAGTGCAAATTTGCCGTAGTTGTTGATAATGGTATGTCCGGCATTTGCGCCGCCCTGGAAACGAACGACGATATCGGAGCTTTCTGCCAGAACATCCGTTATTTTGCCTTTGCCCTCGTCACCCCAGTTTGCCCCTACAATAGCCTTAACCATGAATGTCACCTCTTAGAATATACTTGAAATAAATCCTTCAATACTATGCCGCAATATTGTATAGTATTTGCCCTGCTTTTGCAAGGCGAAAATTTAGTCTTTACTTTCACACGTCAGTGATATAAAATGAAATTGCTTTAAACTGTTCTTACAGCATCGTGATTGTGCGCTGTTACGTGTGCTCGAGCACACGATATTATTCCCCACAAGCTCTCAAAACAACAAAAATACTTTAAAAGGTGGCATCTTTATGAACAAGCAAACGAAAAAGCCCCGCAATGAAGAAATGTACAAAGCTATTCTCACACTAAAAAACATTGACGAGTGCATAAGTTTTTTTGACGATCTCTGCACAATAACCGAGCTTCAGGCTATGGAGCAGCGTTTTCAGGTTGCGGCTCTGCTGAATAGCGGCTGCATCTACAACGAAATTCTCGAAAAAACCGGCGCAAGCAGCGCAACCATCAGCCGCGTAAATCGCAGTCTTCAATATGGCCAAGAGGGCTATTCCTGCGTTTTCAAGCGCCTTGCAGGAGCCGATGACGATACCTCCGCAACATGAGTGCCTATAATTCTCTCGCCCCGCTTTATGACAAATTCACTACCGATGTCCAATATGGCACCTTTGCGGATTTTTACGAAGCCACTTTCAAAAGCCGAGAAAAACCCGTAAAAACGCTTCTCGACTTAGGCTGCGGCACCGGCACCCTAACAAGCCTGCTTGCTCAGCGCGGTTATGAGCTTATTGCCGTAGATTTCTCTCCGGATATGCTTTGCGTTGCACAGGATAAGGCGGCGGAGCAAAGCAACATCATCCCTCCTCTGTTTTTGTGCCAATCAATGACGGAGCTTGACCTTTTTGGCACGGTGGATGCTGCCGTGTCCTGTCTTGATGCAATAAACTATCTTCCTCCCGCCGACCTGCCCGAGCTGTTTCGGCGGCTCCACCTCTTCATTGAGCCAAACGGAATTTTTATTTTTGACATCAACTCCCCCGAGCGGCTCTCCTCCTTAGACGGCTTCACCTCCGTTGATGAGGACGAGAACAGCTTGTGCCTTTGGCGCGCAGATTATGACGAGAACGAACACGCTTTGTTCTACGGCATGGATATTTTCACGCGGCGCGGTAAGCTTTGGCAGCGTTCCTTTGAGGAGCACATCGAATACGCCCACGAACCTCAAGCTCTCATTAATCTTCTCAGTGCGGCAGGCTTCAAAAACGCCGAAATTTGCAAAACCGGCCCTCAGCACGAGCTTGGCAGGTTATTTATCATCGCGGAAAACACTCCGCACTAAATTATCTTCGCAAATCCAAATAAAATTTCAGCACAAATAAAAATTATCGCTTTAACCTTCTTTGCTCCGCTTGAAACGGCCGAGCCTTATAACACACCAAGGAAGCAAAGCTTGCATTTATTGGAATTTTATTCAGTAAATTGAAAGGACTATCATAAAATGGATGAAATTATTCGTGCCGTTACGGCGGATGGCTTTGCAAAAATCTCCGCCATCAGCGCACGCGAAATTGTTGAACACGCACATAAAGTTCACAACCTTTTCCCTGTCGCAACCGCCGCTCTCGGCAGAACACTTTGTGTAACCTCAATGCTTGGAGATTTATTGAAGGAGGACGATGCCTCCGTAACCGTCCGTGTAAACGGCGGCGGCCCCATCGGAACCGTCATCGCCGTATCCGATTGCCACGGCAATGTCCGCGGCTATGCACAAAACGGCCAAATTGACCTCCCCCTCCGTGCGGACGGCAAGCTTGATGTCGGCGGAGCTGTTGGCACCAACGGTATGCTAACCATCAGCCGCGATCTCGGTCTTAAAGAGCCTTATATCGGCTCCACAGCACTTGTGAGCGGTGAAATCGCAGAGGATGTTGCCTACTATTTTGCCGAAAGCGAGCAGGTCGGCGCGGCCTGTGGGCTTGGCGTTCTTGTGGATACGGACTTATCCGTCCTCTGCGCCGGCGGATTTATTGTTCAGCTTCTTCCCGGCGCTCCCGATGACCTCATCGAAAAAATCGAATCCAATATCGCAGCTATGGGTATGGTCACGGGAATTTTAAACGGCGGCACGGCGGATGACCTTGTTGCGCGTGTTTTAAACGGCCTCTCCCCCGAAATTCTTGACCGCACTCCCGTTGAATATCGCTGTGATTGCTCGCGTGAACGCGTTAAAGGTGCAATTGAAAGCATGGGGCGCGACATTCTTGAGGATATTTACAAAAGTGGTGAAACTGCCGAGGCAAGCTGCCATTTTTGTGGCACCGCCTATCATTTTCCAAGTTCAGAAATCAAGGAAATTCTGGATTCTGTTGAAAAAAGTGGGGCGAAATAGCGTTAACGCCAAAAAAATGTCAAAATGTTATTGACAATCGCGCAATATTTTAGTATACTGGCAAAGCCGCTTGAGGGTCGCGATACGGGAGCATAGCTCAGCTGGGAGAGCACATGCCTTACAAGCATGGGGTCACAGGTTCGATCCCTGTTGTTCCCACCA
>JAVVUU010000018.1:0-21790 GCA_036653035.1 Oscillospiraceae bacterium
CAAAAAATCTGACTGCGCAATGCCGCGCTTAGAATTGTGCGGTATTGCCCTAAATATTTTATGAAAGCTTTAGACAAAATTCAAGACAAAGCGGCCTGCCTGTGCTACAATCACATTATATGAGCAGAAGAATGGTTTTACACGAAAATCATCGGCGGCAAGTGCCGCGCCGCGATTTGCAGCGGTAATAAAAAACAAGGTTTTTTATTGGTGATTACTATAAAATATAATTGTAGGAGGGACGAGCATGGCCGAAGATGATATGCTATTGCGTACTAAGAATAAGCAGGATCAACTTAATTCGCCGATGGTATTTGAAAACAATGTCTATGCGGATGCACTGGAGGATATGCTAAAGCGCGATTCCGAATTGCAAGAAAGCACGTTCAAGTTTTGGGGAGTAACCTACAAGGATAGCCAAGAAATGACGGCCGTTAAAGCTTCGATGCATGACGTAACGAAGTCGATGTTTGGAGAAATGCCGTCTACACAGGATGAATTTCATGAAGCCTTAGACCAAATTTTGGCGATATACGGAACACTCATAAGCAATTGCGAAGCATACATTGAAAAAAGCGGTAATCCCATAACTCCTGCCGGCAGGGAACGCCTTAGAATGGTGAGGGGTACATGCTCTCTCGCAAAAAAAGAAACCTCGCTTTTCAAAGAAAAAGCAATTGATATGTTTGACCGCACAGGCGGAGAGGGCATTTTCTGGGTAAATGTGTTGGGCGAAATCCGTATGGCAGAGATAGATATGGATAACGCAGAGGTGCGTTTAGGCGGAGCCGGCACAAGTGAGGTTACAATTATCGGCCACGGCGACGACACAAAGTTCTTTAAGGATGAAGAAAAGCTGCTTGCTCCGACAAAGGAAATCAAAAATCGCTATATCGACACAAAATCGTCACACATGAAGGCCTGTTCAACCATTTTGGATGCTTTGGGCGATATTATAGACAATCCATTTTGCGGGGAAATGATGGGATTAAAACATGGAGCCGACAGTATTGAGCGTGGCAACGATGATAACACCGTTTTTGAAATGATGAAAAAAGACCATGTGCTCTTAGAGGTTCACCTAGATTGGGAGGATGCGGAGATTCGTGCAGCGCTTAGAGAAATTCTGCCGCGCTTGGCGAGGTGGTCAACCCGCAGTGCCCTTTGTGGGCCTCTCAACGCAAATATCAGCGAAGGCTCATTACTCTCTACCAGAAATGTTGCAACCAGCCGTATGGCATCCTTGCTCAATATGCATGATTTTGTTGCCGACTCCAAAACGGTAGTTCTAAAAAAGACGGGAGCACCGGAGCGCCGTGGCAACGTGATGAAAAAAGCAATCGGAACATCATTGCCGGAAGTGCTAAAAGGAGGCAAGCCCACTGAATACACGCCCGAGATGGTTCGCCAGCTCAGTATGCTCCAAGTTTTGGACACAATCTGCGGACAGATTGACCGCAATAGCACCAATATCTTCGTCACCACACGAGAGGAAAATGGAGTTGTGCATCTTACCGGCCTTCAAGGAATTGACAACGACCTGAGCTTTGGCGATTTGACCTACAGCTCATTAACCCAAGATAATAGCGGCGTCAATATGCTGCCCACCTTTGAAGTCAACAAAAATGGCGAAAAAAGATGTTCACTTCCGGCTTTGGACGGGAATTTGGTGGCTGCAATTTCGGCTCTAAATCACGAAACGGTAACTCATGTCTTTGCCGATCTGCTTTCACAAAACGAGCTTGCGGCTTTGATAGACAGAATTGATGGAGTTGTTAAGGCCATTAAAACCGCCGCAGAAAAAAATCCCGATATCATCGTGCCCTCGAACAAGTGGGATAAGCAAGTGGCAGAGCGCTTTAGACCGGCGGCGGCGCATGTCAGCAAAGGCTACATTGATTCCACTAGGCTTGCGGTATAGGCATAAATATGCGATGGCTGAAATAAATTAAGAAAACACCATTTACAAAAACCTCCGGCAGCGGCTTGCTGTACCTGCAAGCTCCCCTGTCAAGAAGCCAAAGGGACACATCAAAGCAGCGGCTTGATGTGTCCCTTTGGCTTGTCCTGCGGGTTTTTAGTTTTCCATCTGCTTTCCTAAAAAGCACGCAACGGTGGAGGCAAGCTTAATCTGCACCTCCGTTGGCGCGTCCGCGCCTTTTTTGGCGATAAAGACGACACAGCCCATGATGTCGCCCTCGGTGACAATTGGTGCGGCAACGGAGAGGCAGAGCGTTTCATCGCCGGCCACAAAGAAAATTTCGGGCCCCTGCTCGGCGGAATAAAGCTTGCGGGACTCCATGATTTTCGTCAGCTCATCACTGACGCGCTTGTCGATAAAGTCCTTTTTCGGCGTGCCTGTACAGGCAATAACGCTGTCCCTGTCACAGACCGCCGCCGTGCAGCCGCCCGTTTTGTAAAGCGATTCGCAGATTTTTTCCGCAAAGCCGGACAGCTCCCCAACGGGAGAGTATTTCTTAAAAATAACCTCCCCGTCCTTCTCCGTGTAAATCTCCAAGGGGTCACCGTCACGGATGTGCAGGGTGCGGCGGATTTCTTTTGGGATTACAACTCTTCCAAGGTCGTCGATGCGACGTACAATTCCGGTTGCTTTCATAAAATTACCTCCTATACGCAAAAGCGAAAATTATTTGACACAAATTGCTTGCGCCGTTATTCTTTGTAAACTGTGGTTTTATTATTCAGAATGTCGAAGAACTTGTTTTGAGAATAAAAAAATGAATTACAAACAGCTTGACAAAAAGAGCTGCTATAATATCATTGAGTAATGAACTGCATCGGTGAAAAATGAACAGGCAAAGCGATGCGCAAAAAGCGCGATGGAGAGAAGGAGCTTAACTATAATCAAGAAATCGTTCTCAAGAGAAAACATTGTCACCATTTCACAGTCACGATTTTTGCGATATTATTCAAGATAGTTCCATTTTTTGCCATCGTTTTTCGCTAAAATTACTCATTTTTGTACCAACATTTATTAAGAGTGACTATTTTTTGAAATATTGCAGTAATTAATCAAAATTCAGAATATAATGCTTTTCTTTTTTGTTAATATATTATATAATTACAAAAAGCATATATTTACCGATATACATATCTCGGTAAAATCTTAAGATGCACAAAAACTCATAGAACACCAATTAAATGGGAGGAACAAAAAAATGGCAGTAAGACAAAACCTGATCGAACTCTGCGAAAAAATGGCTCATGGTCACTACGAAATCAACGAAGATTGTTCGGAATACAAGACTTTTGAAAAGTGGATGACGGACGAACAAATAAAGATTCTCATGGCGATGGAGCTTCTAACTCCGGCGCTCCCCGCGTCCATTGCATACGACATTGGCGAGCCTGAGGACAAAGTCCTTGAGATGCTCCGCGAGATGGCGGACATTGGCGTTGTTCAAAGAATTGAAAAGGGCGGCATGGAGCTTTTTGTGCTTCTTGTCTATGCCCCCGGCGCCTTTGAATTTATGCTAGTCAACGAAAAATTCTGCGATGAGCACCCCGAGATCCCCGTATCCTTCGAGGGCCACGCAACAAAAAGCTATGCAAAGGTTATACACAATGTTCCCATGGGTGCAGGCGTTATGCGCGCAATCCCTGTCGAAAAGGCAATTCCTGCCGGTACCGAGCAGGTTAAAAGCGACCGCATCAGCACCTACATCGAAGCAAGCAAGGATCACATTGCTATGCTCCCCTGCCAGTGCCGCCGTGTTCGCCGCTACATGAACGAGGGTGCCGGTGACCTTGAGGGCGCTGCCGATTTGGAAACCGGAATGTGCATGTTCTTGGGCTATGCAGCCGACATGTTCATTGCCAACGGCAAGGGCACACAAATCACCAGAGAAGAAGCCTATGAAAAGCTTGAATACTTTGAAAAGCTTGGCTGCGTCCATCAAATAACAACCCTCCAGCCCGGCAAATCAGTCGCTATCTGCAACTGCTTGCCCGGCACCTGCCTGGCACTTGGTGCAACCCAATACTTCAACACTCCCGATGCTTCTCGCAGCAACTTTGAAGCCGAAGTCAACAAGGAAGCCTGCGTTGCCTGCGGACAGTGCGTTGAATACTGCCCGAACAACGCTCTTAAGCTTGGTCAAAAGGTTTGCTCCGAAACCCCCATCGAATTTAAGCTTGCCGACCTCCCCAGAGATACCGAGTGGGGCCCCGAAAAGTGGAACCCCAATTATCGCGACAACCGCGAAAATGTCGTTCCCACAGGCACAGCACCCTGCAAAACCACCTGCCCTGCCCATATAGCTGTTCAAGGCTACATAAAGCTTGCCTCTCAGGGAAGATATATCGACGCGCTTGACCTCATCAAAAAGGAAAACCCGTTCCCCGCAATCTGCGGACGTATCTGCCCCCACAACTGCGAGAACGAATGCACACGCGGTCTCTTTGACGAGCCAATTGCCATTGATGAAATTAAGAAATATATTGCCGATCAGGAGCTTAAGCTTGACGGTATGTTCATCCCCGAAAAGCTGCACAACTACGGCAAGTCCATTGCCATCATCGGTTCCGGCCCTGCAGGTCTTTCCTGCGCATACTATCTTGCCAAGGACGGCTACAAAGTCACCGTTTTTGAAAAAGAAGAGAAGCCCGGCGGCATGATGATTAAGGGAATTCCCTCTTTCCGTCTTGACAAAAAAGTCGTCAATGCAGAAATCGAAGTTTTGCGCAGACTGGGCGTTGAGTTCAAGTGCGGCGTCGAAGTCGGCAAGGACGTTTCCTTGGGCGACCTCCGCAAGCAAGGCTTTGAAGCTTTCTATATCGCCATTGGTGCTCAGGGCGGACGTAAGCTCGGCATCGAGGGAGAGGACGCCGAGGGCGTTATTTCAGGCGTTGAATTCCTGCGCAAGGTCAACTTCTGCAAAAAAATCCGTATCTCCGGCAATGTAGTAGTCATCGGCGGCGGCAACGTTGCAGTTGACGTTGCTCGCACTGCTGTCCGTACTGACAGAATTGAATCCACCAAAATGTTCTGCCTTGAAAGCGAAAAGGAAATGCCCGCTCTGCCCGAGGAGCAGGAAGAAGCCAAGGCCGACGGTATCGAAATCAACAACGGCTGGGGCCCGAAGAAAATCGTCGTGGAAGACGGCAAGGTAACCGGCGTTGAGTTCAAAAAGTGCGTTTCCGTGTTCGATGCCGATGGTAAGTTTGCTCCCACATATGATGAGAACACCACCATCACAGTACCTGCGGACTACGTTCTCCTTTCCGTTGGTCAGTCCATCGAATGGGGCAACCTCTTGGATGGCAGCAAGGTTGAGCTTGGACGCGGCAACACAGCAGTTGCAGACAGCTTTACCTATCAGACCGCACAGCCCGACGTGTTCGTTGGCGGCGACGTTTTCACAGGACCCAAGTTCGCAATCGACGCTATCGCAGCAGGCAAGGAAGGCGCAATCACCATCCACCGCTTCGTACAGCCGGGACAGAGCCTGACCATCGGCCGTAACCGCCGTGTATTCACCTCCTTGGACAAGGACGGTCTTGACAAAAAGGCTATCAAAGCCGACGGTTTTGACAGCACCCCCCGCCAGCGTCCCCTTCACGACTCACTCAAGGCAAAGAGCTTCAACGACGACCGCGTCACCTTCACCGAGGAGCAGATGCGCAAGGAAACCGCCCGTTGCTTGGGTTGCGGTGCAACAATAGTTGACCCCAACAAGTGCATCGGCTGCGGCGTCTGCACCACAAAGTGCAAGTTCGATGCCATCACCATCAAGAAAAAATACTTTGTCGATAGCGTTGAGTTCTTCGCAAGAACCGAAGCATTCGAAAAGTATGAAGAAGAGCGCAAGCAAAACATAAAAATCCGCTTAGCTGCAAAGAAGTAATAATTAACAAAACCCCCGATTACATCTGCATTTTGCAGTTGTGTTCGGAAAACCAAAAAAGCAAGGACTTGGGAAGCTATCTTCCCAAGTCCTTGCTTTTTTTAAAGAAAGCTTTTGAGGTGCCTTAAAGAACCTCTGATTAAATCCCGCACGTCTTGACGGATTTAATCAGAGGCTCCTTAAGAAAGCGGCAAAGCTCGGCTTTACCATTTGTTATAGACCTTTTCGGCAAAGCCGATAAAGTCTTTTATGTTAATAATTTTGCCATCGTCCAAAATTGCACTTCCGGTGAATTTTCCAAACACCTGATGCTGGTCACTGCAAATTAGCAGCACATCGGTTTTTGATGCACGGTCGAGGATAGGCTCAAAGCTCATATCAAACCTGCCGTCGTTGGAAACAATTTTCCAAGGCCGCATAAAGTCGTCCTTGCCGTCCTTTTGCGGGATTTGGAAGGTAAGACGGTCAAATTTGTGCGAAATACCATCGTAAAATATCATGTTTTCACTGGCGGCATCGGTGTTTCCAAAGCCATAGCCAATGTTAAAGCCAAACACCCGACCGTCAACTGTTCCCTGCGCCGCGCCCCAATACCAAGTGTTTTTATATGTCCATACACCGCGCCCCCAATCCAGCATACCAAAGCTGTCCTCGGGATTGAATATGTATTCTCTGCCGTCAAAAAAGGCTTTTCCTTTTGCTCTCATGCCAATGATTTTTTGGTTGTAGTAAAAGGCTTTTTTGTCGCCGTCAAAGGGCGTGGCTATAACCATGGAGTCTTGAGGTTGGTCAAAAAGCTCAATTTCGGCATACAAGGGTTTCTTGTCCTTGAAATTGTTCAAGTGACAGGAAAGCTTGCGCACACCGTTTTCGGTTATGAAACGAAAGCGGCTGCTTTTGTTCTTGTATTGGGTGATGCCGGCGGCAGAGCTTTGGGGCAGGTGCAGCTTGCCCATGGGAAAGGGTGCCATAAGGCTTGTGGTGTGCTCCTGCGGGTTGTTAAAGTCGAGCAGGCTTGCGGAAACGAGGGACATATAGCTGTTGTCCGCAACGGTAAGCGCGAGGGCAAAATCATTGTTATAGACAAGATAATAGTCCCATTCCTTGATGCGGTGCGCGGCCGCCTTGATTTTGTCGCGGCTGTAATCCAAAATCAGGCTCTTGGCATAGCCTACTTGGGTCAAAACGCCGTTTTCGTCCAAAAGATTGCCTTTTTGTGTGATTTCTCGCTGCATTTTTGCACCCCCGAAAGTTTTTTAAGGAACACTATTGGTTAATGGTTCTCGTGGCAACAAAATTTACACCGCTGCCCAAAACATTTGCCAGTACCACATCGCCGGCTTTTACAGGGGCTGTTAGCTTAACGGTGTCCAAAAGCTTAACAGCTTGAAACATTAGGGGTTTTTGAATTGGAGCATCGGTTTTGACAGGCAGACGCCTGTGGTTTTTGCTGCTTAGCACAACCGTTGAGGTTAGCACTCTTGTGGGATTTTTAAGCTCGTTTGCGCCGTATTCCTCACCTCTGGGGCAGGTGTTTCCGACTACCTTGTAGTTGTCGTTTTCGTCCACCTGAAGATGGCAGCCCTTGGGGCAGACTATGCAAATAAGTTCTTTCATTGAGCCGCCTCCTGAATTTCAACCGTTAGCAGATCGCCCTTTGCCTTATCCAAAAGCAGCTTGGGCAGCACTATGCTTTCCATTTCGCCCGGTGCCATACGCTCCCGCTTATAGCTGACAAGAACGTCTTCGCCGTCCATCACTCTTATTGTGCATGAACCCAAAACTCTGTTACTGCGGAAAAACACGCCCACAGACTTTGAAACCGCATCCGTGCGGATTTTTTGAGGTACGGTATAGCCAACACCGAAGCCGTTTTTCAGCTCCACGACCCTGCCGTTTTGGGATTGACTATTTTTGACAAACAGTGCCGCCGAGGTTCCCGCTCTTTCGCTTTCGGCGGAAACGTAGTCCACCAAATCGTGAACATGAACAACATTGCCGCAGGCGAAAATGCCGGGGCAGGAGGTTTCCATGTTTTCGTAGACCACAGGGCCGTTGGTGCGCCTGTCCATCTCTATGCCCGCTTGACGGGTCAGCTCATTTTCGGGGATAAGTCCAACGGAAAGCAGGAGAGTGTCGCAGTCAAATTCCATTTCCGTTCCGGCTATGGGACGGCGGTTTTCGTCCACCTTTGAAACCACAACACCCTCCACACGGGTTTCGCCCTTGATGTCGGTTATGGTGTGCGAAAGATAAAGAGGAATGTCAAAATCGTTGAGGCACTGGACAATATTGCGGGTAAGTCCGCCGGAATAGGGCATAAGCTCAACGCAGGCGAGAACCTTTGCTCCCTCCAAGGTCATGCGCCGCGCCATGATAAGTCCGATGTCGCCGCTGCCCAAAATTACAACACGCTTGCCAACCATATAGCCTTCAATGTTCAGATAGCGTTGGGCGGTGCCGGCGGTAAATACGCCCGCAGGGCGCTGACCGGGGATGGCTATGGCACCTCTTGTGCGCTCCCTACAGCCCATGGCAAGAACAATGGACTGAGCTTCCATAATGTGGTATCCGGTGGAGGGGCTTATAACGTGAACCTGACGGTTTTGGCTGATTTTGAGCACCATTGCGTCGGTTAAAACCTCAACGGAGCTGCCCTTGAGCATATCTATAAATTTTTCCGCATATTCGGGACCTGTCAGCTCCTGCTTGAAACGATGCAAACCAAAGCCGTTGTGGATGCACTGGTTTAAAATGCCGCCCGGCTCCCTGTCGCGCTCGATAATAAGTATTTTTGTAAGGCCGTTTTCATATGCCTTTGCGGCGGCGGCCAAGCCGGCAGGCCCGCCTCCGATGATTATAAGCTCATACATTGTCGCAGTCCTCCCCCTTGGTTTTTCCCGTTAGGACAAAGCTGCCCTTGCAGTCCTCCTCCACCTCAAGCAGAGAAATATTCAGCTCTCGGGCGATGATTTCGCAAACTCTCGGTGAGCAGAAGCCGCCCTGACAGCGCCCCATGCCGGCATTGCAGCGGCGCTTTACTCCGGCAATGGAAACGGCGGGGATGGGCGAATGGAGGGCATTGACGATTTCGCCCTCTGTGATGGTTTCACAGCGGCAAATAACCCGACCAAAGCGGGGGTCTTGTTCAATTAGGCGCTGCTTTTCGCTGTCCGACAGCTCATTGAAGCGCAAGACCGCGCGTTTGTCTTGATAATCCTCGCGGCGTTCCAAGGAAGCACCGGCATTTTTTAAAAGCTCTGCCGCCGCCTCTCCTATGGCGGGGGCGGCGGAGAGGCCGGGGGACTTGATACCTACAAGGTTGAAAAAACCCTTTGCGGCGGGACTTTCCTCAATGATAAAGTCATCCCTGTCCGCACAGGCGCGAAGTCCGGCAAAGTTGCGGATGTTGTCCCTAAAATTTATGCTTGGAACGGATTTTTTGGAGGAAGCCATCACATAATCCAAGCCCTGAACGGTGGTTGCCTTGCTTTCACATTCAATCGGCTCAAAGTTTGGACCAACGATAAGGTTTCCGTGGACTGTGGGGGATACCAAAACGCCCTTGCCCGCGGCTGTGGGGCACTGGAAAACCACATGATTTACTAAATTTCCCTGTGCCTTATCCAGCAGATAATACTGACCGCGCACAGGGGAGATGGAATAATCGCCGCCGCCGATAAGGGTGTGAACGGCACCGCCGTGTATTCCTGCGGCGTTTATGACATATTTTGCTTCAAAAACCGCATTCTGAGCGGTTTTGAGCACAAAGCCGTTTTCGCTTTTTGTTATGCTTGTAACGGGACTGTTGAGGTGAATTTCCGTGCCGTTAACAGCGGCGGCCTCCGCCATGGCAAGTGTAAAGTCCCAAGGGTTAATTATTCCGGCAGAGGGCGCTAAAAGAGCACCCAAAACATTTTCGGAAACATTCGGCTCAATTTTTTTAACCTCGTCGGCGGAAAGAAGCTTCATGCTTGGAACTCCGTTTTCAAGGCCGCGCTTATAAATGCTGTTGATGTGCTCAAGCTCGTTTGCGTTGAAAGCCAGCACCAAGGAGCCAACGCGCTTGAAAGGAACGTCAAGCTTTTCACAAATTTGCGCCGCGAGAGCATTGCCGCGGACGTTAAGCTTTGCCATAAGCGTTCCCGGCTCGGGGTCGTAGCCGGCGTGGATAATGGCACTGTTTGCCTTTGAGGTGCCCGTTGCAACGTCGTTTTCGGACTCCAGCACGGCGATTTTGAGCTTGTATTTTGAAAGCTCGTAGGCGGTGGCCGCTCCAACAACACCGCATCCGATTATTATAACATCAAACAATATTTCATCTCCAGTTAAACTATGAATTTTACGGATTGTGCGTTTACCCACGCGTAAGCGCGGAAAAAGACAGGCTGATATTGTCATGCAACAGTCACGCGGATTGCGCATTTACCCAACAAATATATAGGGGCGTGCTTGCACGTCCATTTTTATGTAGACGTTTTGCGCTTTCGGCTATTTAGACCAACCGGAGGTGCAGGAAACGGCTTTTGCCCAACCCTTTAGGTAGCGCTCGGCATCCTCTCGGGGCATGATGGGCGCAAAGCCCCTGTCCAAGGTCCATTTTTTGCGGATTTCATCAATGCCGCTCCAAACGCCGGTTGCAAGACCCGCAAGGCAGGCGGCACCCAGAGCGGTGGTTTCCAAAATTTTCGGGCGGCTGATTGATGCACCGACGATGTCGGACTGGAACTGCATTAGGAAGTTGTTGGCGGAAGCGCCGCCGTCAACCTTTAGCTCCTTTAGCTTTATGCCGGTGTCCTGCTCCATGGCGGCTATAACGTCATGTGTTTGGTAGGCAATGGATTCCAAAGCCGCGCGGATAATATGGTTGCGGTTTGAACCTCGGGTGAGTCCCAATATGGAGCCGCGGGCATACATATCCCAGTAGGGCGCACCAAGACCCGTGAAGGCGGGAACCACATAGACACCGCAGTTGTCCTTAACCTTTTTTGCAAAGTATTCGGAGTCCTCCGAGGTGGAAATAAAGCGCAGCTCATCCCTCAGCCATTGAATAACCGCACCGCCTATGAAAACACTGCCCTCCATTGCATAGCGAACCTTGCCATCGTCGCTTGCGGCAATGGTGGTGATAAGGCCGTTTTTGCTGTAACACAGCTCATGCCCCGTGTGCATCAGCAAAAAGCAGCCTGTGCCGTAGGTGTTTTTGGCGTCACCCGCTTCAAAGCACATTTGACCGAAAAGCGCCGCTTGCTGATCGCCCGCACAGCCGGCAATGGGAATTTGGTGACCCTGAAGATTGACATAGCCATAAATCTCGCTGCTGCTGCGAACCTCCGGCAGCATATTCATGGGGATGTCAAGCTCGCGGCAAAGCTCCTCATCCCAGCAAAGCTCTTTTATGTTATAGAGCATTGTGCGGGAGGCGTTTGTGTAGTCCGTAACGTGAACGCGTCCGTTTGTGAGCTTCCAAATGAGCCAGCTGTCCACTGTGCCGAAAAGCAGCTTTCCCTGCGCCGCCAAGTCCCTTGCGCCCTCAACATTGTCCAAAATCCACTTGATTTTGGTGGCGGAAAAATATGCGTCTATAAGTAGACCGGTCTTTTGGCGGATGGTATCGGTAAGACCGCGCAGCTTCAGCTCCTCGCAAATAGGCGCCGTTCTGCGGCACTGCCACACAATTGCGTTATATATGGGAAGTCCGGTTTCCTTGTTCCAAACAACGGTGGTTTCGCGCTGGTTTGTAATGCCGATTGCGGTGATGTCGTTGGGGCTGATGTTGCTTTTTGCCAAAACCTCTGTCATAACGGAATATTGTGAGGAATAGATTTCCATGGGGTTGTGCTCCACCCATGCCTCATGGGGATAGTATTGAGTAAACTCCTTTTGTGCCGTGACGACAATGTTCTGGTCGTTATCAAATATTATTGCGCGGGAGCTGGTGGTTCCCTGATCCAAGGCTATAACATACTTTTTCATTACCGAAGTCCTCCTACACGAATTTTATATTTTTTCTGCCGCAGGGTGCGGCAATGTGTTTAAAGACTCCACAACTCGCTTTTGGTTGTGGAAATGCAGGTGGCACCGGCGCTTAGCGCGGAAACCACGTCGCCTTTTTCGGAGATAAGGCCGCCGGCGATGAGCGGCACGGTGGTTAGGGTGCAAATTTTTTCGATGATGCGGGGCATCAGTCCCGGCAGCACCTCTATCATATCCGGCTTGGAGGAGTTCACCTGTTTTCCGAGATTATCCAGCGCCATGGAGTCGAGCAGGAACAAACGAAGAACGGTGAACAGACCCAAATCGTTGGCGTGCTTTATGGTTTGGGGGCGGGTGCTGATAATGCCGTCTGCACGGGTATATTTTTTGATGAAGTCCACGGCACTTTCCTTGTTTGAAAGTCCGCTGATAAGGTCGATGTGTACCACAACAAACTTTCCGGCATCCTTTGCGGTGTCGATAAGCTCTGCGATGGAAGCAAGCTCTCCGCCAAGAAGAAAAATCACCTCGCAGGGAGAGGAAAGGCATATTTTCAAATGCTCCGAATTCTTTGCGGCGGCGATTATAGGGCAGGCTTGAAAAATAGTTAGGCTCTTTGAATACATAAGCTGTCCTCCAAAAAAATAAATGCACAAATTTCACACAGCCTTCACTGTGCGGCATTTGCGCATCTCACTTCTCAACGGCGATTATTAAGCCCCGCCAAACAGTCCTTGGCTAAGGTTAATTCTATTTTACCGCCCCGAGGCGAAATTTGCAACTGTTTTGTGCATTTTTCCGGTTATGAAAGGATTTAATACGGAACTTTGTCAACATTGCACTATTGCGGCTGAATATTTTTTGGCATAATTGGCAGTTGCAATAATATTTCACTGTGATATGATAAATGCAGGTAGGTGAACTGCAATGAGCATTGAGATGTGCAGACGGTCAACAAGGGTGGCTGTTTGCGCTTTTTTTATTTGTGTGGTTCACGACAAATGAGAGAAAGTCTTATTTTTAGGAAGGGGCAAAAGACATGAAAAATCGACCAAAGTCCGTAAGAGTTCTTTGCATAGCACTTATTCTGATACTAATTGGCAGTATTGGGGCTATGCTTCTCCAAACCAACGGCTACTCCGTAAAGGTTCAGGACATAACACTTGTCACTGAAAGTCAACAGACTCTACACGCTCTCGCATTTATCCCCAAAACGGCAACAGCAGATAACAAGGTGCCGGTAGTTATCACAAGTCACGGCTGGCTAAACAGCGCGGAGGTACAGGACGCTGCGTCTATTGAACTGGCGCGGCGCGGAATTATGGTTATCGCCATGGATGCCTACAACCACGGCTTATCCAGTAGCGTTCTTGATGACCAGATAACCTCCTCCGATGAAACCGGACAAGGAATGTACGCACTTGTTGAATATGCCGCCAGTGGTATCATGGATTTCGTGGATACCGACAGGATTGGCGTAATGGGTCACTCAATGGGCGGCCGTGCGGCGAAAAACACAGCCATCCATTTCAGCAATCTTTACAATGAGGCAATTGCGGCCGCCGAGGCTGCCGATTCTGACGGCGGTGCCGAAATTACCGCTGCGGAACAGGCCTATGCGGACTCTCAAATGAAAATATGTGCAGCTCTCCCCACAGGCCAGTCACCCGGAAGCCTTGCCGACTGGAGCGCTATTCGCTGCAACATGGGCTTTTTGTATGGACTTCTTGAAGAGGGCGGATATGGCAGCAGCACAGGTACTGCAAACCTTATCGGTTCCTCCACCGAGGCTCTGTCTATGGTCAACAGCGTTGACCCCAGTGTAACCTCCGTTGAGGAAGGCAAGTTCTACGGCAATAAAGATGACGGAACCCTCCGCGTTTTGTATCAGCCCAACGTAACGCACCCCTTAATACACTTCAACCCTGCATCTACCTCCGATGTAATTGAATTTTTCACCTATTGCTTCGATGTGGAAACAACTCTTGGCACAGGCAATCAAATATTCCTCATCAAGGAATGCTTCAACTTGGTTGCTATGATTGGACTGTTTATGCTTCTCGTTCCTTTGTGCAGCCTGCTTCTCCGTATCCCCGCATTTGCGGATCTGAAGGGTGTTGAAGGCCCGAAGGTTCCCGCTCTTGACGGAAAGAGAAAGAAAGTTTTCTGGATTGGTTGGATTTTGGGCGGCGTGGCCTCTTTTGTCACTGCGGTTATTGCCACCGTTGCAGTTCCCTCTCTTGGGTCAACAGTTCACGGATTTTCAATGTTAAACTGGACCTTCTTTGCGTCACCCACCATGAACACCGTCGCTGTTTGGACCTTGCTCAGCGCAATTTGGAGCTATATCTGGTTCTTTATAAATTACAAGAAGGATAAAGCTGCCGGTATACGCGGCGAAGAAACTATAGGCCTAAAAATAACCGGAAAGCAATTCTGGAAGTCCGTGGCGCTTGCGGCAACCATAATCGGACTTGTTTATATAGTTGTATGGTTCTGCAAATGGGCATTTAACACAGACTTCCGTTTCTGGACACCTGCGGTTAAGACCTTTGACGTTGCACATCTGTTCTATTTCATCCAGTACCTGCCCATATTCTTTGCTTTCTATCTTGTAAACTCCCTTATGGTAAACGGAGCGTGCCGCTTCGAGGGAATGAACGAGAAAAAGAATTTGTTCATTCTTGCCATTGGCAACATTCTCGGCTTGACACTGCTTTGGGCACTGCAATATGGTAAGCTTCTGATAACAGGTACCGTTATTTGGGGTGCCGGTTGGATTAACGTACTTGTTATTGCATTCTGCGTATGGCAGCTGTTCTTGGCACCGTATTTCCTGCGGGCATTCTATAAGCTTACAGGCAAAAACTGGGTCGGAGCACTTGTGGTATCCGGTATGTATGTTTTGTGCGGAATTATGAACACTGCTGTACATAGCACAATTCTGTAATGTTCCAATCCCCAATACCAAAGGAGTCCTTTGGACTTCTTTGACAGATTATAAAACCGCCGTTTTCCACCTGTGGAAAACGGCGGTTCTTTCGTTGTGCCTTTAGTGCACAGCGGTACTGAAAACGCAAAAGCGGCAAATTGGTTTACATAATGTTCGCAAATTGTGGTATCTGCTTATTTGGTGTGTGTCTTTTTTGGCAGGCGTGAGGACGAATGACGGTTGACAGTAAAAGCGGCTTGTGCTAATATTTTGGTATACTTACAAAAAACTGTACATTACACATTGAAAGGAAATATATTATGAAAAACGAAGAAATTTTGAGCGGCCTTTCCGCAATTGTCGGGAAGGACAGCGTTACTGTCGAGGACTCCGCAATTAAGGAAGCAAGCAAGGACTACATCGGATATCGCCGCTATGAGCGCGACGACGGCGTTTTTGACGTTCCCCGCGCACTTTGCGTTGCAAAGGTCAAAAGCACGGAGGAGGTTTCCAAGGTTTTAAAGTATCTGAACGAAAACAAAATTAAGGTAACTCCCCGCACGGGCGGCTCCAGTGTCACAATGGGAATTGAGCCTTGCGAGGGCGCTGTCATGCTGGACGGCTCCGAAATGAACGAAATTTTAAATGTCAACGAAATTGATATGCAGGTCACAGCGCGCTGTGGAACACCTCTCCAATACCTTGAAAATTACCTCAATAAAATGGGATACACCACAGGCCACAGTCCCCAATCCCTCCCACTGGCACAGATGGGCGGACTTGTCGCCACGCGCAGTATAGGTCAATTTTCCACGCTTTACGGCGGAATTGAAGACCTGCTGGTTGGCCTTGAAGCGGTTTTGCCGAACGGTGAAATTGTCAGAATTAAAAATGTTCCGCGCCGCAGTGTCGGCCCCGACCTCCGTCAAATTTTCCTTGGCAGCGAGGGAACTCTTGGCTTTATCACCGAGGTAACCGTCAAAATTTTCAAATATATGCCCGAGGAGCGCTGGATGTGCGCCTATCAAATTGACGATATGCAGCACGGTCTTGACGCAATCCGCGAGATTATGGTTGAGGGCTATCGCCCCGCCGTTGTTCGTCTGCATGACCCCGCAGAGGTCGAAGCACTTTTCAACGCCGTTACAGACGAGGGCAAGGCGCTCATGCTGTTTTTGGCGGAGGGCCCCAAATCCATCACAGCTCCCACAGGCGCGGCGGTTGACGAAATTGTCAAGAAGCACGGCGCAACATCACTGGGCGTAAAGCCCGTGGAATCATGGGTTGAGCACCGCAACGACATCAGCACGGAGCTTGAAGAAACAAGCACACAGCTGCACTCCATGGGCGTTTGCGTCGATACCTGCGAAATTTCCGCCTCATGGTCACAAATCGGCGAGGTTTACAAGGCGGTTTGCGCAAGACTTACAGAGGAAATGGAAAATCTTGTCGTTATTGGCGGTCACTCATCACACAGCTACATAAACGGCACAAACATTTATTTCCAATTTATGTTCCAAATTCGCGAAAATGTCACGGTAAAGGAAGATTATATGCACATCATCCGTGTCATCATGGAGGAAACTCTTGCCCACGGCGGCAGCATTGCCCACCATCACGGCAGCGGAAAATATCGCACCGAATGGATGCCCCAAGAGCACGGCAGCTCCTATCCGCTCATGTATAAATTAAAGGAAGCGCTTGACCCGAACGGCATTTTGAACGAGGGAATTTTATTAGTATAGCTAAGGAACCTCCGATTAAATCCCCCCGCACTGTCATTTCAGAGGAGCAAAGCAGCGAAGAATTTTTCCCCGCGTTCACTCAAAACCCTAATTAAAATTCTTCGCTTTGCTAAAAATGACAGCAGTTCAGAGAAATACATATGGCTTGGAGGCTTTTATTTTGAACGCTGATAAAATAAACAAAAAGCTCAAAAAGAACGGTTTCGGAAGCTTTTCCGTCCACGAAAGTGCAGAGGGCATTGTTTTAACAGGCCAAAGCGACAATTGGGACGACATAGTCCAAGCGGGCTTTTGCGCCGCAAAAAAATATGGCAAGGTTCATGTTATAAACGACGCCGTTTTCACGGGCGGCACAATTCCCGAAATGCGCAAAAGTGAAATTTGCGACAAGGCGCTGGACGGCGCCCGCCCCGATGTGCTCGTAATCGGCGGCGGCGTAGTTGGCGCTTCAATCGCGCGTGAGCTTATGAAATGGGACTTGGATGTTATACTTGCCGAAAAGGAATACGACCTTGCGGTTGGCGCGTCCGGCCGAAATGACGGCTGTGTCCACCCGGGAATTGACCTCATAAAAGGCACAATGAAGCAAAAATACAACCTTGCGGGAAACCGAATGTTTGAGCAGCTCTCCGATGAGCTGGAGGTTGAATTTAACCGCGCAGGGCAAATTGTTGTGTTCGACACGGGAAAATATTTGCCGCTATTATATATCGCCCGCATTTATTTTAAGTGTATGGGACTTGGAAATGTCAAGGTGCTAAGTCACGACCGTCTGCTGGAGCTTGAGCCGGAGGTAAAGCAGGAGGCGCGCTGTGGTCTGCTTTTCCCAACGGGCGGCGTTGTTTGCCCATATAATATGACCATCGCCTATGGCGAAAATGCCGCGGACAACGGTGCAAAAATTTCGCTCAACACCGCTGTTTTGGGCATGGAGGTTCGGGATGGCAAAATCGTTTCCGTCACCACAAACAGGGGCACAATTTATCCCCGCGTTGTAGTTAATTCGGCAGGAGTTTTCGCCGAGGAAATTGCAAAAATGGCGGACGACCGCTTCTATTCCATCCACCCGCGCAAGGGCACAAACACAATTCTCGACAAAAAGGCCGCGCGTATTGTCAAAACCTCATATTCATTGGTCGGCGGCCTTAAAACCGAGGGTCACTCCAAGGGCGGCGGCATTATCCGCACAGCGGACGACAACGTGCTTGTTGGCCCCGATGCTGTCGAAACCTTCAAAAAAGAGGATTTCACAACCGATGACAAAAACATAGCCGCCGTTTTTGCAAAGCAGGGCAGGGCAACGGAAAAGCTTCGCCGCGGCGACACAATTACATATTTCTCGGGCGTTCGCGCTCCGACCTTTGAGGAAGACTTTATAGTGGAAAAGGGTCGCAAAACCAAAAACCTCATCCACACCGCAGGAATTCAATCCCCCGGCATTACAGCCGCACCCGCAATTGCACTTGACGTTTCAAAAATGTGCGTTGAGCTGCTTGAAGCGGAGGGCAAAAAGGTTTTGGAAAACAAAGCCTTCAACCCGCGCCGCCACGCAATTCCCCGCATTGCAAAAATGAACGATGCGGACAGAAATGCAATGATTGCCCAAAATCCCAATTACGGCGAGGTCGTTTGCCGCTGTGAGGAAATCAGCCGCGGCGAAATTATAGACGCACTCAACCGCAGTGTTCCCTGTTCAACGGTGGATGGCGTTAAGCGCCGCTGCCGCCCCGGAATGGGCAGATGTCAGGGTGGCTTCTGCGGCCCGACGGTTGCAAAAATCATCTCCGAGGAAAAGCATATTCCCTTGGAGGAAATCTGCAAGGCGGACGAAAACAGCAGACTTCTGTTCGGAAAAAGCAAGGGAGGGATAAGCAATGACTGATTTTGACGTAACCGTAATAGGCGCAGGCCCTGCCGGACTTGCGGCATCCCTTGCCGCCGAAAAAACCGGCAAGCGTGTGCTTTTGGTGGAGCGCGCATCCCGCATGGGCGGCATCCTAAACCAGTGCATCCACGACGGCTTTGGACTTATCCGCTTTGGCGAAAAGCTCTCCGGCTGTGAATATGCAAACCGCTATATTCGCGAGGTGAAGGCATCCAAGGTTGAGGTTTCCCTACTGACCTTTGTAACCCGCATTGAAAAGAAGAACGATGTTTTCAACATTACTCTCGTAACGCGCGAGGGCGTGCGCACAATTACAAGCCATGCGCTTGTGCTCTCCACGGGCTGCCGTGAGCGCACTGCAAAGCAGGTCAGCATTCAGGGCACACGTCCCGCCGGAGTTTTTACTGCCGGAACTGCACAATATTACATCAATATTTTGGGCGAAATGCCCGCGAAGAAATGTGTTATACTTGGAAGCGGAGATATAGGCCTAATCATGGCGCGCCGCCTGACGCTTGAGGGCGCGGAGGTTGTCGGAGTTTATGAGGTTAAGTCCACACCCAGCGGACTAACCCGAAACATTGCTCAATGTCTGGACGATTTCAACATTCCCCTCCATGTAAGCCACACGGTTACGCGGGTTTTTGGCGAGAGCCGCCTAACCGCCGTTGAAATTTCAAAGGTGGACGACAAAATGCGGCCAATCGAGGGAACAGCACAAATTATCGAGTGCGACACGCTCATTCTCTCCGTTGGACTAATCCCCGAAAATGAGCTTGCGGAAACCATGAGCATAGCACTTGACGGAAAAACCAAAGGCCCCGTCTGCGACCAAAGCTACGAAACCTCGCTCGATGGCGTTTTCGTCTGCGGCAACGCCCTGCACGTCAACGACCTTGTGGACTACGTTTCCGAAAGCGGAGAAGCCGCGGGAACCGCCGCCGCAAATTATTCGGGAGCAAAAAGAACGCTTGCCGATATTGACGCCTGCTCGGATTTTGCCTATGCAGTGCCCGAAAAGCTTAACACAAGCGCGGACGCTTCAAAAACCGTAATATTTTTCCGCAGCCGCGAGGTGCGCGACAAAACAACGGTTCGCGTTCTTATAAACGGCGA
Organism: Oscillospiraceae bacterium; assembly: GCA_036653035.1. Lineage (GTDB taxonomy): Bacteria > Bacillota > Clostridia > Oscillospirales > Oscillospiraceae > UBA2658. Next base: position 19,522 of record JAVVUU010000018.1, read on the forward strand.
GGAAGCTTTTAAAAAGAACTACGCAAAGCTAAAGCCCCCCGAGATGGAGCGCATAGTTGTTGATTTTAGCAGCGTGAAGCCCGGCGATAAGATTTTGCTCGAAATGGGGGAAATGAAAAAATGAAAAAAGATTTTGTTTGCATAGTTTGCCCCAACGGCTGTGCGCTCCATGTAGAGGAAATAAGCGGCGAGCTGACAGTTTCGGGAAATAAGTGCCCCAAGGGCGAGGAATATGCCCGCGTGGAGCTGACAAACCCAACGAGAACGCTCACCTCAACGGTTGCAACGGCGTTTGCGGAGCATCCTGTCCTCCCTGTGCGGACAAGCGCACCCATCCCCAAGGGTGAAATTTCCCGTGCCATGGCGGAAATAAATAAGCTGTTCGTTTCAACGGCGCTGAAATGCGGCGATGCTGTTGCAAAGGATTTTATAGTCCCCGGCATTGACCTAATCGCCACGGACGATGTTGACCTAAGATAGTAGATGCGAGCAAGGCTGAGGGAGCGGGCAGAAATGGCCGTCCATACAAGCTGAAAAAATGCTGTTGGGGCGCGCGGAAGGTGTGTCCAAGAGTATTTTAAATAAGGGTCGAAAATATAAAAATAAATGGAGGCGACAGCCTTGGATAACTCGTTGGTTTTGACTTTTGATGTGGGAACGCAAAGTGCCCGTGCGGTGTTGGTGGATTCTGCCGGAAACATCCTTTTCAAGGAGCAAAAGCAATATGAACAGCCGTATTATTCGAAAAATCCCGGTTGGGCGGAGCAAAGACCCGACTTCTACTGGGAAACAATCTGCGATTGCTCAAAAAAGCTAAAGGTAGAGGCAGGCGAGCGTTGGAAGGACATTATTGCAGTAACCGTTACAACAATCCGCGCCACCAGTATTTGCCTTGACAAGGACGGAAACGTCCTGCGTGATGCCATTGTCTGGCTTGATAACCGTCAGGCAAAATGCGAAAAGAAGCTGCCGCTTCATTTGCGCGGCCTATTTAAGGTTGCAAATCTTGACAGCACAATTTCACTTCAGCGCCGAGCCTCCGTCTGCAACTGGCTGGAGGAAAACGAACCCGAAACATGGGCGAAAACAAAGCAGTTTATCCTGCTCTCGGGCTACTTGAATTACAAAATGTGCGGCCGAGTTGTTGACACCGATGCCTCCTGCTGCGGCCGCATACCCTTCGACAACAAAACCCGCACATGGATGACCAAAAGCAACCTCGCCCGCTGTGTTTTTGACGTTCGCGACGACCAACTCTTTGACGTTGTAAAGCCGGAAACAATGATGGGACTTGTAACTGCAAAGGCCGCCGCCGAAACGGGCGTTCGCGAGGGACTTCCCGTTATTGCAACAGGCTCGGACAAGGGCTGTGAAACGCTTGGACTTTCGGTTACAAGCGAGGAGAAGGCGGCAATAAGCTTTGGAACAACGGCAACAATTGAGTTTTCAACCCCCAATTATGTCGAGCCGGAGCCGTATATGCCGGGCTATTGCTCCGTTGTTGACGGACGCTGGAACCCCGAAAAAGAGGTTTTGCGCGGCTATTGGCTGGTTTCGTGGTTCAAGCGCGAATTTGCCGCAAAGGAAGTTATGGAGGCCGAGCGCCGCGGCGTTTCCGCAGAGGAAATACTCAATGAGCGTCTGCACGAAATTCCCGCCGGCTGCAACGGACTTATGCTTCAGCCATACTTCACGGCGGACACAAATATGCCCTTTGCCAAGGGCGCGATTGTCGGATTTTCCGATGTACACACAAGAATTCATGTTTACAAATCCATTATTGAGGGCATTAACCACTGCCTGTACAGTGGCATGAAGAGTATGGAAAAACGTGCAAAGGTCAAAATAAAGTCGCTCTATGTGGCGGGCGGCGGCTCTCAAAGCGCCGAAATTTGCCAAATTACGGCGGATATGTTCGGACTTCCCGTAATCCGCACACAGACCCATGAGGCCTGCGGAGTGGGCAGCGCAATGGTTGCATTTAAAGCCATGGGGCACTTCAAAACCTATGACGAGGCCTGCGCCGCGATGGTTCACGAGCGCGACCGCTTTGAGCCGAATTTAGAGCTGCACAAGTTTTATGACAGCATAAATGAGCAGGTGTTCACGAAAATATTCGGTAAGCTCCTGCCGCTTTACCACATTTCCGACCAAAAATGCAAGCAGTACGGCCTTACAAAATGAATATGAAAAAGGCCGGTGGTTTTCGATAATTAATGTCCACTGAACAACTGCACTTTGCGAAGTGCAGTTGCCCAAAGAGCAAAAA
>JAVVUU010000019.1:0-16120 GCA_036653035.1 Oscillospiraceae bacterium
CGGTTTTCGCCCTGATCCCAAACAACGGACTGTGAGCATTCCATGATTTCGTCGGTGACGTCAATGCCACGGTATGCGGGCAGGCAGTGCATGAAGATTGCGTCGGGCTTTGCTTTTTTGAGGGCTTCCATGTTGACCTGATAGGGATGGAAGGCTTTCTTAAGGGCTTCAATCTCCTCGGGAGACTGACCCATGCTGTAATGGCTCATGCCGTAAACGATGTCCGCATCCTTGAGAGCTGCGTCAAAATCGTCGGTGAAGATGATTTCGGCTCCGGTGACGGCGGCACGCTTCATGGTTTCGATGTAGATTTCCTCGTTGGGCTTCATGCCGGCGGGGCAGGCAAGAGTAAGGTTGATGCCCAAGCTTGCGCAGGCAATCATGGTGGTGTAGGCTACGTTGTAAAGGTTGCCGGCGTAGCAGATTTTAAGTCCTTCGTATCTGCCTTTTTTCTCCTTGATGGTCATAAGGTCTGCAATTCCCTGGGTGGGGTGTGCAAGAGTTGTAAGGCCGTTGACAACGGGGTGATCCATCCACTCGGCATACTCTTCAACAATTTCGTGGCCAAAGGTGCGGATGAACAGGCCGTCATAGTAGCGGTCGAACATACGCGCAGTGTCCTTCAAAGGCTCGCCGCGTCCGCTCTGAAGCTCGTCGGGGCGAAGATAGATGGAGGTGATGCCAAGGTCGGCCGCCGCTCTCTGGAAAGCGTTGCGTGTGCGGGTGGAATTTTTCTCAAACAGTGCCGCCCAAACCTGACCCTTTAGATACTCGTGCGGCTCGCGGGCTACCCACTTACGTTTTAGGTCCAAGGACAGGTCAACGATGAATTCAATCTCCTCGCGATCCATATCCTTAAATGCTAGATAGTCTTTCCCTCTGAAACGGTTTCTCATTGTCATTTCCTCCAAAATATTATTCGACTTATTGTCGTTTTGACGGTTTCGTCATCTCAACCGTGTTTGCTTTGGTTGATTATGACTAAAGTATAAATGTTCGTACAAGTTTAATCAATTGTACGAAAGCACGTTGTTTTGAGTCTGCCATTGTACCTTTGTACAAGGGTACTCTTGATTTTTCGTAATTGTTAGTGTACACTGATATCAAAATATTATTTGCAAATTTCAGAAAATCGCCTATAACACTAATTCTTGATAAAAACAAAGTTTTTTATTTGTGATTAGTATAACATTCCCCCAAAGGAGGGCAAAAATGCTTACAGTTCGTGAAGCTCTTTCAATTGAAGCTCTCGCATCAACCGAAATCCGCGCCGGAAGGTCCGGGCTGGAGCGAGAAATAAGCACCGTCACAATCATGGACATCCCCGAAATCGCAGAATGGCTGACAGGCTGCGAGCTGCTCATTGCGGGTGTGCTTTTTCAGCAATGCTTTTCAAAAAAGCTTGTCGATGCTCTGATGCAAAAGGGCATTGCGGGCATTGTGACAAAGAAAAAATTTATCGGTCAAATTCCGCACGAGCTTTTCGATTATTGTGACGAAATTGGCTTCCCCGTAATCCTTGCGCCGCCCGATTGCAACTGGGGACAAATTATGAACCCCATACTGAATTACATTGTTCAAAAGCCCTACCTCATTATAGATGAAGCTCAAAAGTTTCACGATATGCTAATGCGCTCTATGATAGACGGCGTTTCCCTCTCCGTCATTTGCTCTCAAATTCACGAAACCGCCGGACTGAGCCTCGCCGTTACCGACAATGACCTCCACCTAATCGGCTTTTCCGATAATCTTGATTGGAAGCAGCTTACCCGCAACCTAAACTCCGGCATGATGCAATATTCGGGGCTTCATTTTCAAACCTTGGACGACAACAGCGTCTACATCTATTCCTACACAAGCCTTCTGCTTCGCTCCGTTCAGCTAAAGCTTCTTTTTTACCCCGTCACCCTAAACCATGTCAAATACGGCTATGTGGTACTCGCCCAAAACGAAAGCATTCCCGAGCCGGACGCAACCGAGCTTACAAAAATTCAGCAATTGGGGCTTTTTGTCGCATTAAATTCAACGAAGCAAAATGAAATAAGCAACGCCACGCGCCGCTTTAACGGTCTTTTAATGGATCAGCTGCTCCAAGAAAACGAGCTTACGCAGGAGCGCGCGGAAGCGCTTCTGGCCCCAATGGGCAAAAAACTGCACCGCCAATATTATGCGGTACAGTTTTTATATGAGGAAACCGCCAGCCTTGGCGGCTTTGTTCAACGCAACAACAAAATCGGTCAATTTCATGCTCAATTGGAGGAAAAAATTCCGAACAGCGGACACATCCTAATTTTTGAAACCTCAAACTCTCAAATTTTACTCATCCCCTGTCCGACAGACGAGCTTGACACTCTTCTGTTTCAGCTTCGCAACATTTTCCTCGAAACCACATATTTATCTGCCGTTTATATTGGTGTCAGCGACCCCACCCCGCTTCCCGAAATCAAAAACGCATTTCTCCAATCCCGCCACGCCGCAAACTACTCCCTCTCCGTTAAAAGTGACAAAATTTACTGCAAATACTGCGATTTGGGCGTTTTGAAGTTTTTCATGGACAACGAAGGGCGGTTAGACGAGCACTTTCTTCGCGAAATTTACAATTCCTATATCACCCCACTAATATGCCACGATGAAACCTATCACACCGATTTACTGCCCACCTTGGAGCTTTACATCAACAACAACTGCTCCAAAACCAACACGGAAAAGCAGCTTTTCATCCACAAAAACACCCTCCGCGCAAGGCTTTCCACCATTAACAAGGTAATTGGCTGCAATGTTGACAGCATGGAGGATTTATTCAAAATACAGCTCGCCCTAAAGCTCCGTTACTTCTTCGGTGTTGATAAAAACGCATGAAAAATGCAGGTCATAAATGACCTGCATTTTTTATATTTATTTGCATTAGTGCAGCCTATTTGCCTGCGTTCATGGTTAGGTATGCGTTTATGAAGCCGTCCAAATCTCCGTCCATAACGGCACTGATGTTGCCGTTTTCAAAGTTTGTGCGGTGATCCTTTGCCAATGTGTAGGGCATGAAAACATAGGAGCGAATTTGACTTCCCCACTCTATTTTCATTTGAACACCCTTGATGTCCTCAACCTTTTCAAGGTGCTGACGCTCTTTAATTTCCGCAAGGCGTGAACGGAGCATGCTCATGGCATATTCACGGTTTTGGTGCTGACTGCGCTCGGTTTGGCAGGAAACAACAACGCCGGAGGGAATGTGCGTAATGCGGATTGCGCTCTCGGTTTTGTTGACGTGCTGGCCGCCCGCGCCGCTGCTTCGGTAGGTGTCCACTTTTAAATCCTCCGGACGGATTTCCATGTCGGCTTCGTCTGTAATTTGCGGCATGACCTCAACGGCTGCAAAGCTTGTGTGGCGGCGTCCCGATGAATCGAAGGGTGAAATTCGCACAAGGCGGTGAATGCCGTTTTCGCTTTTCAAAAATCCATAGGCATTTTCGCCGTCAATTGCAATGGTTGCGCTTTTTAGTCCGGCTTCTTCGCCGTCCAGATAGTCGAGAACCTTGCAGGAAAAGCCGTGGCGCTCCGCCCAACGCAAATACATACGGTAGAGCATTGAAGCCCAGTCCTGTGCCTCTGTTCCGCCCGCTCCCGCATGGAAGGATATCATAGCGCCGTAGGAGTCGTATTCTCCCGAAAGGAGAGTTGTAAGCCTTGCTTCTTCCAGCTTTTTTTCAAAAGTGCGGTAGTCGGCGATAAGCTCCTCAAGCATGGAGTCGTCATTTTCTTCAAGCGCCATTTCGCAGATGGTGTAAAGGTCGTCATAGGTTTTCTGCATTTTTTCAAAGCCCGCACATTTTGCGCGAAGCTGCTTTGTTCTTTTTAAGACCTTTTGAGAATTTTCAAGGTCGTCCCAGAAACCGTCCTTTTCTGCCTCGCGTTCACATTCGGAAAGCTCAAGCCGCGCATCCGTAAGCTTTAGTGCGGCGCCTAAATTATCAAGTGTTGGTTTTATTGCATTTAGTTTGACTTTATATTCTTCAAATTCCAGCATTTTTATTACCTCTCGTTATATGTGCTAATTCATATAGTATATACAAAAATCGCCAACTTGTAAATAATTTTTATAAAATGCCATTATGTGCGGGCACACTCTCTGATTTTATTCTGATTTCCAAGCAATCTCCTTAAAAAAGTTCATTATTGGGGTTTCAATTATTATATTTGTTTGTTATAATGTTTATGATAAGTTGGGGCGTAGCTAAACGTCCCTTATAATATGCGACAGAGAGAGGAAGATTTAAAGTGATTTCACATGGCAAGGATGTAAAGGTGTTTGCCGGAAATTCCAACAAAGCGCTGGCAGAGGGTATCTGCAAGAAGCTTGGCGTTCCACTTGGAAAATCCGTAGCTACTGCCTTTTCGGATGGGGAAATATCAATCTCAATTAACGAACCGGTTCGAGGTTCCGATGTTTTTATCGTGCAATCCACCTGTACCCCCGTTAACAACAACCTTATGGAGCTGCTCATAATGATAGACGCTATGCGCCGTGCCTCCGCAGGGCGTATCACCGCCGTTATCCCCTATTTCGGCTATGGCCGTCAAGACAGAAAAGCAAAGAGCCGCGACCCCATTTCCGCAAAGCTCGTTGCAAACCTCATAACCGAGGCCGGTGCGGACAGAGTTCTCACAATGGACCTCCACGCCTCCCAAATTCAGGGCTTTTTTGATATCCCTGTGGACAACCTTTTGGGTGGCCCTATTTTTGCCAGTCATTTCATGAAGCAATTTGCCCCCGGCAGCACAGATGCCGTTGTCGTTTCCCCCGATGTTGGCAGCGTTTCCAGAGCAAGAAAGTTCTCCCTAAAGCTTGGTCTTGGTCTTGCAATTGTTGACAAGCGCCGCGAAAAGGCAAACAGCTCCGAGGTTATGAACATAATCGGTGATGTTCGCGGAAAATCCGTCATCCTTTTGGACGACATGGTCGATACCGCCGGCAGTCTTTGCGGTGCCGCAAAAGCCCTTACAGAAATCGGCGGAGCAACAGAGGTTTTTGCCTGCGCGAGCCACGGTGTTTTATCCGGCCCCGCTATCGACCGTCTAAACGAAAGCTGCATCAAGGAAATATATTTTCTCGATACAATCCCCTACACCTCCGCAACACCAAGTGACAAAATCAAATATCTCTCCGTTGACTCCCTATTTGCGGAAGCCATCGACCGCATCTATGAAGAAGTGTCCATCTCCTCTCTTTTCGACTAATATTTTGCCGCGCGTGAGTTAAACTCAATAAATCGGACGAGAGGGATGCACCACGCATCCTCTCTCCCCCACGCGCACCTTCAAAACTAAAAATAAACCGGCGAACGCACAAGTTTCGTCCATGACAAAGGGGCGACTGCAAAATGTTTTTTAAAGACAATACAAGCGGTGTCCGGTGGATGCTTGTTTTTCTCGGCAACCCCGGCTCAAAATACACCGGAACGCGCCACAACGTCGGCTTTATGACCGCCGATGTCCTCGAAAAGCGCGAAAACATAAAAATCAACAAGCTCCGCTTTAACGCACTTACGGCAAGCTGCGTTTTGGGTGGTGAAAAGGTTTTCCTCATAAAGCCCCAAACATTTATGAATCTCTCGGGCAATTCTGTCGGCCCCGCCGCGTCCTTCTACAAAATTCCGCCGGAGCGCGTCCTTGTTATCTGTGACGATATCTCTCTCCCCGTTGGAAAGCTTCGCATCCGTTCCTCCGGCTCCAGTGGCGGGCACAACGGCTTAAAAAGCATCATATCCGTTCTTGGAACGGATGCTTTTCCGCGTATAAAAATCGGTGTCGGCACTCCCGAGCGCGATGAAAACGGCAACTCCGTCATAGACTGGGTTTTGGGCAAATTTTATGGCAGCGATGCCACCGCAATAGCGGAAGCCTGCCAAAAAGCAACAGACGCCGCCGCTTCCTACATCAGCGAGGGTGTCGATAAAGCTATGAACAAATTCAACTGACAGCGGGGCTATGCTCCCGCTGTTTTCACTCTATCTAAGAGCTTTTTCTCAAATCTGAAAATATGTGGAAGGTTGTGAAAAGACATGAAAGAAAACGAAACGGAAACATTCTTAAACAGTTTTTCAAGCGGAAAATGCTCCCGTGCGGGTGAAACGCTTGGTGCCCACCCTACCGAAGCCGGTGCTATGTTCCGCGTCTGGGCGCCAAACGCCGTTTCCGTCTTTGTGGTTGGCGACTTCAACTCATGGAACCCCGCCGCAAACCCCATGACCCGTCTTGACGGCGGTATATGGGAACTTGAAATTGACGGTCTTGCACTGCTCTCCACCTACAAATTTGCCATTTCAACTCATGATGGACAAACCATTTGGAAGGCCGACCCCTACGGCTTTTTTTCGGAGCTTCGCCCCGCCTCAGCCTCCCGACTTTACGACCTGTCCGGTTACGAATGGGGCGACAGAGCTTGGATTTCCCACAGAAAAACACACAAGGTTTATAACAGCCCTCTCAACATATACGAGCTTCATCTTGCATCTTGGAAACGCCCTGACAGCGGCGAATTTATCACCTACCGCGATGCCGCCGAAACGCTTGTTCCCTATGTTAAAGCCATGGGCTTCACACATATTGAGCTTATGCCGCTAACCGAATATCCGTTTGACGACTCTTGGGGTTATCAATGCACCGGCTATTTTTCCGCCACCTCGCGGCATGGCACTCCGCACGACCTCATGCACCTCATTGACTCCTGTCACCGCGCCGGACTGGGCGTAATAATGGATTGGGTGCCCGCACATTTTCCAAAAGACCCGCAAGGCCTTGTGGAATTTGACGGCAGCCGCCTTTATGAAGATTCCGACCCCACAATGGCGGAGCATCCAAGCTGGGGCACCCGCATTTTCGACTTTGGCAAGGGCGAGGTTCGCAGCTTCCTAATCTCGTCTGCCCTGTTTTGGCTCGAAAAATACCATATAGATGGCCTGCGCGTGGATGCCGTTGCCTCCATGCTCTATCTCGACTACGACAGGCACGACAACCATTGGCGGCGCAACGAGTTTGGTGGAAACGAAAACCTCCAAGCCGTCACATTTATGCGTATGTTAAATGAAGCCTGCTTCTCCTATGACGACAGCGTTTTAATGATTGCCGAGGAATCCACAGCATGGCCGCTTGTCACAGCCCCCGCCTATGCGGGCGGCTTGGGCTTTAACCTCAAATGGAACATGGGTTGGATGAATGACACTCTCCGCTACTTAAAAACCGACCCCGTATACCGCGTTGGAAACCATAATGACCTCACATTTTCCATAATGTATGCCTTTTCCGAAAATTTTGTTCTCCCTCTTTCCCATGACGAGGTTGTACATATGAAAGGCTCTCTAATGGGCAAGGCTCCCGGCACACATGAGCAAAAGCTTGCAACAGTCCGCGCATTTTGGGCATTTATGCTCGCTCATCCCGGCAAAAAGCTTATGTTTATGGGCGCAGAGCTCGGTCAGGAAAGCGAGTGGAATTTTGCAGGTCAGCTCCCTTGGGAGCTTTTGGAAAACTCCGAAAATCTCGCTCTGCAAGACTACTTCAAAGCCGCAAACGCATTTTACAAAGCGTCCAAGCCCCTTTGGGACAACGATTTTGAAGAGCGCGGCTTCAAGTGGCTTTGCCCCGATGAGGGCGCAAAAAACATCATAGGCTTTGTGCGCAAGGACAGAGCCGGCCGCGAAATAACCTTTGTCTGCAATTTTTCAGGTATCACAGCTTCAGGCTTTCGCCTTGGCGTTACGGGAACGGGAAAATATTCCGTATCCCTCTCAACGGATGACGCTCGCTTGGGCGGTAGCGGTTCACTTTCGGAGGGTGAAAGCTATAATGTTGAAAAATCCCCACATCATGGTCAAAAATATTCAATTGTAATGGACATCCCCCCACTTACTGCCGTATTTATGCGCAGAGTTCGTGTTTCTCCTCCACCTCGTGAGTTAAGCAGCTTAAATTCAAAACCTAAATCCACTCGCAAAAAACCATCAATCGACAATTCTGTTCTCGGCAAAAAAGAAACGGAGGCGTAGTAAATGAAAAAAGAGTGTATTGCAATGCTTTTGGCCGGCGGTCAAGGCTCCAGGCTTTACGCGCTTACAAGCAAGGCGGCAAAGCCCATCATGCCCTTCGGCGGCAAATACCGAATTATTGATTTTCCCCTGAGTAACTGTGCAAATTCCGGAGTTGATGTTGTCGGTGTAATGACACAATATCAGCCGCTCCAGCTAAACAGCTACATAGCGAGCGGTCAGCCTTGGGATTTGGATGTCCAAAACGGCGGAGTTTACACGCTCCCCCCCTACCAAAGCTCCGGCGCAAAGGGCGAATGGTTTTCCGGCACTGCAAACGCAATTTATCAAAATATTGATTTTGTGGATATGTGGGATCCCGAATATGTCCTCATTTTAAGCGGTGACCACATCTACAAAATGGACTATTCCGATATGCTGGAGCAGCACAAGGCAAGCGGCGCGGACTGCACAATCGCCGTTATCCGTGTGCCCCTCTCCGATGCCTCCCGCTTTGGAATTATGGACACCGATGAAACCGGCTTTATAAATAAATTCACGGAAAAGCCTAAAACTCCCGAGAGCGACCTCGCCTCAATGGGCATATATATTTTCACATGGTCAAAGCTCAAGACCTACCTTATCGACGATGAAAACGACCCCGGCTCCGAGAAGGATTTTGGCAAAAACATCATTCCCTCCATGCTGGAAAACGGCGAAAAGCTCTGGCCCTACCGCTTTTCCGGCTATTGGCGTGACGTTGGCACAATAGAAAGCCTTTGGGATGCGAACATGGATATGCTCTCCCCCACACTGATAAATCTCTACGATACCTCATGGCCCATTCGAAGCAAAAGTCCTAAGCGGCCGCCACACTACATAGGTGCAAACGCCGAAATTCGGCACAGCATCTTAACAGAGGGCTGCGATGTTCGCGGCCACATTGAAAATTCCGTTCTCAGCAGCAACGTAACCGTTTGCGAGGGCGCAGACGTAGAATACAGCATCCTCATGCCCGGCTGCACAATTGGTGAAAACGCCATCGTGAAATATGCCATAATCGGCGAGGGTGCAAGCATAGGAAGCGGTGCTGTTATAGGCTCTGCCCCCACAGCCAACTCAAAACGTGAAATTGCAACCTGCGGCCCCGGAACAAAAATTGCGGATGGCGAAGCTGTTCCCGCGGGCGCAATGATATATGCCGGAATGGAGGAAAAGCAATGACTGATTTACATGGAATTATATACGCATACCACTCCTATTCTTCGCTTGGCGAGCTTGTAACTCACCGTACAAGCGCATCACTTCCGTTTTGCTCGCGATACAGGCTCATTGATTTTGCCCTCTCCTCCATGCGAAACGCAGGAGTCCGCGATGTTGGTGTTATCATGCAGAGGGACTACCAATCTCTCCTTGACCATCTTGGCAGCGGCAAGGCTTGGGACTTGAGCCGTGGCAGCGGCGGACTTCGTCTGCTTCCTCCCTTTGGTATGCACGACAGCCGTTTAAGCGAATACAAGGGCTGTATGGAGGCGCTTTCCGCCATGCGCTCCTACATCCGCGACATCAAGCAAACGCATATTGCGCTCTTCCGCGGCGACCTTGCCGTCAACCTCGACCTTGACGAAATATTCGACCACCACCTTGCCTCCGGCGCCGAAATTACAGCCGTGTGCACAGAAACGCCCCTTGGCAGTGCAGAGGATGGCATAAGTTTTGTTCCCGACACGCCCACAACCTCGCGGCGTATGCTCTTTACAACCACAAACATCAAAAGCGCTCTCCCTTCGGTAGAGGTTTACATAATCCGTAAATCTCTGTTGCTCGACCTCATTGATTGGTGCAGTGCAAACGGCAAACTCCATTTCCACCGTGACGCACTTGCGCATTATCTCGAGAATGGCGGCAAAGTGTCCCTCTATGTCCACAATGGCTACATTGCCCACATTTCAACAATTCCCGAGTATTATGCCGCCAACATGGATATGTTAAACCACGACATTATCCGTGAGCTGTTCCCCGAAGAGCGCCCCATCTACACACGCGGCCGTTCTTCTGTTTCCACCTATTACGGCGAAAATGCCTCCGCTAAAAACTCGCTTGTAGCGGATGGCTGCTACATTGAGGGTGAGCTTGAAAACTGTGTTGTTTTTCGCCGAGTCAAAATAAAAAAAGGTGCAAAGCTCAAAAACTGTGTTATAATGCAGGACACCGTCGTTGGTGAAGGTGCAAACCTAACCTATGTAATCTCCGACAAAGAGGTCACTATTTCAAGCGGCCTTGTCCTAACAGGAAGCAACGAACTCCCTGTAACCATTCCCAAGGGCAAAAGCATCTAATATCTATACCCACTATTAAGGAGGCAAAATATGAATATACTATACGCCGTCAGTGAAGCCGCTCCTTTCATAAAAACCGGTGGGCTTGCCGATGTTGCGGGTTCTCTGCCAAACGCGCTATGTAAGGCCGGCGCAGACACTCGCGTCATTCTTCCGCTGTATGGCAATATTGCTAATGAGTGGCGCGAAAAAATGACATTTTGCCTATACACCTATATTCAATTGGCTTGGCGCAGGCAATATTGCGGCCTGTTCAGGCTTGAGCACGAGGGCGTGTGCTACTATTTTATCGACAACGAATACTACTTCAAGCGCGACCAAATTTATGGCTGCGCGGACGATGGCGAGCGCTTTGCTTTCTTTTCAAAGGCAGTAATCGAAATCATGCCCCTCCTAAACTGGCAGCCCGATGTCATAAATTGCAACGACTGGCAAACCGCGCTCATTCCAATATATCTGCGTCTTGAACAGGCTGATTTTTACAGCGGCATCAAAACCGTTTTCACAATTCACAACATAGAATACCAAGGCCGTTTCGGAACGGACACCGCAACAGACGTTTTTGGTCTGCCGAATGAGCTTTTTGACAGCGGCATAATCCGCTATGACAACGATATCAACCTTATGAAGGGCGCAATCTACAAATCCGATTACGTCACAACCGTCAGTCCAAGCTATGCCATGGAGCTTTCCGACCCCTATTATTCCTGCGGTCTGCACAAGGTAATCGAGGAAAACGGCTTCAAGTTTTCCGGCATAGTCAACGGTTTGGACGTTGAGCGCTACAACCCCGCGACAGACAAAAAAATTGCGGAAAATTTCGATTTCCTTGATATTGATGGAAAAAAGGCCTGCAAATCAGCCCTCTGCCGCGAACTGGGCTTCGATGAAAACGATAATTCCCCCATTATCGCCTGCGTTTCAAGGCTTGTTGGGCACAAGGGCTTTGACCTTGTATCCGAAGCCTTGGACAGACTGATGTCAAGAAATGTTCGCCTTATAATCCTCGGCACAGGTGACAAAAACTACGAAAACCGCTTCCGTGACGCGGAATACCGCTACAAAGGCCGCGTTTCGGCAAACATCATGTATTCCGAGCAGCGCGCCTCCATGGTCTATGCGGGTGCGGACATGATGCTAATGCCTTCCCGAAGTGAGCCTTGCGGACTTACACAAATGATATCCATGCGCTATGGCACTGTGCCGATTGTCCGCGCCGTTGGCGGCTTGAAGGACACCGTGCGCCCCTATTGGTCGGAAAATTCAAACGGCTTCACCTTTTCAAACTACTCGGCAGACGATATGCTGGGCACAATAGATGCCGCACTAAACCTATATTCAAACACCGATGAATGGCACGGACTTATGTATCGCGACATGACAGAAGACCTAAGCTGGTCGCAATCGGCCGAAAAATACCTTGAAATATACAATAAACTCGTTAAATAGCGAACACCCCTGATGACAGGGAAAGGAAAAATTTATGAACGCCTCCGCAAAAAATGAGCTGATAGACACAATCCAAGATAAACTGGGAGCACATTTTGGCAAAAAGCCAAACGATGCTTCCTCAACCGAAATTTTCGGTGCCTGCGCAATGCTGCTGCGCGAAATGGTTTCACGCCGCCGCGTCCTACGCGACGCGCACGACACACGGCAGCTCCACTACCTCTCCATGGAATTTTTGATGGGGCGCTCTCTTGCCAAAAACGCATTCAATCTCGGAATACTTGACGAGCTTTGGGAAGCCCTGCGCGAAATGGGCTTTGAGCCTTCCGATGTATTCGAAGCGGAGCCGGACGCGGGCTTGGGAAACGGCGGTTTGGGTCGCCTTGCCGCCTGCTACATGGACAGCATGGCAACCCTTGACCTCCCCGCAACCGGCTATTCGCTCTGCTATGAGCTTGGAATGTTCCGTCAAAGAATAATTGACGGCGGTCAAGTGGAGCTTGAGGACAACTGGACAGCTTCGGCGGACGCTTGGCTTGTTCCCTGCCATGAGGACGCAATCGAAGTCCGCTTTGGCGGCAGAGTTGACGAGCGCTGGGACTATTCCGGAAAATGCACCGCTCAAATCAAGGATTACACCTCCGTTCTCGCCGTTCCGCGCGATATGCTCATAGCGGGTTTCCAATCAGACAGAGTTAACATTCTCCGTCTTTGGGAGGCAAAATCTCCTAAATCCCTCGATATGCGTCTGTTTTCCGGCGGAGAATATGTAAAATCCATGGAACAGCGCACCTTGGCGGAGGTCATAACAAAGCAGCTCTACCCTGCCGATGAACACAAGGAAGGCAAAATTCTCCGCATAAAGCAGCAATATTTCTTTGTTTCCGCAACAGCGCAAAGTGTTGTAAAGCAGCACCGCAAGGAATACGGCGATGTTTTAAGCTTTGCCAAGCACCACGTTTTTCAAATTAACGACACTCATCCAACTATGATAATTCCCGAGCTTATGCGCATTTTTATGGACGAGGACGGCCTCGGTTGGGACGATGCCCTGAACATTGTTTCAAACTGCGTTGCCTACACAAACCACACCGTAATGTCCGAAGCTCTCGAGTCTTGGCCGCAGGAGCTTATAGAGTCCCAGCTCCCACGCATCTGGCAAATTATCCGCGAGCTGGACAGCCGCCACAGAAAATATTTGGTTTCAACCTTTGCCGGCAATGACGAGGCTATTTTGCGCAACCTCATTGTTGAGGGCGGCAAGGTTCACATGGCAAACATCTGCCTTTCCGTCTGCTTCAAAATCAACGGCGTTTCCGCTCTGCACAGCAACATTTTAAAAGACCGGCTTTTTCACGACATCTACACACAACAGCCGGAGCGTTTTTGCAATGTGACAAACGGAATTGACCACAGGCGTTGGCTTGCTCAAATAAATCCCGAGCTGCACGCTCTCATCACCCGTCTTTTGGGTGGGGACAATTATCTTCGCCATCCCGAATTGCTTGCCGACCTTGAAAAATATGCGGACGACAGTGCCGTTTTAAACGAGCTTTCCGAAATAAAGCACCGCAACAAGCAAAAGTTTTCCGAATTTGTCCAAAGCGAGGGCGGTATTTTTATAAACACGGATGCCGTGTTTGACGTTCAAGTCAAGCGTCTGCACGAATATAAGCGCCAGCTTCTGTGCGCAATGCTCATTACGCATTTACAGCAGCGCATTCACGACAATCCAAACGCCGACTTTTTACCGCGCTGCTTCATATTCGGCGCAAAGGCGGCGGGCAGCTATAAGGTTGCAAAGCGCATAATAAATCTGCTTTGCTCGCTTGCGGCGGACATCAACGCCGACCCCCTCTGCAAGGGTAAGCTTCAAGTTGTATTCCTTGAAAACTACCGCGTATCCGTTGCCGAAAAGCTGATGCCCGCGGCACAGGTTTCGGAGCAAATATCAACGGCGGGCAAGGAGGCAAGCGGCACCGGCAACATGAAGCTTATGATGAACGGCGCGCTCACCATCGGCACCTTGGATGGTGCCAATGTTGAAATGTTTGAGCGGCTTGGTGACGACAATATGTTCCTTTTCGGACTTCACGCAAACGAGGTTCTCGAATTAAAGGAACAGGGTTATGCTCCCGCCGAAATTTACGACAAAAACGACAAAATCCATCGCATACTAAACCGTTTCAGCCTTGGCTTCGGCGATGGAAAAAGCTATTCCGACCTCGTTTCCCGCCTTGTTTACGGCGGCGACGAATATATACTCCTTGCCGATTTTGACAGCTACCTCCAAGCTCACGACAAGCTCTATTCTTTCCTGCAAGACCCCAAAAAATCCGCCGCCGCATCACTTCGAAACATCGCCCGAAGCGGCATTTTTGCCGCCGACCGCGCAGTTGCGGACTACGCAAAAAACATTTGGCAAATTTAAGGAGCCTCTGAATAAATCCCGCCGCACGTCCGGGCGGCGCTATGCCGATTTGCAAAAAGGTACTGCCGCAAAATTGCAGCAGTACCTTTTTTGTCAACAAATCCCCCTGTTCCCTGTCATTCTGAGCGAAGCAAAAAATCTTTCACTCGTCCTATTCCGAAAGATTTAAAGCTTTGCTTTGGATGGCAGTCTTTTTATTTATCGGTGGACAATACGACAGCTTTTTCCCTTGTCCCCGATATATACTGTTGCCATGAAAACGGTTTTTGTGGATGATATGTTTCTGCTTAATTTAATAATCAACTACTTCATTCTTCTTGCAACGGCAAAGCTTTGCGCTATGCCGCTTAGGCGATGGCGCTTTGCGCTTGCAGGAGCTTTGGGTGCTTTGTATTCGGTGCTCGTTCTGCTCCCACCGCTCCGTTTTCTTGCTTCACCCATAACAAAGCTTGCGCTCGGCGCTTTTATGACACTCATCGCTTTCGGCAACGCCCGCCGACTTTTAAAGCCGTTTATCGCGTTTTTGGCCGTTTCTGCCGCTTTTGGCGGTGCTGTTTTTGCCGCCTCCATGCTTGCGGGGAACGCCCCCGGCGAAGGACTTTACATAAACGCTTCCCTGCGCGTTCTGCTTCTTTCTTTTGCGGCCTGCTACCTTGCGCTCACACTTGTATTTAACCGTCTTACCAAAAAGCGCTCCCGCGAAACCGTATCCGTGAGAATTTCCCTCTGCGGCAAAAC
This sequence comes from Oscillospiraceae bacterium, assembly GCA_036653035.1. Lineage (GTDB taxonomy): Bacteria > Bacillota > Clostridia > Oscillospirales > Oscillospiraceae > UBA2658. Next base: position 14,976 of record JAVVUU010000019.1, read on the forward strand.
CGCCGAATTTAAAGCACTTCGTGACACCGGTAATGAGCTTTACGACCCCGTAAGCGGCCTGCCTGTTATGGTTGCGGGTTTTCAAACCGCCTCCGCTCTGCTGCCCGAAAATTGCACCCTTGCTCTGCAAAAGGGTGCGCCCGAATTTTTTGAGACGCTTATGGAAAATGCTGCGCTCCGTGCAAAATTCAGACTGGTTCCCTACTCCGCAATTGGGCAGCAAGCGGGACTTTTACCTGTGTTTCGGCCGGACCTTGCGCTCATAAACGGCCAAGAGGTCAAAAACATCTTGGTGGGGCTTTCACCCACAATTTTATGTTCGGACGACGAATATTCAGCAATTATTTGAGAAATTATTGAACATTTTCACCTGTAGTGGGGATTTTATTTTTTGGAGGAGAGCTATGACAGAACAAAAATCATTCAATTTATCAACAAAATTATATCTTCTTATGCGGCAAACGCTTGTGCGTCTGGGACTGTCGTTTCCGCCCGGCGTTCATTACATCGGCGGGAGTGACGTTCTTCCCGCGCCGCTTCCAAAGGACGCGGAGGAAAAGGCAATTGAGGGTCTGGATGCGGGAGATGAAGCGGCAAAGCAAAGCCTTATCGAGCACAATCTTCGCCTTGTTGTCTACATTGCAAGGCGTTTTGAAAACACCGGCGTTGGACTGGAGGATTTAATTTCAATCGGCACGATTGGACTTATTAAAGCCATCAACACATTTAAGGTTGACAAGAAAATCAAGCTTGCAACCTATGCTTCCCGCTGTATTGAAAACGAAATTTTGATGTATCTGCGCAAAATCAGCTCGCTTAAAACCGAGGTTTCACTTGACGAACCGCTCAACACGGATTGGGACGGCAATGAGCTTTTGCTCTCCGATGTTTTGGGTACGGACGGCGATGAGATTTCGCGTCCGCTTGAGGAGGATGCGGACAGGCGAATGCTTATGAGCGCCGTTGACGGCCTTGAGGAGCGTGAGCGCACCATAATTGTCATGCGCTTCGGCCTTTGCGGCTGTACGGAATACACGCAAAAGGAGGTTGCCGACATTATGGGCATTTCCCAATCGTACATAAGCCGCTTGGAAAAGCGAATTATCGCGCGCCTGCGGAGGGAAATGATTCGCCAAACGCACTAA
>JAVVUU010000019.1:16220-21397 GCA_036653035.1 Oscillospiraceae bacterium
TATTTCAATTGCTTTTCCTTGGAAAAATATTCCTTTGTGGCTTTGATTACCACCCCGGAAAGTCCAAGCAGCGCGATTAGGTTCGGGATTGCCATTAGGCCGTTTAGAGTGTCCGCAATTTTCCATACCAAGCCGAGGTTCATGGTTGCGCCGACAACAACGAAGATTACGAACAAGACGCGGTATGGGGTAATCGCCTTTGTGCCAAGCAAATATTCGGCACAGCGGCTGCCGTAAAGTCCCCAGCTGAATATGGTGGAGGTTGCAAAAAGTGTTATACCGACAGTTATAATGACGCTTGCGGCTTTTCCGCCAAAGGTGCCCGTGAATGCTGCTATTGTAAGCTCCGCACCCGCTTCCTCGCCATAGGTGATGGCGGTTCCGCTCATTAAAACTGTGAGTGCTGTCAGTGTGCATATTACGATGGTATCCGCAAAAACCTCAAAAATTCCGAAAAGTCCCTGCTTCACAGGGTCTGTTTCGCTGGTTGCGGCATGGGCAATCGGTGCGGAGCCAAGACCGGCTTCGTTTGAAAAAACGCCGCGCCCAACGCCCCTTTTCATTGCCTGCATAATGCCAATTCCAACCGCACCGCCAAGCACTGCGGAGGGATTGAACGCGCCGACAAAGATGGATTTCATAACCTCGCCTATGCTGCCGATGTTTGTAATTACAACCATCAGCGCACCGACTATATAGATTAGGCTCATAAGCGGAACAAGCTTTTCGGTTACGGAGCCAATGCGCTTAACGCCGCCAATTATGACGAGCGCCGTGAACAGCGCGATTACAACTCCGACAATTATGCGAATTGTCATCTCCGGCGCTGTGGCTGTGCCATTTGTAAATTGATCGACTAAGGTTACAACGGAGCCTGCAATGGTGTTTACCTGTGTCATGTTGCCAATTCCAAATGCCGCAATGGCACCGAAAATTGAGAAAAGCACTGCAAGCCATTTCCAATTTTTGCCTAATCCGTTTTTTATGTAATACATGGGGCCGCCGACCCAGTCGCCTTTTTCGTTGCGCTCGCGAAATTTGACAGCCAGAACGACCTCCGAAAATTTTGTTGCCATCCCAAAAAGAGCGGAAACCCACATCCAAAACACCGCTCCGGGGCCGCCAAGCGCAATTGCTCCCGCAACTCCCGCAATGTTTCCCGTTCCAACTGTTGCGGCAAGCGCCGTTGTCATAGCCTGAAACGGAGTTACAGCGCCCTTTTCGGACTCTGTTTTATGAAATATTTTGCCGATTGTATTTTTCATTGTGTAGCCGAACTTGCGGAACTGCAAAAATCCCAGACGAATACTGAAATACAGACCTGTTCCGACAATTAGAAGCATCATGGGAATTCCCCATACAACATCATTGACGGCATTATTGACGTTCGTTATAAATTCCACTATGCCCTGCATAAAAATTTTCCTCCAATACTCTTGTAAAAAGCTCACAATGTTCTTAATGTTATCATGTTATTCACAATTTAGCAACATTTGTTTGCTAAAATATAAAATCCCTATGCGTTTATAGCTAATGTATGGAAACTTTCCGCATTGAATTCGCGGAACTTTACTATTATTTTTTCGTCTTAAAAAATACATTATAAAATATGCAAAAATGATGTACTTTCAAATTATAATGTTGTAAACTGCTAAAGCCGCAACAAAATGTGCGGCAAACGAACCACTTAAACTGAAAGGAAACTACCATGAAAAAGTTTTTATCATTGTTTCTTGCAGCAACACTTCTAATGAGCCTTGGCTCTGCCTTTGCTCTCAATAAGGGCGATGCCCGCGCTGTTATCGGTGCCGACCTCACCGCTGCCCAAAAGGCAAGCGTCTACAAAACATTTGGAATTGAACCCGGTGCTGTAACGGAGCTTGGTGTTACAAACGCCGAGGAGCGCGAATATCTCAACGGTCTTGTTGACCCCGCCCTAATCGGCTCCCGCTCCATTTCCTCCGTATACATCGAAATTCTCGGCGCAGGCGACGGACTAAAGGTTGACGTTTCAAACATCAACTGGTGCACAAAGGAAATGTATGTCAACGCCCTTGTAACCGCCGGTATTGACGACGCAAAGCTCATAGTCACAAGCCCCATCGCAGGAATTTCCGGCACAGCCGCCCTAACAGGCGTTTACAAGGCATATGAGGACATCACCGGTGAAAAGCTTGATGAAACCGCAAAGCTTGCGGGAACTCAAGAGCTTGTTGTAACCGCCGAGCTTGCCGACCAAATCGGCAGTCTTGATGCCGTTGCCATTGTTAACGAGCTAAAGCTAATCCTCGATGAAACCGTCAACATGACGGATGAAGAATTGAAGGCCGAAATTCTCAGCATTGCAAAAGAGTATGACATTTCCTTGAGTGACGGCCAGCTAAATTCTCTCGTTTCCCTCTGCCGCTCACTTGAGCACCTAAACCCCGAGGAGCTTAAAGCAAAGGTTGAGGGTCTGCAAAACACAATTACAAAGCTTGCGGGAGCTAAAGAAGCCGTTTCCGGAGTTGTTGAAACTGTCAAGAACTTCTTCCAGTCCGTCGGCGACTTTTTCTCAAACCTCTTTGGCGGCTCAAACAAATAACACAATACAGCAATCTGCCCCGCGAAGCTCCGGTTTCGCGGGGCTTTTTGATGCTTTCCTCAATTGACATTTGAGCTGCGCAACCATATAATAAAGCTGTCCTTTGAACACCCGCGCTCTTCAAATAAAACTAGCATTTTTAGGAGTGTAGCTATGGAGCTTACGGAGCAGATATTTTACATACTTGAAATTTTGGGCACTGTTGCCTTTGCGGTTTCAGGCGCTATGATTGCAATTGAGCGTGGGCTTGACCTCTTTGGCGTGCTTTTTCTCGGCGTTATAACCGCCGTTGGCGGCGGCATGATTCGCGACACACTCATAGGCAGCTTTCCACCCTCCATGTTCATCAACATGGAATACATCCTAACCGCCTGTGCCGTTTCCCTGCTTGTATTTTTCGTCGCATATTTTGGCGGGCACAAATATCACTCCAGAGTTGCAACCATCGACTGCGTAAACAACATTTTTGACGCTGTCGGCCTTGGCGCTTTTTCCGTAACGGGAACTCGCATCGGCATCGCCGCGGGCTATTCCGACAATCCTTTTCTCTGCATAGTTCTTGGCTTAATAACAGGCATAGGCGGCGGACTTCTTCGTGACATGATGAGCCACAGCGTTCCCTTTGTTCTCCGAAAACGCATCTATGCAATTGCTTCGCTCATGGGTGCTTCCTTGTATTTTATTCTCTACACGCTAAAGGTCGATGATGCACCCTCAATTTTTGCGGGTGTCGGACTAACCTGTCTAATCCGTATTCTGGCAACCAAATTCCGCTGGGATTTACCCGTTGCCACTCCTAAACCCAAACCAAGTGAAAAATAAAAATCCCGACATCCAATAGCTTTTTTCAGAGGTTCCTTAATCTCCTTGACCGCCGCATCTTTTTGTATCTATTTGCAGAAAAATTTGTTATAATAAAGTGATATGCAAAATGAATGAAAAAGCAGGAGGTTCGGCCTTGATTAAGATTTCTGATATGAACATCCCAATCAGCGACAGCACAGCTGAAATAAAGCTCAAATCCGCAAAAATCCTTGGTATCTCCCCCGATGAAATTGCAGGCTTCGGCCTTTCCCGTTTATCCGTGGACGCGCGAAAGAAAAGTGATGTCCACTATGTTTGTGCCGTTACGCTTTCCGCCCCCGATGAAGCCGCTTTGGTGGCCCGCGCGGCAAGCGGAAAGGTAACTCTGCACTGCCCCACAACCTATGAATTTCCAAAGGTTACGCGCAAGGACACTACTCGCCCCGTTGTTGTCGGCATGGGGCCTGCGGGACTTTTTGCCGCCTTGGAGCTTGCCCGTGCGGGACTTGCCCCAATCATTTTGGAGCGCGGCAAAAATGTTGAAGAGCGCACGGCGGATGTTGAGCGTTTTTGGAAAACCGGCGTTCTCTCCGTCAGTTCAAATGTTCAGTTTGGCGAGGGCGGAGCAGGCACATTTTCGGATGGCAAGCTTTCAACCGGCACAAACGACCCGCGCATTGCTCACGTTTTTGAAACCTTTGTGTCGCACGGCGCACCGGACGACATCATTTGGTCAAACAAGCCGCATATAGGCACCGATGTTTTGAAAACCGTTGTGGCAAGCATCCGTGCGGAGCTGATTTCTCTCGGGTGCGACATCCGCTTTGAGCAGTCATTACACGGCTTGGAAACCAAAAACGGCGCTCTTTGCGGCATTACCGTCATGTCGGACGCCGGTGCATATAATTTGCCCTGCGACACGCTTGTTTTGGCTCCCGGTCATTCGGCGCGGGACACCTTTACCATGCTCTTCGAAGCCGGTCTGCCCATGGCACAGAAGCCCTTTGCAATCGGTGTTCGCATTGAGCACAAGCAGAGCGCAATTTCAACCACACAGTACGGCAATTTTGCCGATAGGCTCTCCCCTGCCGACTATAAGCTCTCCTGCCATCTCCCGAACGGACGCAGTGCATATTCATTTTGTGTCTGCCCCGGCGGTCAGGTCATAGCCGCCGCCTCGGCTCCCGGCCGCCTCGTAACAAACGGCATGAGTCTTCGTGCGCGCAACGGCGAAAACACAAACGGCGGTTTTCTTGTCGGTGTCGGCCCTGCCGATTTCGAGGGTGACCACCCACTCTCCGGTATGGAATTTCAAGCACAGTGGGAAAACCGCGCGTGTATGCTGGGCGGCGGTAATTTCCATGCTCCTGTTCAAACCGTTGGTGATTTCTTGGCTGCTCGACCCTCAAAAAAGCTTGGCAGTGTTACCCCCACCTATCTCCCCGGCGTTCGTCCGAGTGACCTTAGGCTCTGTCTGCCCGATTATGTAACGGACACACTTGCCGCGGCTCTACCAATCTTCAACCGCTCCCTGCGCGGCTTTTCCGACCCCGACGCCATAATGACAGGCGTTGAAACGCGCTCCTCCTCCCCTGTCAGAATTTTACGGGGCGATGATTTGCAGTCGGCAGTTCGCGGCATTTATCCCTGCGGCGAGGGTTCCGGCTATGCAGGCGGCATAACCTCCGCCGCTGTAGACGGCATTAAGGTAGCCGAAGCCATAGCCTCAAATTAAGATTTATTGAAACTAAACGGGCGCATCAAATTTTGCAATTTGATGCGCCCGTTT
>JAVVUU010000020.1:0-17773 GCA_036653035.1 Oscillospiraceae bacterium
AATCGACATCATGAACCCCAGCCAAAAAACCGTTGAGGCTCTTATGTCACTAGAACTCCCCGCCGGCGTAGAGATTGAGATGAAGCTCTAATTTTTGCGCTGTGCTTCGTCTTGCTTCCTCACTGTATAAACATACAGCTTCGGTCGCGCGACTTCGCCCAACACAAAAATGCTTTTTGCGCTGTGCTTCACCTCAACGGCTTAGACGTATAAACATACGCCGTCGCCGCTTCGGTTTCGCCCAACACAAAAATGCTTTCACAAGATTTTTGCCCAACACAAGAATGCTATACATTATATATGAATAGCGCAACCATTGAAAACCCAACGTCCGCTCTTGCGGCGGACTTCGGTCAAGTCAGCAGCCTCTGGAATTTATTTTAAGCGAGCTGACCAATAACCTGTAAGGAGGAAATACTATGAAAAAAGCTATCATCGGCAAAAAGGTCGGCATGACGCAGATCTTCGATGAAGCCGGCAAGGTCGTTCCGGTAACCGTCATTGAGGCGGGTCCCTGCGTCGTTGTCCAGAAAAAAGCCGCCGATAAAGAGGGCTACACCTCGGTTCAGCTAGGCTACCAAGACCAGCTTGAGCGCAAGCTCACAAAGCCCGAAAAGGGTCACCTTGAAAAAGCAGGTGTCCCCCTCAAAAAGCACCTCAAGGAATTTCGCCTTGAAGATTGCGCCTCCCTCAACATCGGCGATACAGTTTCCGCCGCCGTTTTCGCAGAGGGCGACAAAATCGACGTAACCGGAGTTTCCAAGGGCAAGGGCTACGCCGGCGTTATCAAGCGCTGGGGCGCACACAGAACTCCAATGACCCACGGCGGCGGCCCTGTCCATCGTCATGCAGGTTCCATGGGTTCGGGCACAGACCCCTCTCGCATATTCCCGGGCAAAATCGGCGCGGGTCATATGGGCGCAGAGCAGGTCACAGTCCAAAACCTCGACGTAGTAAAGGTCGATCCCGAGCTTAACATGATAGTCGTTCGCGGCGCAATCCCCGGCCCCAAGGGCGGCATTGTTTACCTTAAAAATACGGTTAAGAATGTCAAGAGCAAGGGCGCAGCGGCCGGCATCAGCAGCAATCCGCAGAAGGCTTCCGCAAGAGTTAATCCGCAGAAGGCTTCAGCCAGGACGAAATAAGGAAAGGAGAGAATGTAATGCCTAAAGCAACAGTTTATAACAGGGCCGGCGAGCAGGTCGGCGAGATCGAGCTCTCCGAATCCATTTTCGGAATTGAACCCAATGCGTCTGTCCTTCACGACAGCGTTAAGAACCACCTGGCAAATTGCCGTCAGGGCACACAGAGCGCACTGACAAGAGCAGAGGTTTCCGGCGGCGGAAAAAAGCCTTGGCGTCAAAAAGGCACAGGCCGTGCCCGTGCCGGCTCCACCAGAAGCCCGGTTTGGACACACGGTGGTGTCGCCTTTGCCCCCAAGCCCCGCGATTACAGCTACACCCTAAACAAAAAGGTTAAAAGACTCGCACTCAAGAGCGCGCTTTCTTCAAAAGCCGCCGAGGGCGAAATCATCGTAATAGACGACCTGAAGGTTTCCGAAATCAAAACCGCCGCGTTTAAAAGCTTCCTAACAAGCGTAAACGTAAACGGCAAGGCTCTTGTCATCACAAAGGACGTAAACGAGTCCGTCATCAAGAGCGCAAGAAACCTCCCCGGCGTTGCAACAACAATTGCAACAATCATGTCCCCCTACGATGTCCTAAACACAGGCAAGCTCGTAGTCGATAAGGCTGCACTTGAGAAAATCGAGGAGGTGTACGCATGATGAGAACAGCATACGACATCGTCATCCGTCCCGTCATCACCGAGCAGTCCATGGAGGACCTCGACATCAAAAAGTATGTCTTTGAAGTCGCGAAGGATGCCAACAAAATCGAAATCAAAAAAGCAATCGAAGAAATCTTTGGAGTTAGAGTTATCAGAGTTAACACAACCATTGTCCCCGGCAAGGAAAAGCGCGTTGGCGCAAAGCCCAGCGGCTATACCTCCGAGTGGAAAAAGGCAATTGTAAAGCTCAGCAGAAATTCCAAGAACATCGAAATCTTCGAGGGAATGGTGTAAGGGAGGAAATAGAAAATGTCCATTAAAACTTATAAACCCACTACACCGTCCAGAAGACACATGACGGTTTCCGGTTTTGACGGCGTTGATAAACACGCAGCGCCGCAAAAAAACCTTGTAGAGGTTTTAAAAAATAAAGCCGGCCGCAACAGCTACGGCCGCATCACCGTTCGCCATCAAGGCGGCGGCAACAAGAAAAAATACCGTATCATCGACTTCAAGCGCAACAAGCTTGACGTTGTCGGAACGGTTCTTCGCTTGGAATATGACCCGAACCGCACAGCAAATATCGCCCTCATCGAGTACCCCGATGGCGACAAGCGCTATATCCTCGCACCTGTTGGCCTAAAGGCCGGCGACAAGGTCATTTCTTCACCCAACGCCGATATTAAGCCCGGCAATGCGCTTCCCCTTGCAAACATCCCCGTTGGCACAATTATCCACAACATCGAAATGTATCCCGGCAAGGGTGCTCAGCTTGTCCGCTCCGCGGGCGTTGAAGCACAGCTCATGGCAAAGGAAGGCGAAATGGCACAAGTCCGTTTGCCCTCCGGCGAATATCGCAAAATCCGCATAAACTGCATGGCAACAATCGGCCAAGTTGGAAACATCGACCACGCCAATATCCATCTCGGCAAGGCCGGCCGTCGCCGTCACATGGGTTGGCGTCCCGCCGTCCGCGGCAGCGTCATGAACCCCTGCGACCACCCCCACGGCGGTGGTGAAGGTAAGGCACCAATCGGTCGCCCGAGTCCTGTTACTCCTTGGGGTAAGCCAACCCTCGGATATAAGACACGTAAAACTAAGAACAAGTCCAATAAGTTCATAGTCAAGCGTCGTAACGCCAAGTAAGGAGGGAATTAACAAATGAGCAGAAGTATTAAAAAAGGCCCTTTTGCAGCGCCCGAGCTGCTAAAGCGTGTCGATGAAATGAACAAAATCGGCGAAAAAAAGGTTCTCAAAACCTGGAGCCGCGCAACTACCATTTTCCCGACTTTCGTTGGTCACACAATAGCCGTTCACGATGGCCGCCGTCATGTTCCCGTTTATATTACCGAGGACATGGTTGGACACAAGCTTGGTGAATTTGCGCCCACCCGCACATTCCGCGGACACGCCGGCTCCAAGACCGGAAGATAGGAGGAGAGATAAATGGAAGCAAGAGCTGAACACAAGTTTGCACGCATATCTCCCCGAAAGGTCAAAATCGTTTGCGACCTCATTCGCGGTAAGGACGTAAAAACCGCCGAGGCACTTATGAAGAACACCCCCAAGGCCGCTTCGGAGCTTATGCTAAAGGTTTTGAAGAGTGCAGTGGCAAACGCTGAAAACAATTTCAGCATGGATCCCGATAAGCTGTATGTTACAGAAACCTTTGCAAACCCCGGCCCCATCCTTAAAAGAGGAATGCCGAGAGCACAGGGTCGTATGTACAGAATTAACAAAAGAACCAGCCACATTACCATCGTAGTGGCTGAGAAAGATTAGGGAGGAGGCAGAATATGGGACAGAAAGTAAATCCTCACGGCCTGCGTGTCGGCGTTATCAAAGACTGGGATTCCAGATGGTACGCAAGAAACGACAAGGTCGGTGACCTCATAGTTGAGGACTACAACATTCGTAAATATCTGAAAGAGACCCTGTATTCCGCAGGCGTCCCGAAAATCGAAATCGAGCGCGACAGCGCAAAGGTGCGTATTTTCATTCACTGCTCCCGTCCCGGCGTAGTAATCGGCAAGGGCGGCACGGAAATTGAACGCATCAGACTTTCGGTTGAGAAGATGATAGGCAAGCCCGTAGCGCTTTCTATCGTTGAGGTTCGCACACCCGACACAAATGCACAGCTAGTAGCGGAAAACATTGCTCAGCAGCTTGAAAAGCGCATCGGCTATCGCCGCGCTATGAAAAACTCAATGGGCAGAGCCATGAGAATGGGCGTTAAGGGCATCAAGGTTATGTGCGCAGGCCGTCTTGGCGGCGCAGAAATCGCCCGCAGTGAGTGCTACCACGAGGGCACAATTCCCCTTCAAACCATCCGTGCCGACATCGACTATGGCTTCGCAGAGGCCGCGACCACCTACGGCCGCATCGGTGTAAAGGTTTGGATCTACAAGGGCGAAGTCCTCAGCCAGACACTTCGCAGCACACCCCGCACCATGGACACCACACAAAGCAACGACCGCAACCGTAACGACCGCAGAAGAAGCAGCACAAATCGCGGCGGTCAGGGCGGACAGGGCGGATACAACAACCGCAACACATCAGGCGGACAGGGCGGCTATAACCGCAACAATACCACAGGCGGTCAAGGCGGCTACAATCGTAATGCCGGCGGTCAGAGTTCCTATAACCGCGGAGCAGCGCCACGCACCTCAAGTGCGCCGGCAGCACCTGCAGCTCCCGCAGCCGCCACACCCAAGGAAGGAGGCAATGCGTAATGCTTCTGCCAAAGAGAGTAAAATACCGCAAGGTCCATCGCGGACGCATGAAGGGCAGAGCCACCCGAGGCAACTTCGTCTCCAATGGTGAATATGGTCTTCAGGCAATGGAGTCCTCATGGATAACCTCTAACCAAATCGAGGCAGCTCGTATCGCCATGACACGTTACACAAAGCGCGGCGGTAAGGTTTGGATCAAAATTTTCCCGGATAAGCCGGTTACAGAAAAGCCTGCCGAAACCCGCATGGGTTCCGGAAAGGGCAGCCCGGAATATTGGGTTGCAGTAGTAAAGCCCGGTCGCGTATTGTTTGAAATCGCAGGCGTACCGGAAGAAGCTGCCCGTGAAGCAATGCGTCTTGCAAGTCATAAGCTTCCATGCAAGACAAAATTTGTTTGTCGCGAGGCAGATACCGAGACAGGTGGTGAATAAGATGAAGGCTAATGAGATACGCGGAATGTCCGCCACCGAGCTTGAAAGCAAGCTTTTACAGCTAAAGAAGGATCTGTTTACCCTTCGTATGCAGCACGCAACGAACCATCTTGACAACCCGACAAAGATTTCTGCGGTGCGCCGTGACATTGCCCGAGTCAAGACAGTTATTCGCCAAAAACAGCTCGAGCAGTGAGGAGGTAAATGATAATGAATGAAGTCAGAACATCTTCCCGCAAAACACGCGTCGGCAAGGTAGTATCCGATAAAATGGACAAAACCATCGTCGTCATAGTTGAGGATCGCGTTGCGCATCCCCTATACAAGAAAATCATTAAGAAGACCTATCGCCTCAAAGCGCATGATGAAAACAATGATTGCGGAATAGGCGATAAAGTAAAAGTTATGGAGACCCGCCCCCTGTCCAAGGACAAGAGATGGCGTCTCGTTGAAATCTTAGAAAAGGCAAAGTAAGGAGGCCGCAAAGTGATACAACAGGAAACATATCTCAAGGTGGCCGACAATACCGGCGCCAAAGAGATCAAATGCATCCGCGTATTAGGCGGAAGCAAACGCAGATATGGCAATATCGGCGACGTTATTGTGGCATCCGTTCGTAAAACCGCTCCCGGCAGCGCCGTCAAAAAGGGCGACGTAGTCAGAGCAGTTATCGTTCGCAGTGCAAAAGGCGTTCGCCGCACGGATGGAACCTATGTCCGTTTTGACGAAAACGCGGCTGTCCTTATCAAAGAAGATAAGAACCCCCGCGGCACAAGAATTTTTGGACCGGTTGCCCGTGAGCTTCGCGATAAGGATTATATGAAAATCCTGTCACTGGCTCCCGAAGTCATATAGGAGGGCAGGCAAAATGAACATTAAAAAAGACGATAAGGTTATCGTCCTGTCCGGTAAGGACAAGGGCAAAATGGGAAAGGTTCTCTCCGCCGATCCCGCAAACGGCAAGGTAATTGTCGAGGGCGTCAATGTCGCGAAGCGTCATATGAAGGCCCGCAAGCCCGGCGAGGAAAGCGGCATCATCAAGAAGGAAACCCCCATCTATTCCTCCAAGGTAATGCGCGTTTGCCCCAAGTGCGGCAAGCCGACCCGCGAAGCGCATATGTTCTTGAAGGACGGGAAAAAAGTTCGCGTCTGCAAGAAGTGCGGCGAAACAATATAAGAAAGGAGCTACTTTAAATGCCAAGACTAAAAACCAAATATCTTGAGGAAGTTGCTCCGGCTCTTATGAAAAAGTTTTCCTACAAGAGCACAATGCAAATCCCCAAGATTGACAAAATCGTAATCAGCGTCGGCGCAGGCGACTGCAAAGATAACGCCAAGGGCCTTGACGCTGTCATCAAAGACATCACCGCAATAGCCGGTCAAAAGGCTGTTCCAACCATCGCTCGCAAGAGTGTCGCGAACTTTAAGCTTCGTGAAGGTCAGAACGTCGGTGTTAAGGTCACACTCCGCCAGGACAGAATGTGGGAATTTCTTGACAGACTTCTCAACATCGCTCTCCCTCGCGTGCGTGACTTCCGCGGAATTTCCGCAGATGCTTTTGACGGACGCGGCAACTACAGCCTCGGCCTAAAAGAGCAAATCATCTTCCCCGAAATTGACTATGACAAAATCGAAAAGCTGCGCGGCATGAACATCGCAATCTGCACAACCGCTGCAACCGACGAAGAAGCAAGAGAGCTGCTCACACTTATGGGCGCTCCTTTCAAGAAAGCATAGGAGGAAAAGCATGGCTAAGACATCAATGAAAATTAAGCAAGCCCGTCCCGCAAAATTCTCCTCAAGAGCTTACAACCGTTGTAAGATTTGCGGACGCCCCCATGCTTACCTGCGCGACTACGGCGTTTGCCGTATCTGCTTCCGCGAGCTGGCTTACAAGGGTCAGATTCCCGGCGTTAGAAAAGCTTCTTGGTAAGACGGCTGCACAGTATGTCCTCGGGCTTCATCTCAGCGGCTTGCTGTATATAAATACAGCGGCGCTGCTTCGATTTCGCCCGAGAACATCCTGAGCACCCTTGAGGTGAACCGAGGGATAAGGTCAAGGGATGTGCTGCTTCGGCTTTGCCGAAGGACGCATTTGGGGGCCGGAGGTGGGGCGGCGAAACGCTTCGCTCTCGCCGAGGGAAACCGAAAGACCGGAGGGATGAGGCGAAAACGCTTCGCTCTCGCCGAGGGAAACTGAAAGAACGTGGGGCGAAATGCTTCGCTCTCGCGGTACACTTTTCTAAATGCGAATAAAATGCTTGACTTGGGGAGATAATCTTTTGGTTAAAGTGTTTTCGCAAAGCTCTGCTATCGTTTTGTCGCGGTTTGCGCCGCTTCAAATAAACAATCGGATGGCGAAAGGCCGGGGGCAATCAGGTATTGGCTCGGAACCTCGCTGCCTGAACAGCACTAAAAATATGCTGTAACTCTAACTAAGGAGGAACTATCAATGCACATTACAGATCCAGTTGCGGATATGCTCACACGCATCCGTAATGCGGGAAGCGCAAAGCACGACACCGTTGACGTCCCTGCTTCCAACATGAAGAAGGCCATTGCAGGCATTCTTTTGGAAGAGGGCTATATCAAGAGCTTTCAGCTCATTGACGACGGCGGACAAGGTCTTATCCGCATCGCACTAAAGTATATGCCCGGCAAGGAAAAGGCAATTGCAGGCCTTCGCCGCGTATCAAAGCCCGGCCTTCGCGTATATGCCGGCGCAGACGAGCTACCCTATGTTCTCAAGGGACTGGGAATAGCTATCATCTCCACTTCCAAGGGCATCATGACTGACAAAAAAGCTCGCAAGGCAAATGTCGGTGGCGAAGTCCTGGCATTTATCTGGTAAGGGGGTATATGAATGAGTAGAATAGGAAGAGCTCCCATAGCAGTCCCCGCCGGAGTGGAAATTAAAATTGACGAAAACAATCACGTCACCGTAAAGGGACCCCGTGGAACTTTGGAGCGTGACTGCGCTCCCAAAATGAAAATTGAGCAGGAAGCAGACAGCATCATTGTTTCCCGTGCCGACGACACCAAAGAAAGCCGTTCAATGCACGGCCTTACAAGAACTCTCGTTGCCAACATGGTAGAGGGCGTTACCAACGGTTACAAAAAAGAACTTCAAGTTCAGGGCGTTGGATATAAGGTTGCGAAGGACGGTACAAAGCTTGTTATGAACATCGGCTTCAGCCATCAGGTTATAGTCGAGGAGAAGGACGGCGTCACAATCGACGTTCCCACACCCAACTCCATCATTATCAACGGTATCGACAAGCAGAAGGTCGGCCAATTTGCGGCTGATGTGCGTAAGAAAAGACCCCCCGAGCCTTATAAGGGCAAGGGCATCCGGTATGCCAACGAAGTGGTTCGCCACAAAGAAGGCAAGACCGGAGCAAAATAAGAGGAGGTGTGCCTAAATGATTAAAAGACCTGATACAAGAGCTCAGCGCATTAAGCGCCATAAAAGAGTGCGTGCGAAAATATCCGGCACGCCCGCAACTCCCAGACTAGACGTTTTCAGAAGCAACTCCAACATCTACGCGCAAATCATAGACGATGTCACAGGAACAACCCTTGCCGCAGCCTCCTCTATCGAGAAGGGCTTTGAAGGCTCGGGCAGCAATTCCGAAGCCGCTGAAAAAGTTGGCAAGCTCGTTGGTGAGCGCGCAATTGCAAAGGGCATCAAAGACGTTGCTTTTGACCGCGGCGGCTACCTTTACCACGGTCGCGTCAAAGCCTTGGCAGACGGAGCACGTTCCGCCGGCCTGAACTTTTAGTCGGGAGGAGGAAATAGGAAAATGGCTTATAATAACAACAGAGACAACAGACGCAACGAGGAGCCTCAGTCCGAATTCACCGAAAAGGTGGTTTCCCTCAACCGTGTTTCAAAAACCGTCAAGGGCGGACGTATCTTTAAGTTCTCAGCTCTTTGCGTAGTTGGCGACGGCAAAGGCCGCGTAGGTTATGGACTCGGCAAAGCCGGCGAAGTATCCGAAGCTATCCGCAAGGGTATTGACGACGCTAAGAAAAACATCGTAACCATCACACTTTCCGAAGGCACAATTCCCCACGAGGCAATTGGTGCATTTGGCGCGGGCAGAGTTCTGCTCAAGCCGGCTGCTCCCGGAACCGGCGTTATAGCCGGCGGCGCTGTTCGTGCGGTAGTTGAAGCTGCCGGAATTAAGGACATTCGTACAAAATGTCTGCGTTCAAACAACCCCCACAACGTGGTTGCGGCCACAATGGTAGGTCTGCGCTCTCTGCGTGATGCAGAGCAGGTTGCAGTAATTAGGGGCAAAACCGCAAAAGAAATCAGAGGATAGGAGGGAACAGCAATGGCTAATCTCAAGATAGAGCTGGTTAAGAGTCTTAACGGCAGACTGGATAAACATATCGCCACTGCCGACTCTCTCGGACTGCACAAAATAGGCAACAAAACCGTGCAGCCCGACAACCCCCAAACCAGAGGCAAGATAGCCCAAATCGGTTATCTGCTGAAGGTTACAGAAGAATAAGGAGGTGCAGGCATGAAATTAAATGAGCTTTCACCGGTAGCAGGCTCCACCCATGTGCGCAAGCATAAGGGCAGAGGTAACGGCTCGGGTAACGGAAAGACTGCCGGACGCGGCCAAAAGGGACAGCTGTCCCGTAGCGGCGGCGGCGTAAGAGTTGGATTCGAAGGCGGCCAAATGCCAATGGCGCGTCGTATTCCAAAGCGCGGCTTCAACAATATTTTTGCAAAGCCTCTTACAGCAATCAACCTCTCAACACTCGAAAGATTTGAAAACGGCGACACAATAGACGCCGCAAAGCTGCTTGCAACCGGAGTACTTTCAAAATGCGAGTTCGGTCTTAAAATTCTCGGTAACGGCGAGATTACAAAAAAATTGACCATCAAGGCAAATGCTTTCTCTGAGTCTGCAAAGCAGAAAATCGAGGCCGCAGGCGGGAAGGCGGAGGTGGTCTAAGGTGCTTGAGACAATCCGTAACGCATGGAAAATCGACGAGCTGCGCAAAAAGCTTCTTTTTACGCTTTTCATCATTCTTCTTTATCGCCTGGGCAACGCAATACCCGTGCCCTATGTTGACATTGCAAAACTCGGTGAGTATTTCAACCAGCTTGAAAATACTGTTCTGGGACTTTATAACGTCATGTCCGGCGGCGCCTTTTCCACTGCGACGATTTTTGCACTTTCCATCCAACCCTATATCAACGCGTCCATTATCATGCAACTGCTTACCATCGCCATCCCTGCTCTTGAGCGTATGCAAAAAGACGGCGGCGAGGAAGGCAAAAAGAAAATCGCAAGTATCACACGTTATGCGACTGTTGGCATAGGATTGCTTCAAGGCTTTGCCTACTATATGCTCATGCGCAACAGCGGCCTGCTGACATCCGGCACCGGCATCTGGGAGGCAGTTGTAATTGTCCTCACCTTCACAGCCGGCTCCGCACTCATCATGTGGTTGGGCGAGCAAATTACCGAATTCGGTGTTGGAAATGGTATTTCCATCATCCTCTTTGCGAGCATCGTGGCACGTTTCCCAAGCTCCGTTATATCCATGGTTTCAAACGTATCCGCCGGCAGCCTTTCTTGGTGGGGACTTATCCTCATGCTTCTCGGTGCGCTTGCAATCATTGTCCTAATCGTTATAGTAACAAACGCCGAGAGGAAAATTCCAATCCAGTACTCAAAGCGCGTCGTCGGGCGAAAAATGTACGGCGGACAAAGCACACATTTGCCTATG
Source organism: Oscillospiraceae bacterium (assembly GCA_036653035.1). Classification (GTDB taxonomy): domain Bacteria; phylum Bacillota; class Clostridia; order Oscillospirales; family Oscillospiraceae; genus UBA2658. The sequence goes on from JAVVUU010000020.1 coordinate 10,706, forward strand.
AAGGTAAATATGTCGGGCGTCCTGCCAATCATCTTTGCTCAGTCAATCGCCTCTCTCCCTGCAACCATTGCGGCTTTCTTCCCGGCTCCGGCCGATGGAACCTTCTGGGCGGGCTTCCTGAAGGTAATTGACCCGACGTCAATCCTTTACGCAATCATCTATATGCTGCTAATCGTATTCTTCGCCTATTTCTACTCCACAATCCAGTTCAACCCCGTGGAGATAGCAAACAACCTGAAGAAGAACGGCGGCTTCATTCCGGGCTTCCGTCCGGGAAAACCGACCAGCGAATATATTCAAAAATCGCTCAACAAAATCACGCTTTTCGGCGCAATCTACCTTGGCATAGTCGCTGTTGTCCCAATAGTCATCAGCGCAATAAGCCCGGTTGCGAGAAACAGCGGAATATCCTTGGGCGGAACCTCTGTTATAATCGTTGTCGGTGTTGCTCTTGAAACAGTAAAGGCGCTTGAGGCTCAAATGATCATGCGCAACTACAAGGGCTTCCTTGAATAAACAAACGGGGCGATATAAAATGAAGTTAATACTTTTAGGCGCGCCCGGCGCGGGTAAGGGCACACAGGCCGAGATACTCAGCCGTATGTGCAGCATCCCAACTATCTCCACAGGCAACATTCTCCGCGCCGCGATGAAAAACGGTACTCCCGTCGGACTCCGCGCAAAAGAATTTGTTGAAAGCGGAAAGCTTGTTCCCGACGATGTCGTTATTGGCATCGTTCGGGAGCGGCTCGCCGAGGACGACTGCAAAAACGGCTACATTCTGGACGGTATGCCACGCACAATCCCCCAGGCGCAAGCGCTTGAGGATGTGGGCATTTCAATCGACACAGCGCTCTCACTTGAAATTTCCGACGAAACGATAGTTGAGCGTATGTCCGGCCGCCGAACCTGCAAGGATTGCAGTCAAACCTTCCATATTGTTTCAAACCCGCCAAAGACCGAAGGCAAGTGCGACGCCTGCGGCGGAACTCTGATAATCCGAAAGGACGACGCGCCGGAAACCGTAAAGGACAGACTGGCCGTCTACCACAAGGAAACAGAACCCCTCAAAGAATTCTACGCCAAGAGGGGCAAGCTTAAAACCGTGGACAATCAGCCCACAGTTGAGGAAACGACAAAGGCAGTCGTTAAGGCTCTGGAGCTATGAGTGCAATAGTAATCAAAACTCCCCACGAAATAGAGCTGATGCGCGCGGCGGGAAAAATCACCGCGGCGGCCCGTTCAGTAGGACGGGAAATGGTTGCCCCCGGAGTTACAACCAAGCAAATAGACGAAAAAATCCACAGGTTTATCAAATTTTCAGGTGCAGAGCCGTCCTTTTTAGGCTACGGCGGATTTCCCGCAAGTGCCTGTATTTCGGTAAACAACGAAGTTATCCACGGTATCCCCGGCGGGCGCCGCATAAATGAAGGCGATATTGTCAGCATTGATGTCGGTGCATACATCGGCGGCTACCACGGCGACTGCTGCGGAACCTTTGCGGCCGGCAAAATATCCGATGAAGCAAGGAAGCTGATCGAGGTCACGCGTCAGAGCTTTTTTGAGGGTATCAAGTTCGCCCGTCAAGGCTATCGCGTTTCCGATATCTCCCATGCAATCCAAGAATACGCGGAAAGCTTTGGCTATTCGCTCGTTCGTCAGTATGTTGGGCACGGTGTCGGAAGAAATCTCCATGAAGCGCCCGAGGTTCCCAATTTTGGCGAGCCCGGACACGGCCCCCGTTTAGTAAAGGGAATGGTAATCGCAATCGAACCCATGGTAAACATGGGAACGGCAACGGTTCGTGTTCTCGACAACGACTGGACCGTAGTTACGGCCGATGGCAAATTATCCGCGCATTACGAAAACACCATCTTAATAACAGATGGTGAGCCGGAAATTCTGACCATGGCGGAGGATCTTTAATGGAAACCGCAAGGCCGCCCGACATCGTTTTCTCTCTTGCCGGTCACGATAAAGGCAGAGTGTATGTCGTACTCGATACGAACGGCAAATATGCCCACTTAGTTGACGGAAAGATAAGAAAGCTCAGCAGCCCTAAAAGAAAAAGCATTAAGCACCTGCGCTTTGGTAAATTAGGAACCCCGGAGCTTGCCGAAGCATTAAGCGGCGGCACAGCGACAGACAGTGTAATCCGAAAAGAGCTTGCGAAATTTCGCGGCGAGGCCGGCATGACCGAGGAGGGAAGTCATTGTCAAAAGATGATGTAATAGAATTTGAGGGAACAGTGCTTGAATCACTGCCCAATACAATGTTCCAGGTAGATATCGGAAATGGTCATACAATTTTGGCGCATATCTCCGGAAAGCTTCGGATGAATTTCATCCGCATACTTCCGGGCGACAAGGTAACGGTGCAAATGTCACCCTATGATTTGACCAAAGGAAGAATCACCTGGCGAAGCAAATAATGGAGGTTTGATTATGAAAGTAAGACCGTCCGTGAAGCCTATGTGCGAAAAGTGTAAAGTAATTCGCCGTAAAGGCAAGGTAATGGTTATCTGCGAGAACCCAAAGCACAAACAAAGACAAGGCTAAGCAGGTTGCCCGGGCAAAAGCAAAAGCATTTGCCTTCAATTAACCTGTTACGCGAAAGCGTATTTCTAGAAGCACAAAAACATTGCAGACTTGAGCAAAAAGCTTAAGTCGCATTATGCGAAAGGAATGATTAAAAAGTATGGCACGTATCGCCGGAATTGACCTGCCGAAGGACAAGAGAATTGAAATTGCTCTTACCTACGTATTCGGAATCGGCAGAACCAGCGCAACAAAGATACTCAAGCAGACCGGAATTAGCCCCGACACCCGCGTCAAGGATTTGACAGAGGAGCAGGAAACTCTACTGCGTGAATGTATCGACAACAATTTCATCGTTGAGGGCGACCTTCGTCGTAGCGTAGCGCTCGACATCAAGCGTCTCACCGAAATCGGAAGCTACCGTGGAATGCGCCACAGACGTGGCTTGCCCGTCCGCGGACAGAGAAGCAAAACCAACGCTCGTACCCGTAAGGGCCCGAAGCGCACAATGGCCAATAAGAAAAAGTAAGGGAGGGAACATAGATAATGGCAGCACCCAAGAAAAAAGTAAGAACACGCCGCAGAGAGCGTAAAAACATTGAAAAGGGAGTCGTTCACATCAGTTCCTCCTTTAACAACACAATGGTAACAATCACAGACGTACACGGCAACGCAATTTCGTGGGCATCGTCCGGCGGAATGGGCTTCCGTGGAAGCCGTAAATCCACTCCGTTTGCAGCGCAGACGGCAGCGGAAACCGCTTCAAAGGCCGCGATGGAGCATGGACTCAAAACAGTTGAAGTATTTGTTAAGGGCCCGGGCAGCGGACGCGAAGCAGCAATTCGCGCTTTGCAGACAGCAGGATTAGAGGTAACACTTATTAAGGATGTAACACCCATCCCTCATAACGGTTGCCGTCCACCAAAAAGACGTCGCGTCTAATTTAGGAAGGAGAATATATTATGGCTAAAAATATGCAGCCCATCGTTAAGCGTTGTAAAACGCTGGACATTTCTCCTGCCGTCATGGGTTACACCGCTAAAACCAAGAGTGATACAATCCGTAACCCCAAGGGTCAGATGCGCAGGAAGCAAAGCGAATATGCAATGCAGCTCAACGAAAAGCAAAAGGTTAAATTCATCTATGGAATTCTTGAAAAGCAGTTCCATATGTACTACGAAAAGGCGTCCAAGGCTCCCGGCATGACCGGCGAGGTTTTGCTCACAACCATTGAGCGCCGTCTGGACAATGTAGTTTTCCGTCTCGGTTTTGCCATGACACGCCGTGAAGCGCGTCAGGCTGTCAACCACGGTCACTTCCTTGTAAATGGTAAGCGTGTTGACATTCCCTCCTATCTCATTTCCAACGGAGATGTAATTGAGGTCTGCGAAAAGAGCCGCAGCTCAGTCATGTTTAAAAGACTGACAGGCGAAGACGCTGTTATCATCACTCCTCCTCAGTGGCTTGACCGCGAAAAGAATTCGCTAAAGGGCACTGTTACCAGACTTCCCGTAAGAGAAGATATAGACTTCCCCGTAGAGGAGCACTTGATTGTCGAGCTGTACTCTAAGTAATACGGAGACCCTCAAAATTGGTAAGCTGATTATAAGAGGCGCTCTGGTTGCGCCAACTCAGAAGGAGGGTATTTTAACACATGATTGAAATAGAAAAGCCGCGCATCGAATGCATTGAGGCGCCTATGGATGATTCCTATGGCAAGTATATTGTAGAACCACTGGAGCGCGGGTACGGCACGACTCTGGGTAACTCTCTCCGGAGAGTACTCCTATCCTCTCTTCCCGGTACAGCAGTCACCTCCGTCAAGATTGCCGGAGTACAGCATGAATTTTCAACAATACCCGGAGTAAAAGAGGATGTAACGGAAATCATCCTCAACGTGAAGGGTATAATCATAAAGCTTCACAGCGACGGCCCCAAAACGGTATACATCGAAGCTTCGGGCGAGTGCGAGGTTACAGCCGGCGACATCAAGGCAGATGCCGATGTCGAAGTCCAAAACCCCGAAATGCACCTTGCAACCTTAGGCGCTGATGGCTACCTCAGCATGGAACTGGTTGTTGACCACGGTCGCGGATATGTTGTTGCGGAAAAGAACAAAACAACACAACAGATTATCGGCTCTATCCCCGTGGACTCCATCTATTCTCCCGTGCTAAAGGTCAACTACGCTGTTGAAAACACCCGTGTTGGTAACAAAACCGACTACGACAAGCTAACTCTTGAGGTGTGGACGGACAAAACCATTTCACCGCGAGATGCCGTTTCACTTGGCGCAAAAATTCTCTGTGACCACTTTACACTGTTCACAGACCTATCCGAAACCATCGGCAGTGAGTCCACGGTTAAGGAAAAGGTCGAGACTCAGCGCGACAAGGTTCTCGAAATGACAATTGAAGAGCTTGACCTGTCAGTGCGCAGCTTCAACTGCTTAAAGCGCGCCAACATAAACACCGTTGAAGATCTCATAGGCAAGACCCAGGACGAGATGATAAAGGTACGAAATCTTGGCCGTAAATCCCTTGAAGAGGTTGAGCACAAGCTCGCCATGATGGGGCTGAACCTTGCCAACGACGACAATAACTAGCGGTGGAAACTCCGCAAAACCGAAGCAACAAAATTAAGACGGCGAACAGCCATCTATAATCCTTTACACTCTAAAAAGGAGGAAAACCGAAATGTCCACTAACAGGAAGCTCGGCAAGCCAACCGAAGCGCGTATGGCAATGCTAAGACAGCAGGTTACAGATTTGCTAGACACGGGTCGTATGGAAACAACCATCACCCGCGCTAAGGAAATTGGACCCTTGACCGAGAAAATGATAACTCTTGGTAAGAAGAAATCTCTGGCAGACTATCGCCAGGCACTGGCCTTTATCACAAAAGAGGACGTTGCAAAGAAGCTTTTTGACGAGATTGCTCCGAAATACAGCGAGCGCAACGGAGGCTATACCCGCATTTATCGCATTGGACCCCGTCGCGGCGATGCAGCCGAGATGGCAATTATTGAACTGGTCTAAGTGCTTTTGAGGGGATTAAATCCGCTCTCGCACGTAAAAAAAGAGAACATTCGTCCGCAAAAGCTTGCGGATGGGTGTTCTCTTTTTAACATTTTTCAGTTAACCGATGATTAAAAAAGCTTTTACAAGGGCTTGCGCCGATGCTTAAAAAGAGCTGCTAAAACAGTCCGAACACCCACAAAATAAGGCCATAAATTATGGAAGCGGAGATACCGTAAACTATAACGGGGCCGGAAATTACAAACATTTTCGCGCCCGTGCCCGTCACAAAGCCCTCCGTTTTAAACTCCAAGGCGGGCGAAACAACGGCGTTTGCAAAGCCGGTGATAGGAACAAGAGTGCCCGCACCGCCAAAGCTTGCAAGGTCGTCATAGACCCCAAGCCCCGTGAGCAGTGCGCCGAGAAAAACCATGCAAATTGTGGTGAAGCCCGAGCTAAGCTCCTTGGAAAAATCAAAATATGTGAAGACTTCCAAAATCGCCTGCCCGACACAGCATATAGCTCCGCCGGTAACAAAAGCCTTTAAGAGGTTGGGCAGCAGCTTCGAATTGGGGGATTTTGATTTCACATATTCCCCATATTCATCCTTTGACATATTAAAATAGCTCAAATAAAAACCTCCCCGGCGAATTTAATACTGTTAGTATTCGCACAGAGAGGTGAATTATTAGGTTTAGCCTAAAGAAAAGCATAAAAAAGATGTCATAATGAGGGGCAAAGCAAGGAAAAATCTTCAAAGCTTGCTATTTTGAGCAAGAAGGTTTAAGATTTTTCGCTTCGATTAAAATGACAGCAGCTATCCGCAAGCTTTAGGTTTTATTTGAAATGTTTTTATAGGTGGCTTACCAAAATTGCTTTGAGCTTTGAACGAAAATTTTTGTTTGCAACGGTGGCTTTTTTAGATGTCAAGACAGATGTTTTCGATGCCGTTAACCTCAAATTCGTTCATGTAGTTATCCATGCGCGCTGTCAGCTCGCCCAAATCCTCGGGGTTTAGGTGCTCGTCTGTCATGTCGCGGCGGGCAAGCTCCTCCGCAAGAATATCAAAGAAAACAGCATCCTCATAGTCTGCAATAGCGTCGTGAATGCCGCCCTCTTCATAGGCGCGGGATGGGAAAATGTGCCCAAGATAGGTTTGCGCAAGCTCGGGCATTCCGTTTTGAGAAGATAGAGAAAAAAACTTTTCCTGCAAAAGGTCATAGTCCTCAAAGCGGTCGTTATCTCTTGTGGAATTTAAAATCCAGTTTCCGATGTAAACAAGGTCAAGCAGACGACGAAATTCTTTTTTTGTCAGCTCAATTTCCATGACGACCTCCTTTCGAAGCGGGGAAAAGGACACACTCAAGTTTCCGCTCCATTCCTATTATATCAAAAATCAATTCAAAATTCCACTAGTTTTTAAAGTATATGCTCCCACAGAGAAACTAAAATCTCTCCGTTAAAACCGATGTCCGAGCAGATGATTTTGGCAAGTAGCGCAGACCACTTGAAAT
>JAVVUU010000020.1:17873-21096 GCA_036653035.1 Oscillospiraceae bacterium
TAAAACCGATGTCCGAGCAGATGATTTTGGCAAGTAGCGCAGACCACTTGAAATATAGGGCGATTTGCGATAAAATAAAAAAACTGCAAACAAGCTTTGCGGCTCAAGGCTCTTTGACGTGAGCTTTTTATACTACTGCTTCGGATGGCGTTTCATTCCGGATATTAAAAATATTGGAGCGTGATTATGGATAACAGAGCCATAGGGGTTTTCGATTCCGGGCTGGGCGGAATAACCGCCGCATATGTGCTTTCGGCACTTTTGCCCGATGAACATATAATATATTTAGGTGACTCCCACAATATGCCCTACGGCGAAAAATCGCGTGAGCAAATCATTGCGATGTCGGAGAGAAACCTTCAATTTTTGCTTGAAAAGGATGTCAAAGCCGTTTTTGTCGCCTGCGGAACCGCAACCTCAAACGCCTTGGAAAGCCTTGAAAATATAAGTCCCGTGCCGGTTTTCGGTGTTGTGGAGCCTGCCTGCCTTGAAGCGGCGGCGGCAACAAAAAGCGGCAAAATCGGCCTGCTCGCCACAAAAGCAAGCGTTGAAGCGGGCGCCTACCAAAAATTTTTAAGGGCGCTCTCGCCGCAAATTTCCGTAACGGAAAAGGCCTGCCCCCGCTTTGCAACAATGGTGGAGGACGGAATTTTTGACAAAAACGACGAGAGAGTCCGCGAAGCCGCGGCGGAATATCTCCCAACCCTCGTGCGCGCGGGAGTGGACACCGTAATTTTGGGCTGCACCCACTACCCGCTTTTGGCGGACATTATAACGGAACACATGGGAAGCAATGTAAAGCTAATCAGCGCGGGCGCGGCGGCGGCAAGGAGCCTTTGCACCCACCTAAAGCAAAACAAACTGACCGCCATAAATGGCACATCGAAAACAGAGTATTACACAACCGGCGAAGCCACAAGCTTTGCCCGCACTGCAAAGCTTATGCTAAGACGCGATATTTCAGGCGAATTGACTCAAATTGCGCCCTTTAGCCTTTGACAATCACGAAAAAATGCAATATAATATTCATTTAGGCGACACGCCACAAATGACAAACAATTCGGATTATCCGAGAGGGAATATATTTTAATGAAAATGAAAGACGTAATAATTTCAATAGAAGGCTCGCAGGACGACCCGGAGGGCAACCGCAACGCGATTGAACTCGTAACGGACGGACTGTTCGCCTTTGAAAACGGCGAGGGCAGCTTTTCATATATGGAAAGTGAGCTTACAGGGCTGGAGGGCACAAAAACCTCCTTCACCATCAGCCCCATGGGTGTTGTTATGACGCGCGAGGGCAGTCTAAACAGCCGCATGATATTTGAGGAGGGCAAAAAACACTGCTTCCTCTACGAAACCCCGTTTGGCTCCGCCACAATGGGCGTTAACACCCGCAGTATTTCCGTTGACCTCAACGAGCACGGCGGCGACATGGAGATAGATTATGTTGTGGACTTCCAACACGCAATGGTCGGCCGCAATATGTTCAAGATAAATGTGCGAGAGCAGAAGGAAAATGTGTAATGTCAAATTTAATTGAAGAAGCAAAAGCCTCAATAGATGGGCTTATAGAGCAAGCCTACAATAAAGCCGCCGCCACAGGCGCACTGCCCGAGGGCGGACTTCCGCAGGGCAAGGTTGAAATTCCAAAGGATCCCCAAAACGGCGACTATGCCGCAAACCATGCAATGTCGGGCGCAAAAGCGATGAAGCTCCCCCCGCGCAAAATTGCGGAGGCACTGGTAGCAAGCATGGATTTGTCGGGCAGCTATTTCGGCGCGGCCGAGATTGCAGGCCCCGGCTTTTTAAATCTGCGCCTTTCGGATAAGTGGTATGGCAAGGTTTTGGAAAGTGTACAGGGCGAGGGCAAAGATTTCGGCCGTTCCAACGAGGGCAAAAACGAGCGCGTTATGGTCGAATTTGTTTCCGCAAACCCCACAGGCCCCATGACCATTGGCAACGCCCGCGGCGGAGTTTTGGGCGACGCTCTTGCCTCCGTTATGGACAGAGCCGGCTACGATGTCTACCGCGAATTTTACGTTAACGATGCGGGAAATCAGGTGGATTTGTTCGGAAAATCCATTGAAGCACGCTATTTGCAGCTTATAAATGGCGAAGATAGTGTAGAATTTCCCGAAAACGGCTACCACGGCGAGGATATCCGCGAGCTTGCACAGGAAATATTTGACCGTGACGGCAAAAAATATATCGACATGGAAAGCGATGCCCGCGTTGCCGCCTTTGTCGAGTTTGGTTTGCCGCACAACATTGCGCTCATGCGTGAGCACCTTGCCCGTTACTGCATAAATTTTGACAACTGGTTTTTGGAGAGCAGTCTGCACGAAAGCGGCTATGTTGCCGAAACCGTTGCACTACTTGCGGATGCCGGCCACACCTACGAAAAGGACGGCGCGCTCTGGCTTCGCAACACCGAGTTCGGTGCCGATAAGGACGAGGTTTTGCGCCGTGCCAACGGATTTTACACCTACTATGCCGTTGACATCGCCTACCACCGCAACAAATTTGTCGTGCGCCACTTCGACCGCGTTATAGACGTTTGGGGTGCCGACCACCACGGCCACGCCATCCGCTTTGCCGCTTCAATGACAGCGCCGGAGCTTGGTTTGCAGGAGAAAAAGCTTGATTTTCTAATCATGCAAATGGTTCGCCTTGTGCGCGGCGATGAGATTGTAAAGGTTTCAAAGCGCACAGGCAAGGCACTAACATTGAACGACCTGCTGGACGAAATCGGCGTTGATGCTTGCCGCTTTTTCTTCAATGCGAAGCCCGACACGCATTTGGAATTTGACCTCGACCTCGCCATCCGTCAGGACAGCGAGAACCCGGTTTATTACGTCCAATACGCCCACGCGAGAATTTGCACACTGCTTGCCGCGATGGAGCAGGAGGGGCATCATGTTCCGAAAGCCGCCGAAACAGACCCCGCACTGCTGAACACCGAGTGGGAGCGCGAGCTGATAAAGCAGCTTGCACTTTTCACGGAGGAAATCCGCATAGCCTCGCGCGACTATGACCCATCCCGCATCAACCGCTATGTGACAGAGCTTGCCGCAAGATTTCACAGATTTTATAACAACTGCCGCATCAAAGAAGCGGAGCCGAAGCTGCTTGCGGCAAGACTCCTGCTTTGCGACTGCGTGAGGGTGGTTATTAATAACGCGCTGGATATTGTGGGCGTTAGCGCACCTACAAAGATGTA
>JAVVUU010000021.1:0-4200 GCA_036653035.1 Oscillospiraceae bacterium
ATCGTTATCATATTGTCAAGAACTTTTTTTGAACTCTTTTTCGTCTTGTTCTTGGCAACCCCGTGTGCGGGGTGCTCAGTTATAATAACATTCACCCCCCCTAATGTCAAGCTATTTTTTGCCTTTTTTCAACACTTTTTGCCGAATAATACTCAAGCCCAAAATATGGTGTTTTCCCCTCTTTTCTCTTCCCTTATAGTGTGTTTGTCGAATACAATCAATTCTTCTGTCTGCTCAATTATAATGTATTCTTTTGAGAACCTTTGCATATCTACCGAAAACTTTAATAATTTTCCCTGTGTTGGGAATAATGTTTGTGCCTTGTTTTTCCAAACGCGTTTCCAACACGGAGGTATTTAGCATGAATATCCGCAATATGTTTAAAGACACTTTTTCGGTTCCTCATCCGCGCAAGCTGCCAAAATATGAGGTTCCCGTTTCCGCAGCGGCGCTCAAGCAGATTTTTTCCGATTGCTCCGATTACAACTCCCGCGAGCTTGCCGTTGGCGGCACCAATACGGGACTTGTGACGGTCTGTTATCTTGACGGTGTTATAGACGGCAATTTTTTGAGTGAAACCATTATCCGCCCGCTGACGGACAAGCGCCGGCTTTCGGGCAGCATTGGTGCGCGCGGCTGCATGGACAAAATTTTGAGCGGCGCCGTCTATTGCAACAATGCCGTTGAGAAATCCACCATGGACGAGGTTGTTGAAGCTGTGGTCAAGGGCTTTTCCGTTGTAATCTTTGAGCGCGAGGCCGCCGCCATTGCTTTTGAAACGCGCTCGCCCGTGCAGCGCGCCATTTCGGAGCCTAATCTTGAAAAGGCTGTCAAGGGGGCGAAGGACGCATTTATAGAGCGGCTTCGCATCAACACAACGCTTGTGCGCCGAAAGCTTCGAACACCGGGTCTTAAAATTTTGCGAACCGTTGTCGGCCGCCGAAGCGACACGGAGGTCGCCGTTTTATATCTTGAGGGCATCGCGAACCCCAAAACCGTCGGTGAGCTTTTGCGGCGGCTTGACAGCATTGATATTGACGGCGTTTTGGCAAGCGGAAATATTGAGGAATACATCTCCGACACGCCCTCCTCCCCCTTTCCGCAAATTTTACACACGGAGCGCCCCGACCGCTTTGCCATAAATCTTTTGGAGGGGCGCGTTGGGATTTTGATTGACGGCCTGCCGCTCGGCTTCATGCTCCCCGGTACGCTCTCGGAAATTATGCGTGTACCGGAGGACAGGGCACAGCATTTTCTTGTTGCGTCCATGCTGCGCGTGCTTCGATATGTTGCGGCGGCGGTCACTATACTCCTACCCGCGATTTATGTTGCGGTGGCGATGTACCACCAGGAGATGATTCCGCTAAAGCTTCTGCTCTCTGTCATTGAAAGCAAGCAGGCCGTGCCGTTTTCAACGGGGCTTGAAATTCTTGCCCTGCTTTTCGCTTTTGAGCTTTTGCAGGAGGCGGGTCTGCGCCTGCCAAACCCGGTTGGCGAAACCATGAGCATAATTGGTGCGCTCATAGTTGGACAAAGCGCGGTTGAAGCAAAGGTCGTGTCGCCCATCGCGGTTATTGTTGTCGCCGTTGCGGGAATAACGGGTTACACCATGCCGAGCCAGGATTTGAGCGCCGCGCTCAGGCTCTGCCGATTTTTTCTTGTAATTTGCGCCCTGCTTGCGGGGATGTTTGGAATTATGGTCGGGCTTGTGCTCATTGTATACCACCTTTGCAGCCTTGAAAGCTTCGGCGTTTCATATCTCAGTCCGCTGACGGACGGCGGCCCCTTTGGTATATTTAAAATGCTTTTGCGCCCGCCGCTCAAAAAAGCGAAGCTCCGCGAGGATGACCTAAATACGCCCAACAAGAGGAACCAGGCATGAGGTATACATTTAATAATAGTAAGCATATGTTTTCTGTGCGCCGCGCCGCGGCAATTCTTCTGCTTTTTGCCCTTACTCTCTCCCTCTGCGGCTGTGACGGGTCGATTTATGAAAACTACCACGAAATCGGCGACCTTCAGCTTGTGCAGACGCTTGGCATAGACAGTGACGGCGAGAGCATGGAGGTGACCATCTCGACGGGGCAAAGCCTTGGCGACCAGCCCGCCGCCGTTATTTCACGCGGGGGCGCAAGCATTATTGCGGGCATGGAGGCACTCCAGGACTATTCCGCAAAGGAGGAGCTTTATTTTGCGCACACCCGCTACGCCCTGCTTGGCGACGGTGCGGCAAAGCACGCCCTGCCGGATTTTTTGGATTACATCGCCCGAAGCACACAGCTTCGCATGGATGTCGCGCTGTTTGTCGTGAAAAACGGCACGGCAAAAAACTTGATTACGCTCTCCGGCAAGGACAGCGCCGATATAAGCGAGTCCCTCTCCTCTGTTGAGCGCGACGTTCGGCGGCGTGGTGACAGCTATGCCTTTACCTGCCGCGAAATTATCCGCTCTCTTGCAGAAAATGGCAGTGCGCTTGTCTGCGCCGTCGGCGCTTCACAAACCAAGGACTCTGTTTTTTCCGAAACCGGTGAGGTTACGGCAACTCCCGCCGGCTACGCCATAATAAAAAACGGTGCGCTCTGCGGATATCTTGACGCGGACGCGGCGCGGGGCGCAAACATTCTGATAAATCGTGCAGGCTACGGCGCTGTAACTATAAAGGATGGGCGCGGCGGAATTTTGACAACCTTTCCCGACAATATTGACAGCAAAATTTCTGCCGACTGGGGCGAGGACGGACACCTAAAGCGTATAATCGCCGATGTGGAGCTTTTGGCGGGGATAGCGGAGCTTGAAAACGGAGTTGACATCACGGACGAGGAGTTTTTGAATTTTGCAAAAACGGAGCTTGCACAGAAGCTCAAGGCTTGGTGCGTCAAGACCTTAAAAGCCTCCCAAGACCTGCAAGCGGATTTTTTGGGACTTTCCGCCCTGCTGAGAAAAAATTATCCGCGCGAATTTGAAAAAATGCCAAACACTTTTTGTGAGGAGCTTTCAAACGCGGAGCTTGTTGTAAATGTCCGCGGCGAGGTGCGCCGAACCTATGACCTTGAAAAACCCGCAGCTCTCAATGGGGAGGACGAAAAAAATGCGCAATGAAAAGGCCGCCATCAGCCGCCATCAGCTTTTCAGCTTGGGTTTTCTCGGCTTGCTCTCCCCCATAATTCGGCTTTTGCCGCATCAGGCGGTTTTGCTTTCGGGGGCGGGAGCTTGGCTTTCCGCTCTCCTAACCGCAATTCCCGTGGGGCTTGTTTTTCTGCTGTCAATGCGATTTTTTAAATTCGCAATGCCAAACGAGGGTTTTGCGGAGCTTTTCATCCGCGCACTGGGTCACCTTGTCGGGCGGGGCGCGCTTTTGCTGTTCACGCTGTGGCTGATTTTTTACACCGGCTTCACCCTGCGAAGCAGTGCCGACCGCTACATCACAACGGCATATCAGAACGCCTCGCCGGAGCTATTCATTATAATAATGCTTGCACTCGCGCTTATCGCCGCACTTGGCACCTTTCCCGCGCTTGCAAGGTCGGCGGAGGTGTTTTTTCCTCTGCTGCTTGTCGTGCTCGTCGGAATTTTCGCATTTTCGTTTCAGGATGTGGATTTTACCTACCTGCCGCCCGTTACAACGCTTGGACTTCCCTCCGTTCTGCTCGGCATTTTGCCTGTTGCGAATGTCTTGAGCCTTTCGCTTAATGTCGGCTTTTTGGAGGGGCGTGTGTGCGAAAAGAAAAAGCGCTCGCGTCAGGTTTTTTTGTGGCTCGCCGCAATGACGGCAACCGTAACCGTGCTTTGCCTTGTAACCGTCGGCATTTTCGGCGCGGAGCTTACGGGCAAGCTCACCTATCCGTTTTTTGTGATGATTCGCAACATCACGGTTTTCAACATTTTGGAGCGGCTGGAGGCGGTTATTATGGCGCTGTGGGTCATTACGGATTTCGCCCTCGTTTCAACACTGCTTTTCATCTGCGTGAACAATCTTCGTGTCTGTTTTAATTACCTCCCGAGCGCTGCGGAAAAATCGCCGCTGCTCAAGCTTAAAAACGGCCGCTTTCTAATTTGGATTTGCGCCGGGCTTTCGCTTCTCATCGCACTTTTTATAGCGCCCGACTCACAGACTCTCTCCTCCCTTTCGCGAAATATCATCCCCGCAATAAATTTGGCCTTCAATTTTGCTCTGCTCCCCGCAATCATTGCGGTGGGGCT
>JAVVUU010000021.1:4300-18571 GCA_036653035.1 Oscillospiraceae bacterium
GGCTTGGCCTTTGCAAAGATTTTTTCAAGGTCTATTTTGTCATAGGCCTTTGTAAATTCAACCTTGCTCTCGCTTGCCCATGTTTCCGTAAGCTTTGCAAACATATCCTGTGCAATGCTGCTGCCGAGTGAAATGCTTGTGCTCTCGCCGGTGTATTCAACAGCCGCCTTGGCGGAGAGTGGCAGACGGAGTATGATGTGGAAGCCGTGCTCGGACTGCACAATTTCGGACATCTCGTTGTTGCCCAGTGCCGTTACTGCGGATTCAAATTCCGGCACCATAGCACCGGGGAGGAATGTGTAGCCGTCTACATAAAATTTTGCGCCGGGGTCCTCGCTGTTTGCCGCAACCAGCTCGTCAAAACGCTTTTCACGCGCGGCGGGGTCGGAAATTGCTTTCAGCTCCGCCAAAAGCTTTTCGGCGGTGGCACGTTTTTCGGCAATTTTGTCCTCGGGGAGGGCGGCGCCGGTGTCGTCCGTTGTGGTTAGCAGAATGTGCTTTGCGCGCATATAGCCCATGTCGGCCGCATTTTTAAGAAGCTCGGCCTCGTCAATTTTTTCGCCGTTCTCGCCATAGGTTTTTTCAAGCATATGTCCATAAAGCACGCTAACCTCATTGACATGATTATAGATGTCCTTGGTGAGGAAGGCTTTTTCAAGGTATTCTTCAAAGGCCTCTTCATCGCCGCCGCCGGAGCTTGCGACGTTCTGATCCCAAAGCGCCTTTAAATCCTCTTTGTCCTTATCGGTTAAAGCAACGCCCTCTGCGGCGGCGCGGCTTTGAAGTGCGCAATAGTGCTTTACAATTGAAAGTGCGTTTTCGGTGACATATTCACGCGTTGTTTTTTCGGGGTCAAAGGCGGAGGCCGCGTCCCAATCGGTAATTTCGCCCAGGTAGTTTTCCATGTTGCTGACATCGGTAAAATACCAATAGAACAGCTCGTCCCAGTTGATTTCGATGCCGTCCACAGTTAGCATCAGCTCATCGGAGTCAAAGGACTTGTAGCAGGGGGTGTAGTCCTTGGCGGCCTGTGTTGCGGAGGCTTCGGGTGACGGCTTGTCGGAATAGGCGCGAAGCTCGCTGCTCTGACAGCCTGCCATCATGCCGAAGCAGACAACAGCGGACAGCAATAATGCGATTGGTTTATTCTTCATTGTGTTCTCCTTAATTATAATGTATAGGTGCGCAAAAGTGCTTCCCGCACCGTGTACTCGATGATAGTACCACTTTTTGGACAGTCAAGCAAGGTGGAATTTGTGAACTTATTACGAAGAAATACCGCAATTATCCTTTGAAACTGCGTCCTCCAGTGCCTTATAGTCCGCAACAAACTGCCGTGCCTGCTCGATTATGCGCTTTGTTGAGCGCAGACGAAGTGAAACGCAGGGCTTTGTTCCCGCTTCAACCTTAACTCTGCCCTTGTAGTCCGGCTGTCCGTACATCGCGGACACTTTTTCCATGTTGAAGTCCGTTAAAACGAAGCGGAGCATTCCGGATTTTTGAGAAATTTCGCTAATTCCCGCCTCCTGTGCTTCGCCGCGCAAAAGCGCAACGTGAATGAGCGCGTTAACTCCCGGCGGCGGATCGCCAAAGCGGTCTATAAGCTCGTCCGTTAGGTCGTCCGCCTCCGCTTCCGTGCGAATCATGGCTATGCGGCGGTATAAATCCATGCGCTGCTCGGAGCTTGCAACATAGCTGTCCGGAATGTTTGCCGAAACTGCAAGGTCGGCACTGCACTCTGTATGTACGCGCGGCTTCTCGCCCTTTTCCTCCAAAACTGCCTCCTCAAGCAACTTTAGGTACAAATCGTATCCTACGTCGATAAGGTGGCCGCTTTGCTCCGAGCCAAGCATATTGCCCGCACCGCGAATTTCAAGGTCGCGCATCGCTATTTTAAAGCCCGAATTGAACTCCGCAAATTCGCGTATTGCCGAAAGCCGCTTTTCCGCAATTTCCGATAAAACCTTGTCCTTGCGAAAGGTGAGGTAGGCGGAGGCGCGGCGTGTGGAGCGCCCAACTCTGCCGCGAAGCTGGTGAAGCTGTGCCAAGCCAAGCTTGTCCGCATCCTCAATTATGAGGGTGTTGACGTTTGGAATGTCAATTCCGGTTTCGATTATGGTTGTGCAGACAAGCACCTGCGTGTCCCCCGCAACCATGCTTTCCATTGCGTTTGAAAGGGTTTCCTCGTCCATCTGTCCATGAGCTACGGACACTGTTACATTTTCGAGCATACGCGAGAGCCTTGAAGCCGTGCGCTCAATGCTCTCGACCCTATTGTGAACATAATACACCTGACCGCCGCGCAAAACTTCGCGTTTTATGGCATCGCAAACAACAATCCAGTCGTGCTCCATAACATAGGTTTGAACGGGCTGGCGGTCACGCGGGGGTTCCTCAATGGTGGACATATCGCGCAGGCCGGAGAGCGCCATGTTAAGCGTTCGCGGAATTGGCGTTGCGGAGAGGGTAAGGCTGTCCACCTGATGGCTCATTTCCTTTAGCCGCTCCTTGTGTGAAACGCCGAAGCGCTGCTCCTCGTCCACAACCAAAAGCCCCAAATCCTTGAAAATTATGTCCTTTTGAAGCAGTCTGTGTGTGCCTATTATTAGGTCTGACGAGCCGTTTTTGATGTCCGCCAAACTTTGCTTAATCTGTGCGGGGGTGCGGTAACGGTTTAGCAGCTCAATTCTGATGGGAAAGCCGAAAAATCTCTGCATGGCGGTTTGGTAGTGCTGCTGGGCAAGCACTGTTGTGGGCACCAAAATTGCCGCCTGCTTGCCGTCCAAAATGCACTTCATAACGGCGCGGAGGGCGACCTCCGTTTTTCCGTAGCCAACATCGCCGCAGAGAAGCCTGTCCATAGGCCTCGATTTTTCCATGTCCTCTTTAATTTCCGTAATACTGCGAAGCTGGTCGTCCGTTTCTCTATAACCAAAATTTTCCTCAAATTCTATCTGCCATGGGGAATCGGGTGCAAAGGCGTGACCCTCAAGCTTTTGCCTTTCGGCATATAAAATTATAAGCTCCTTGGCAAGTGCCTTTGCCGCAGTTTTTGCGCGTGACTTTGTTTTAATCCATTCCGTGCCGCCCATTTTTGTGAGCCGCACCGGTCTGTCCTCGCCGCCGCCTATGTATTTTGAAACGAGGTCAAGCTGTGTTGCGGGAACATAAAGGCTGTCCGTTCCTGCATAGCATATTTTAATGTAGTCCTTGTCTATGCCATCCACAGGCATTTTAAAGATGCCCGCAAACCTGCCTATGCCGTGGTATTCGTGGACGACAAGATCGCCAACGGAGAGGTCGGCATAGCTTTGTATGCCCATCCTGTCCTTCATGGCCTTTTTCTTTGTGGGCTTGCGCAGTCCGCCCTGAACTATTTGGTTGTCTGTTATAACAGCAAGCTTTGCCTCGGGATATTCAAAGCCCGCCGTAAGCGCACCAACGGTTATGACACAGCTTCCAT
This sequence comes from Oscillospiraceae bacterium, assembly GCA_036653035.1. GTDB lineage: Bacteria > Bacillota > Clostridia > Oscillospirales > Oscillospiraceae > UBA2658. The sequence continues at coordinate 7,764 of JAVVUU010000021.1, forward strand.
TTGGCGGAAGCTTTTTTAATTCCGTGTCCAGCGCTGTTTTTACACCGTGACTGACAAAAAACTCGGAGAGCAGCTCGGCACGGCGCTTGTCGCCCGCCAAAACAACAACGCTAAAGCCCTCGCTCACATAGTGGCGAACATCGTCTATTGCCGTTTCCGCACTGCCGCCATAGGAGGGGAGCTGCTTTGTTGTGGCGGAGAGTATGCTTCGCGGTTCAATGGGATAGCGCCCCGCCGTGAAGGTGTCCGCCATAACAATTGCAAATTCGCGTAGCCTTTCGCAGGCGACCTCCCAAGGAAGATAAAATTGCGCGGCTCGGCCGGAGAGAAGCCCGCTCTCCAAAAGAATATTCAAATCCTCCGCGTGCTGCTTAAAAAACGCGCCGGCATTTTCCGTAAGCCTGCCCGGCTTATCAAAAAACACCAAGGCATCCGGCGGGATATAGTCGATTGCCGTAATAAATTTTGGATAAATGAGCGAAGCGTATCTGTCCGCCGCGGCAATGGAGCCTGTTTCTTTAAGCTTTTCCGCATCCTCACGGAGAGTTTCGGAGAGCTTTTCGTTGCCGTGACGATGTGCAAGCTTTATAAGCTCCGCCAAGTTCTCCGACAAATGCTCGCCGTCACCCAATGCGGGAATTATTTCCCTTGAGGGAAGAATTTCACATTTTGACAGGCTTTCCGTGCGGCGCTGGCTGTCCGTATCGAAAAATCCCATGGAGTCCACATCGTCACCCCAAAATTCACAGCGCACGGGGCTTTCATAGGCGGGCGAGAAAAAGTCCAAAATTCCGCCGCGCCGCGAAAACTGACCCGCTCCCTCAACTTGGAACGCGCGATTATAGCCGCAGAGGACGAGCGCACGCTCCGCCGCCTCGGGCGGGCAGGCTTTACCGTCCTCAATTGTAAACGCGGCATCAAGAAGCGTCTGTGGCGGCAGGGTGCGCTGAAGCAGGCCCGTAACCGTGCAGATAACCACGGGAGCCGTGCCCTTTGCCATGTGGTAAAGGGTTTTTATGCGCTTTTGCTCGTTCTCGTGTGAAACGCCCTCCGCGCCGTAAAAGTTGAGGTCGCGGGAAATCAGCGTTTCGCAAGGCTCCTCCAAAAAAAGCTCAAGGTCGCGGCGAAAATTTTCCACAGCGGTGTCATCCGAGCAGACAACAAAGAGCGGCCTTTCGGTTTTTATGCGAAGCCCCGCCGCAATATTTGCGCGACCCGTTTTGCCCGGCCCGATAATTAGGGCAGGCAAAGCGCCTCCTTCCACATATGAGGGGAGGAGGCCCAAATTTTTATCGTTGAAAACTGCCTGTGCTAAGGTACGCATTTTGTGTCCTCGCTGTCGTTTTAGGTTGAAAAGTATGCTTTGAACATCGAAAAAACAATTATTTTAAATTATTTTTATATTTTTTGCATCAAAACGTGCAAATAACCTCCGTTTGCAGCCTAGCTATGGAGGGTGCTTTTATACTACCTCATTGTAAAGTCGAAATCAAGCGTAAAAACAAGAAGCAATGTTTCTATACATTATAATATCTATATGTAAAAAATGCTTGTAATTAGACCTGATTTTTGGTACAATAGAGTAGTTTAAGGGCAAATTTAACCTTCCTATAAAAAGGAGAGCATATATCAATGAATTCGGTTAACGACATCTGGAGCAGCATTATGGGCATTTTGTCCACGGAGCTAACGAGCACATCCATAAACACATGGTTTGCAGACTGCAAGCCCATAGAAATAACGGATACCCGCCTCGTTATCTACACTCCGGCTGATTTTAAGCGCAACGTCATAAATCAGCGTTTCGCCGCCACAATAACCTCTACCCTTTCCGATCTGTTTTCGTGCCCTTTTGAACTTCTTATCCTCGCAGGGGACGAGCTTGACGATTATGAGCGCAGCCCCGAAACGGACGATTCACTGCCGGAGGTTGCAGGCTACACCTTCGACCAATTCATAGTCGGCAACTCAAACAAATTCGCCCATGCCGCCGCCGTTGCCGTTGCGGATAATCCCGGCATGGCATATAACCCCCTCTTCATCTACGGCAACTCCGGCCTTGGAAAAACGCATTTGCTCCTCTCAATAGGTCAAAAAATCCACGAGCGCGATTCCGCCGCAAAAATTGCCTACGTTAAGGGTGACGACTTCACAAACCAAATGGTTCAGTCAATTAAAGAAAACACACAAGCGGATTTTCGCAACAAATACCGCTATGTTGACCTGCTTCTCGTCGATGACATCCAGTTCATCGCAGGAAAAATCGGCGTTCAAGAGGAATTTTTCCACACCTTCAACAACCTCTACGAATCCGGCAAGCAAATCGTCATAACCTCCGACCGTCCCCCCATGGAAATGGTCAAGCTTGAAGACAGGCTTCGCACCCGCTTTGAGGGCGGCCTGATGGCGGACATTCAGCCGCCGGACACGGAAACCCGCATGGCAATCATCCGCAACAAGGCCGCCCAGCTCGGCATGGCTTTAAATGACGAGGTTGTCGAATACATTGCCGACCAAATAAAATCAAACATCCGCCAAATTGAAGGCGTTGTCAAGCGCCTAACAGCATACAATTCCATTCTAAACGACGACATCAATCTCGCCGCCGCAAAGCGCGCCATAAAAGATGTCATTCGCGTCGGTGAATTTGTCCCAACCCCCGACATAATCATTGAAGAAACCGCACGCTACTATTCCTTAGAGCCGGACGACCTCCGCGGTCAGCGCCGCTCAAAAAATACAGCAATGGCGCGCCAGGTTTCAATGTACCTAATGCGCAGCCTTACAAACCTTTCCCTCAAGGACATAGGCGAGCAATATGAGGACCGCAACCACTCAACCGTCCTCAGCTCCATCCGCAAGGTTGAGGAGCTTTTCAATAAGGACGCCGCAATGGGAATAACCGTTCGCGACATCACAAGCAACATAAACACCACCCACGGCGGGATTTAATTTATCAACATAAGCTTCCACATTGTCGATAAACCCTCTGTTGATAACCCCTCTTAACACTTTTCCATTTTTTAGGGTGTTGTAAACTTTAAAGTTTCCCACAAATTTGCACACACCCCTTTTCCTGTATTATCAATGCAAAAATGCACTTTTCCACAGTTTTTTCTTCTACTACTATCTCTACTACCTAATATCCTATCTACCTATCTTTCTATAAAGATATAAGGAAGCTCTGATCAAATCCCCACATATGTCTTGACGGCGACTTTTCCGTCCGGACATCGACAAAAACCCTTGAAATACGTCAGTATTCCTGCGTGTTTTTGGCTCGCCGGACAAAAAATTCACTCGCCAATCCATATGACGGATTTAATCAGAGCTTCCTTAAAAAAAATTTCGAAACGAAAAACCGGAGGATAAACCCCATGAAATTCATCTGCGAAAAATATCTGCTCTCCGCCGCTATTGCGACAACAGGCCGTGCCGCCGCCACAAAAAGCGCCAATCCCGCCCTTGAGGGCCTCCTAATCGAAGCCGCAAACGGCGTAAAAATCACAGGCTACGACCTTGTAAAAGGCATATACACAAGCTTTGCTGCTGATGTTGAGGAAGCAGGCTCTGTCATATTATCCGCAAAGCTCTTTGAAAACATTGTCCGCAGCCTGCCGGGCGACATCGTAACAATCACCTCCGACGACAACAACCTAACCCGCATAACCTGCGGCAATGCGGATTTTTCAATCATGGGAATGTATTCCGACAGCTACCCCGAGCTTCCCTCCGTTGAGCACAAAAGTGCCGTTTCAATCCCTCAAAACACAATGAAGGAAATGTTAAACCAAACCCTCTTTGCAGTCAGCGACAACGAAACAAGACCCGTATACACGGGCGCTCTCTTTGAAGTAAACAGCGGCGAGCTTGCCATAATAGCGGTCGATGGTTTTCGCCTTGCCATGCGCCGTGAAGCCTTCAATTCCTCCGATATGGACGAGTGCAGCTTCATAGCTCCCGGCTCCGCACTTTCCGATTTGGAAAAAATGTGTTCGGACTCCGACGATATGGTTAAAATAATATTGGGAAATAAACACATTTCCTTCTCCGTCGGCAGCTGTGTTTTGGTAACCCGCCGCTTAGAGGGCGAATTTCTCGACTACAAAAAAGCCATCCCCTCAGATTTCACCTACCACCTAAAGGTCGAGCGCACAAAGCTTCTCCATGCAGTTGACCGCGTTTCCCTCATCATAGACGACAGAACAAAAAACCCCCTCCGCTGCCTTTTCAAGGAAAATCAGCTCAGCATGAGCTGTGTAACCGCTCTCGGCAAGGGCGAGGATATTTGCGAGCTTGAGGGTGATGGCGGCGGAGTCGAAATTGGCTTTAACAACCGCTATTTACAGGACGCACTAAAGGCCTCCCCTGCCGATAAGCTGGAGCTTCTCTACAATTCCGGTTCTGCCCCCTGCGTCATAGTTCCAAACGACGGCAGCAACAAATTTCTATACATGATTTTGCCCGTTCGCCTAAAAGCATAAAAATAAACCTTTAAAAAAACAAGAACAACGGAGGTCTGTATGTCCGAAGAAATAAAAATTTCAACCCCCATCATCCGCTTGGACGCACTTTTAAAATTTGCGGCCGTTGTCGGCTCCGGCGGTGAAGCAAAGGCTTTAATCCAAGACGGCCAAGTCATGTTAAATGGCGAGGTCTGCACTCAGCGCACAAAAAAATTGGTCGATGGCGACACGGTTTCCGTGAACGGCGATAGCTATGTCGTGCGCGGTGAGGAAAAATGACGGTAAATTCCATCCGCTTACAAGGTTTTCGCAACTACACGGATGAAACAATCAACCTATCCCCCGAAACCAACGTAATTAGGGGCGAGAACGCGCAGGGAAAAACAAATTTGCTCGAAGCTGTCTATCTTCTTACCTGCGGGCACGGCTTTCGCACAAGGCTCGATAGGGAGCTTATAGGCTTTAACACAAATTGCGCAAGAATAGTTGCCGAAATTTTTGCACAGGGCAGGCCGCAAATAATCGAAATTCGGTTTGGACGCGGCATAAAAAAGCAGGTTTTGGTAAACGGAGTTGCAAAAAGCACCTCAGAGCTTTCGGAAATTCTCCGCGTTGTCCTCTTTTGCCCGGACGACCTCAACATGATACGTGACGGCGCCAAAGCGCGCCGCCGTTTTATGGATATGGCAATTTCCCAGCTTAGGCCGAGCTATTCGGCGCTCATAACCGAATACACAAGGCTCTGCGAGCACAAGCGCCGCATCCTCTGCGACTGCCGCGAAAAGCCATCGCTTCTCTATGCCTTGGAAGAATATTCGGACGGAATGAACCGCTGCGGAGCAAAAATAATCCGCTACCGCGCCGCCTTTACAAAGCGCCTTGCGGAAACGGCGCGACCAATCCACAGCGAATTTTCCGGCAGCGGCGAAAAATTATCAATAGCCTACGAAACCGTGAGCACGGTTTCCGACCCCTTTGCTCCCGCTTCGGAAATTTACAAACAGCTCTGTGAGCACACCGAAAGTCACCGCCGTGCGGAAATTGCCTCCGGCAATCTACTAACCGGCATTCACAAGGACGACCTCAACATTCAAATAAACGAAATCGCCGCAAGGCAATTTGCCTCTCAGGGACAAACCCGCACAGCCGCCCTCTCTCTAAAAATGGCAGAGCGCGAAATATCGCTACAAGATACAGGAGAGGTTCCAATTCTCCTTTTAGACGATGTTTTAAGTGAACTCGACGCAAAACGCCGCGATTTTGTCCTAAACCGCATAGGCTCCGGTCAAACGCTTATAAGCTGCTGTGAGGATGAGGACATCAAAGCAAAAACCGGCGGCAGGGTAATAACAGTAAAAAATGGGCGCTGTCTGTCCTCCTAAAAACACCCGCGGGGGATGTGTGACAGGCTTTCCAAGGAGCTTTCGCAAAACCATTTAAAATTCTTCGCTTCACTCAGAATGACAAAGCCTTAAAACAAAAGCCTATTATCATTTTAAAAGAGGTAAAAAAATGTATTTGCATCTTGGAAAAAATGTGGTTGTCCCTCAGAAGGATGTTGTTTTTGTCTGTGACCTCGACAACTCCTCTCATTCACACATTACCCGCGCATATCTTGCCGCCGCAGAGCGCGGCGGTCAGGTCGTGAATGTTTGCGATGATTTGCCAAAATCCTTTGTTGTCTGCGTCAAGGACAACGGCACACAAACCCTATATCTCTCGCAGCTCGCGTCCGCAACCCTCTATAAACGGGCGGCAACAAACAGCTTCGAATAAGCTGTTTTCATAAAACACCACTTTCAATTTTTAAATATAAGCCCTAAATATTATGGGAGTGTCGGATAAACCGGCACTTCTCCTACACGGAAGGAAGAAGCAAATGTCTGAAATCACCGATAAAATAACTCAGGAGTATGACGCCTCTCAAATTCAAGTGCTTGAGGGGCTTGAGGCAGTTCGAAAACGGCCGGGTATGTACATCGGCTCAACCTCCTCAAGCGGTCTGCACCACCTTGTCTACGAAATTGTCGATAATGCCATTGACGAAGCTCTCGCCGGTTATTGCAGCGAAATTGAAGTAACCATCGAACCGGGCGACATCATTCGCGTTTCCGATAACGGCCGCGGCATCCCCGTGGACATTCAGGAGCAAACCGGCAAGCCCGCCCTGGAGGTTGTCTACACCGTTCTTCACGCCGGCGGAAAATTCGGCGGCGGAGGATATAAGGTCGCGGGCGGTCTGCACGGCGTTGGTGCTTCCGTTGTAAATGCCCTGTCCGAGTGGCTTGAGGTTCAGGTTCACAAAAACGGTCAAATCTACCAAATGAAATTTTCACGCGGTGCCATAGCAGAAAAAATGCAAATCCTTGGAAAAACAGACCGCAACGGTACGGTTGTCCGCTTTAAGCCCGATCCGGAAATTTTTGAGGACACCACCTATGACTACACAACCCTCCACACGCGAATGCGTGAGCAGGCTTTCCTAAACGCCGGACTTCGCATAAAAACCCAAGACCTGCGCGGCGATGAGCCAATTGAGGACAACATGGTCTACGAGGGCGGCATTCGCGAATTTGTAAAATATATAAACCGCAACAAAACCCCCATCCACGCAAATGTAATCTATATGTCCGGCGAGAGGGACGACAGCATAGCGGAAATTGCCATCCAATACAACGACGGCTACAACGAAAATATCCTCTCCTTTGCAAACAACATCCACACGCCGGAGGGCGGAATGCACGAAACAGGCTTTAAGGCGGCACTGACCCGCGTCCTAAATGCCTACGGCACAAAGGTCGGAATGCTCAAAAACGACGAAAAGGTTTCCGGCGAGGATTGCCGCGAGGGACTTGCCTGCATAATCTCCGTCAAGCTGACAGACGCTCAGTTTGAGGGACAAACCAAGGCAAAGCTCGGAAACAGCGAAATCCGCACACTTGTTGACAACTGCGTTTCCGACAAGCTTACAAGCTTCCTTGAGGAAAACCCCGCCATAGGAAAAATTCTCATGGAAAAGGCACTAACGGCAAACCGTGCGCGTGAAGCCGCCCGCAAGGCAAGGGAAAACATCCGCCGCAAAAACGTCCTTGAAGGCTCCACCCTCCCCGGCAAGCTTCGTGACTGCAACGAGCGCGATGCCGCCCTAACCGAAATATATATCGTCGAGGGCGATTCCGCAGGCGGCAGCGCAACCGGCGGACGCGACAGCCGTTTTCAGGCAATTCTGCCGCTTTGGGGAAAGATGCTGAACGTCGAAAAGGCCCGCGCCGACAAGGTTTACGGCAACGACAAGCTGATGCCCGTTATAACAGCACTCGGCGCCGGAATTGGCGAGGATTTTGACGTTAACAAGCTCCGCTACCACAAAGTCATAATCATGGCGGATGCCGACGTTGACGGCTCCCATATCCGCACACTTCTGCTAACATTTTTCTTCCGTTTTATGCGTCCGCTTTTGGCAAACGGCTATGTCTATGCCGCAATGCCGCCGCTTTATAAGCTTGTTCGCGGCAAGCAAACCCGCTATGCCTTCTCCGATGAGGAGCGCGACCGCATTTCAATAGAAATGCGCGGCGAGGACGGCAAGGGCAAAATCGACATCAGCCGAAACAAGGGTCTTGGTGAAATGGACCCCCATGAGCTTTGGGACACAACCATGAACCCCGACACCCGCACCCTAAAGCGCATCGAGCTTGAGGACGCAATCGCGGCGGACGAAACCTTTACCATCCTAATGGGCGAAAAGGTTGAGCCGCGCAAGGAATTTATCGAGAAAAACGCGCAATACGCCGTTAACCTCGACATATAACAACGAGAGGATAAAATAATGGGAAAAGACTACAAACCGGAGGACATCCTCTACCCCGAACAAAAAATCATAAGCTCCGAGCTCGTAAACGAGATGGAAACCTCATATATAGACTACGCCATGTCCGTCATAGTCGGGCGTGCGCTCCCCGATGTGCGCGACGGCTTAAAGCCCGTTCATCGCCGCATCCTCTACGCAATGTACGAGGACAACCTAAGCTCCGACCGCCCCTTCAAAAAATCCGCAACCTGTGTCGGTGACGTTTTGGGACGCTACCACCCACACGGCGACCAGTCCGTTTATGACGCTCTCGTTCGTCTTGCACAGGAATTTTCAATGCGCTACCCGCTTGTAGACGGCCACGGAAACTTCGGCTCAATCGACGGCGACCCCCCCGCCGCCTACCGTTACACCGAAGCCAGAATGTCCAAAATTTCCGATGAGCTTCTGCGTGACATCGAAAAAGACACCATAGATTGGGATTCAAACTTTGACGAAACCCGCAAGGAGCCTCGCGTTTTGCCGAGCCGCTTTCCAAACCTGCTTGTAAACGGCTCGTCGGGCATAGCTGTTGGCATGGCAACAAACATTCCGCCCCACAACCTAACGGAGGTCATAAATGCCTGCGTCTGCGTTTTGGACAATCCCGAGGCGGAGCTGTCCGACCTCATGGAGCACGTCACCGGCCCCGATTTTCCAACAAAGGGCATCATAATGGGCCGTGCCGGCATTCGCGCCGCCTATGCAACCGGCAAGGGCCGCGTTGTAATCCGCTCCCGCACAGAATTTGAAGAATACGGCCAAAACCGCCTGCGCATAATCGTCACGGAGCTTCCGTATCAGGTCAATAAGCGTGTCCTCATAGAAAACATCGCTGAGCAGGTTCACGATAAGCGGCTTGACGGAATTTCCGGTCTGCGTGACGAGAGTGACCGCAACGGTATGCGCATAGTTATAGAGCTTAAAAAGGACGCAAACTCACAGGTTGTCCTAAACCGCCTGTTTTCACAAACCCAGCTCCAGTCCTCCTTTGCAATAAATCTGCTTGCCCTTGTAAAAAATCAGAGCCAGCCGAGAATTCTTTCGCTTCGCCAAATTTTAGACGAATATCTTGCATTCCAAGAAGAAATCATCATTCGCCGCACAAAATTTGACCTCAAAAAAGCGCAGGATCGTGCGCACCTTCTCGAAGGTCTGCTGATAGCTCAGGACAATATCGACGAAGTAATCCGCATAATCCGCGAGAGCTACGACGATGCGAAGCAAAACCTAATGGAGCGCTTCGGTCTGTCCGAAATCCAAACCCAAGCCATTATGGATATGCAGCTAAAGCGCTTGCAGGGTCTGGAGCGCGAAAAAATCATTGCGGAATATAAAGAGCTTGAAGAAAAAATTGCCTACTACAACAAGCTTTTGGCCTCCGAGGAAATGCTGAAGGACGTTCTTAAAACCGAGCTTATAGCCATCCGCGACAAATACGGCGACAAGCGCAACACCGAAATAATGGATGTTGAGGACGAAATCGACATTGAGGATCTAATCGAGGAGGAGGAGTGCGTTTACACCCTCACCCGTGCGGGCTACATCAAGCGTATGCCGGCGGACACCTACCGTGCCCAGCGCCGCGGCGGCCGCGGAATAACCGCCCAGTCACTCCGCGAGGAGGACTGCATCGAAACGGTTTTCACAGCCTCCACCCACGACTTTATCCTCTTCTTCACAGACAGCGGCCGTGTTTACCGCAAAAAGGGCTACCTAATTCCCGAGTCGGGGCGGACAGCAAAGGGCACAAATATAATTAACCTTTTGCCCATAGAGCAGGGCGAGCGCGTCAATGCAATGATACACACGCGCGACCTCGAAACCGACTCCGAGTATCTTGTAATGATAACAAAGGACGGTACAGTCAAGCGAATGTATCTTAACGCGCTAAAGAACATCCGAAACATCGGCATACGCGCACTCAATCTTGACGAGGGCGACGAGCTTATTTCCGTCCGCCTAACCGATGGCACACAAAACATTCTTGTCGCCACACATGACGGAATGGCAATCTGCTTTGCGGAAACCGACCTCCGTCCAATGGGACGCACAGCAACGGGCGTTCGCGGAATTCGCCTGCGCGAGGGCGACTATTGCGTTGGCGCGGCTCGTGCAAGAGAGGGCGGTGCGCTTCTCTCCGTCACCGAAAACGGCTACGGCAAGCGCACGGAAATTGAAGAATATCTGCGCGGCACGGACGGCGTTCCTCAAAAGCGCGGCGGCACGGGACTGAAAAACTACAACGTCACCGACAAAACCGGCAAGGTTGCGGACGTAAAGGTCGTTGACGACAACGACGACGTTCTCATAATCAGCGACGACGGCACAATAATCCGCATGAGCGCAGGCTCCATCAGCACCTTTGGCCGCGCCACACAGGGCGTAAGGCTTATGAAAGTAACCGACGGCGCAAGAGTAATTTCAATCGCCAGAACCGACAAGGAAGAGGAAATCCCCGAGGAAATCTCCGCCGAGGAAACACTTCCAAC
>JAVVUU010000022.1:0-8301 GCA_036653035.1 Oscillospiraceae bacterium
TGGTTTTGAGCGGGATTGTTTCAATGTATGTTCAAGTTAGAAAGCCGGTTAACTTTTCGGACAAAAAATGAATTATTTGAACAAAGAGCGCACATCAAAATTTCTGTTTTGATGTGCGCTCTTTGCTTTATAAGAAAACTATTTATTTTTTCCAAACCTTTAACATAGAGCGCATAAATTCGGGGACATCCATGGTGTAAACCTCGTTTAGGCGCGCATCGGAGAGGGTGTCGTTTTTTTCGCCAAGGGCGACGGCGCGGCCGGCGTTCATTAAAAGCGCGTGTGTGCCAAAGGCGCGGGCAAGGCTGAGGTCGTGGACAACGGAAATGACGGCGCGGCCTTTTTTTTGCACCCAGCCGCCGACAAGCTCCAAAAGCTGCTTTTGGAAGGAGAGGTCAAGGTGACTTGTCGGCTCATCAAGAATGAGCAGACGAGGATTTTGCGCGAAAAGCTGTGCCAAAAAGCAGCGCTGCAATTCGCCGCCCGAGAGGGTCAAAACGGACTGCTTTGCGCAATTTGAAAGTCCCGTCATTTCAAGAGCTTCGTCTATGCTCTTTTTATCCTCCTGCGTTTCGCCGCCGAAAATGCTCTTGGAATAGGCGTATCGCCCGAGAGAGGCGACCTCGCGAACCGTGAAGCCATAGGCGGGGCTGCTGTTTTGCAGGAGAACACCAAAGCTTTTTGCGCGCAGGGCGGGGCGCATGGCTTTAACGTCGCGGCCGTCAAAGAGAATGTCGCCGCTGTATTTGCAACCCTGTGAAATGGCACTTACAACAGTGCTTTTTCCCGCGCCGTTTGGCCCCACAAGCATGAGCCACTGCCCCTCGTCAACCGAAAAGCTGAGATTGTCAACAACTGTCAGACCGCCGTATTTGACGCTTACATCGCGAAGCTCCAGCATTTTCACTGCACCCTCCTTGATTTGAAAAAAATGAAAACAAAAACAATAGCGCCCACAAAGGAGGTTATAACGCCTATGGGAAGCTCAATGGGGCGCAGCAGCGTGCGGCTGATTAAATCCGCAAGCATCAGAAAAACAGCGCCGAAAAATGCGGAGACGGGCAGGAGCTTTTTGTGGTTGGGGCCTATTAGCATTCGGGTCATGTGCGGAGTTACAAGCCCCACAAAGCCAATTGTTCCGCCTATGGAAACGCAAACGCCTATGAGCGCGGAAACGGCGATTAGCACCACGAGCCGCACACGCTTTACGCCGACACCGACGCTTCGGGCGTTGTCCTCGCCGATAGAAAAGGCGTTAAGCTCCCGCGCGGAGAGCAAAAGTGCGCCGCCGCAGACGATAAATGCAATGAGGAGAGTGAGCACATTTACATAGTTCGTGTTCGCAAGCGAGCCCATAGTCCAAAAGGTGATTGTTCGGACACGCTCCCCCGCAAAGGCTATTACAAGGCTGATTAAGCTGCTTGCAAACATTGAAAAAATGACACCCGTGAGGATGATTGTGTTTGTTGAAAGCGAGTAGTCAAGCTTGTGGGCGAGGGATAAAATGATGACAAGCGATACTCCCGCAAACAGCATTGCCATAAGCGTTGTTCCGCCGCCTGCAAAGCCGGGAATTTGAATTCCCAGCGCAATTGCCAAAACAGCGCCGAGGGATGCCCCGCTTGAAACGCCGAGGGTGGAGCCGTCCGCAAGCGGATTTCGCAAAAGCCCCTGCATTGCCGCGCCGCAAAGCGAGAGCGCCGCGCCCGAGAGCGCAACACAGAGCACGCGCGGCAGACGGACGGAGATTATAACGGAGCTTGCAAGCTCGTTTGTTGGAGCCAAGCCGAAAACAGCCTCCCAAATCGCCCGCAGTGCATCGGAAATCGGAATGAAAACACTTCCGACACACACGCAGAGAACAAGAACGAAAAGTGTTGCGAGTGCTATTATAATGTATACCGCCGCGCCGACACGCCGCTTACTTCCCGCCATAAACAAAGTCGGACAGAGCCTGCGCCGCATTTGTAAGACGCGGGCCGGGGCGTGAAATTTCGTTGGGGTCGGCGGCGAAAAGCTTGTCGTTTTTGATTGCCTTCATATTTTCCCAACCCTTACGGGCGCGGATTTCGTCAAGCGGGGAAGCGCCGTTAGCTTCGGGGGAAATGGTGACGATATAGTCGGGGTTGCGCTCGATTACCTGCTCCTGCGAAATTTCCGCCCAGCCCTCAACATCGGCAAAGGCGTTTTTAAGACCGAGCATGGCGGCGATTTCGTCCATAAAGGTGTGCGCACCGGAGGTCCAAAGGCCGAACTCAAGCGGGGAAACCTCGAAATAAACGGTTTTGCCGCTCCCGCCCGCCGCATTTGCGGAAAGCGCCTCGAAGGAGGCTTTCATTTGATAAACAAGGTCGCTTGCCTCGTTTGCACGGCCTGTCAAAGCACCTATGATTTCTATGGATTTGTAAACGCCTGCAATGTCTGTGGCTTCACTGACGGCGGTTTTAATTCCGGCGGCTTCAATGGCGGCAACCTGCTCCTTGGTTTGCGCCATGCTGCTCATGAGAACAAGCTCCGGCTTTAGCGCAATGATTTGCTCAATATTTGTTTCACTGCCCGATTGCAGCTCCGGAAGCTTTGTGACGGCTTCGGGGTAGTCGCAAAAGCTGCCGCGGCCGACGAGAGTGTCCCCCGCGCCGAGGGCGTAGAGAATTTCGCAGTCCGCAGCGGTTAGCGCGACAATTTTTTTGGCGGGCGCTTCGAGCGAAACCTCGCGCCCCATCATATCGACAACGGACGTTTTGACATCGGCGGAGGGCTTTTCTGCGGTGCAGCCGGAAAACAGTGCCACTGTTAGCAGAAGCGTCAGAGCAAGCGCCGTGGATTTTGTGTGTTTCATAAAAATTCCTCCGTTTGCAAGTGCAATTTGTTGGGGAGAGCATCCCGATTTATATTTATACACATTACCACGTTTCTCAAAGCTTTTCCACAAATATTTTCCCAAATGTGCCTGAGCACAGTCCAAAAACCGCAAATTGTGAACTAAGTGTTAAGTTTCCCTTGCATTTTCAACTTTAGTACGCTATAATTTCTCTGTAGTTGTACGCGGACATTTGTTTGCGCCCTGCGGACAACACAAAATTGCAGGCGCTTCCGCCTGACAAAAATCGGAGGAAATTTTATGAAGATGAAAAAGTATCTGGCGCTCCTTCTTGCGTGTGTTCTTCTCGTTGCCACACTTGCGGGCTGCGCAAAAACATCCGCCCCATCAGAATCCGGCAAGCCGGCCGCAAGTCCCGCAGCCGGTGAAAAGGTTGTTAAAATCGGCGTTTATGAGCCTGCATCCGGCGACAATGGCGCAGGCGGCAAGCAGGAGGCTCTCGGCATCCAATACGCTCACGACCTCCAGCCAACAGTTGACATTGCAGGCGAAACCTACAAGGTTGAGCTTGTAACCGTTGATAACCAGTCCTCCAACGAAAAAGGCCCCACAGCCGCGGCTTCTCTTGTCAGCGCCGGCGTTTCCGTTGTTCTCGGCTCCTATGGCTCCGGCGTTTCCATTGCCGGCTCCGACACATTTAAAGATGCAGGCATCCCCGCAATCGGCGTAACCTGCACAAACCCCGCAGTTACAGAGGGCAACACCCACTATTTCCGCATCTGCTTCATCGACCCCTTCCAGGGCACCGTTCTTGCAAACTTTGCAAACGAGAAATTCTCCGCTAAAAAGGCATATCTGCTTGCAAAGCTTGGCGACGACTATTCCGTCGGCCTTTGCAACTACTTCAAGGACGCCTTCGAAAAGCTCGGCGGCGAGGTCAAGTTTGAAACCTTCCCCGACGGCACCTCCGACTACGCCTCCTATGTAACCAACGCCAAAAACTACGGTGCGGATGTTTTCGTATCCCCCGTTTCCACCGAAGCCGCTTCCCTCATCATTGACCAGGCAGCAGCTCAAGGCGCTACATATCCCCTCCTCGCCGGCGACACTTGGGACTCAAACGTCGTCACCGAAGCCATTAAGGGCAAGGATCTTCAGCTTTATGTCACCACCTTCTATAACGAAGGCGGCACACCCGAATTTGACAAGGGCATCAAGGAGTGGATTAACGCCGATGCTACACGTCTTTCCAGCAACAACGGCAACGACATGGTCGCCGCTGTTTCCGCAATGGGACACGACGCATACTTCTTCGCTCTCGAAGCTCTAAAGCTTGCAGGCTCCACAGACCCCAAGGCAGTTAACGAAGCCATCTGGAAAACCACCTACAAGGGCGTTTGCGGCGACATCGCAATCGAAGCCACTAACGGCGACGCAATCCGCGACCTTGCCTACATCAAGCAGGCCGACACCGAAGCCGGTGTTTGGAAGCCCATTGGTGTTCAGGGAATTACAAAATAACTAAGGCAACACCGCTGCAATAGCGGCGCAATGCCCCAAAGCAAAAACATAATCGCTTGGCGGGAGCAGCCTCTCCCGCCAAGCATCGTGTTGATTTTGAGCTGCCTTGAAAGAAACCCGGTAAATTCGGCGTTCTTTCAAGACAGCTCAACAAAATGGAGGCTCATACATTATGAACACACTCGGTCAAAGCCTGACATATATTTTAGCAGGCATATCCGTTGGCGGGCAATATGCTCTTATAGCCATTGGCTACACCATGGTTTACGGCATTCTCCGCCTTATAAACTTCGCCCATGGCGACATTTTTATGTGCGCAGGACTTATGATGGTCTATGCCGCAACCGCCATGCCGCTCTATTTTTCCATTCCTCTCGTTATTTTCCTAACCGTTCTTTTGGGCTTTGTAATTGAGCGCGTTGCCTATCGCCCGCTCCGCTCCGCCCCGCGAATGTCGGTTATGATTTCCGCCATCGGCGTTTCATATCTTTTGCAGAATTTGGCTCTCTATGTAACCGGCGGCCTTTCAAAGCCATACCCCTCAATCCCTTGGATAAGCGACGTTATCACAGTTTTCGGCGCAACCACAAAGCGCGTCACGGTTATCACGCCCATCCTCACAATCGTTCTGGTTTTCGGCCTTGTAATGCTAATCAAGCACACAAAAATCGGCATGGCAATGCGCGCCGTTTCCAAGGACTTTGAAACAAGCCAGCTCATGGGAATTAAGGTTGACAGAGTCATTTCAATGACCTTTATCATAGGCTCCTTTCTTGCCGCCATCGGCTCCATTTTGTTCTTTTCAAACTACACCGGCGTTTTCCCAATGGCGGGGTCAATGCCCGGCTTAAAGGCATTTGTCGCCGCTGTTTTCGGCGGCATAGGCTCCATTCCCGGCGCTGTTGTCGGCGCATTCATCATAGGCATCTGCGAAAACCTCATCAAGGGTCTTGGCCTAACCACCTTCTCGGACGCTTTCACCTTTGCCCTTTTAATCATAATTCTTATCGCGAAGCCCACGGGACTTTTCGGTGAGAAATCAACCGACAAGGTTTAGGGGGCGCGGCATGAAAAAATCAACCAAACGAATTATAAATCTTGCACTCATAGTTGCCCTGCTTGCTGTGGTTTTTCTTTTGGAGCAGGTCGTCAATCCAAACCACATTCTTTTTGCGGTTCTCAAAAAAGGCGCAATCTATGCCCTTGTTGCGGTTTCCATGAACCTCCTAAACGGCTTTACGGGTCTGTTTTCACTCGGTCAGGCGGGCTTTATGCTAATCGGCGCATATGTCTATGCCATCCTTACCATCCCAACCTCCGCAAAGGCGGCGGTCTACAAATATTTCGACTGCGCTGTCAGCTTCTCCCTGCCCGAGGTTTTCGGAAGCTTCCTCGGCGAGGGTGCCGGCATGGTTGTCGGCGTTCTTGTGGCAATTATTTTGGCGGGACTTGTCGCGGCGATATTTGCATTCCTAATCGGCCTGCCCGTGCTTAGGCTAAAGAGCGACTACCTCGCAATTGCAACTCTCGGCTTTGCCGAAATTCTCCGCGCCTTTTTCCAGTGGGATGCGCTCGGCCCCATCACAAACGGCTCAAATCTGCTTAAAAGCTATCCCACCTTTACAGACTTTAACATTATGGGCGCAAACGGCGAGGTTGCAATTCACCTGTCAACGCTGATGCCCTTTCTCTTGGCGGGCGCCTGCATTGCCATCATCGTAATGCTCATAAATTCCTCCTACGGCCGCGCATTCAAGGCAATCCGCGAGGACGAGGTTGCGGCGGAAGCAATGGGCATAAATCTTGCAAAAACCAAAATGCTCTCCTTTTGCATAAGCTGCTTTTTCGCCGGAATTAGCGGCGCACTGCTTGCAATGTTCCAAAACACCATCTCCGCAACTCAGTTCAAATCCGCAATGACCTATGAAATTCTCCTAATCGTCGTCATTGGCGGCATTGGCTCCGTTTCGGGAAGTGTCATTTCCTCATTCCTGTTCGTTGCCGCCTCCGAATGGTGGCTGCGCGGCTTGGACACCGGAACATTCCTCGGCATTTCCGCCCCCGGCATCTTCCGCAACGGCTTTAGACAGGTCGTTTTCGCCGTTATCATCATGGCAATTGTTCTGTTTTGGAGCCGCGGCATAATGGGCGATCGCGAGCTGGGCGTTGACAGAACCGTAAACTGGTTCAAACGAATATTCGGGCGAAAGCCCAAGCTTGCCGCCTCCGACGGCTCAAACACCACGGGAGGTGACGACCATGAGTAATACAATCCTATCTCTCTCCGATGTAACCATGCAGTTCGGCGGCGTTGTCGCTGTCGATAATCTCTCGCTTAATGTTAACGAGGGCGAAATTGTTGCCCTAATCGGCCCGAACGGCGCGGGCAAAACAACGGCGTTCAACGTCATAACCGGCGTTTATGAGCCAACAAACGGCGCTGTCTTTTTTAACGGCAAGCCAATTATTGCAAACCATCCCAAGGGCAAAATGAAAAAGCTCTATGCCGGTCAAAACGCCGACAAATACACAAACGCAAAAACACCGGTCAAGGAAAAGTCCGAGGAGGATGACAAGAAGCTTAAAAAGTCTATTGTCAGAACGCCGGACAAAATAACGGCACTGGGCATTGCCCGAACCTTTCAAAACATCCGTCTTTTCAAGGATTTATCCGTGCTCGAAAACGTAATGATTGCAAAGCACCTGCACCTAAAGGCAAACGTCCTCTCCGCAACCTTCCGCGTGAATTTCAAGGAGGAGCAGCGCCTGCGCGAGGAGTCCTTAGAGCTTTTGCGGCTCGTTGGACTAGAGGATGCGCAAAACGACATTGCCTCCTCCCTCCCCTATGGCAAGCAGCGCCACCTCGAAATCGCCCGCGCACTTGCAACAAATCCAACCATGCTTTTGCTTGACGAGCCTGCCGCCGGCATGAACCCGCAGGAAACCTTGGAGCTTTCGGAGTTCATCAAAAAAATTAAGGACGAATTTAAGCTTTCCGTGCTGATGATTGAGCACCACATGGATCTCGTAATGGCAATTGCCGACCGCATCTATGTTTTGGACTTCGGCAAGCTAATCGCAAACGGCACGGTCGATGCCGTCCAAAACGACCCGCGCGTAATCGAAGCATATTTGGGGGTGAGCGAGGATGCTTAAAATTGAAAATCTGTCCGTCAACTACGGCGGCATAAAGGCTGTTCGCGACATCTCCTTCGAGGTGCCCGAGGGAGAAATCGTCACCCTAATCGGCGCGAACGGCGCGGGCAAATCCACCTGCCTGCGCACAGTTGCGGGGCTTGTTCCCGCCGCCTCCGGCACAATTACCTTTTTGGACGAAAATATCACGGGGAAGCCCGCACACAAAATAGTTTCCAAGGGCATAACGCTTGTTCCCGAGGGGCGGCGCGTTTTCCCCGACCTTACCGTTCTTGAAAACCTCAAGGTCGGCGCATATCTGCGCAAGGATAATTTGAGCGAGGATATCGCATGGGTCTACGACCTTTTCCCCCGCCTAAAGGAGCGCGAATGGCAGGCCGCCGGCACACTTTCCGGCGGTGAGCAGCAAATGCTGGCTGTTGGCCGCGCACTGATGAGCCGCCCAAAGCTGATGATGATGGACGAGCCGTCCTTGGGGCTTGCGCCCATAGTCGTAAAGGGCATTTTCGACATTATTAAGGAAATCAACAAGCAGGGCGTTACAATTCTTCTAATCGAACAAAACGCAAACATGGCTCTCCACACGGCGGACATGGGTTACGTTTTGGAAACCGGCCGCATAACCCTCTCCGGCACGGGAGAGGAGCTTCTTAAAAACGAAGCGGTTAAAAAGGCATATTTAGGCAAATAAAAATGCCAAACTAAGCGCTTTAAGCTCAAAATGACATAAATCGGGGGCTGCCGCAGCTTTTGCGGCAGCTCCCGATTTTTAGCTTGCTTATCCCGTCAAACAATGCTAGAAT
>JAVVUU010000022.1:8401-18555 GCA_036653035.1 Oscillospiraceae bacterium
CAAACAATGCTAGAATGATGCGATGAAAAAATGATAATTTAAGGAGCACGAGAATGTCAAATATTTGGCACGATATCAACCCCAAAAGAATTCAGCCGGAGGATTTTATTGCGGTAATTGAAATCACAAAGGGCAGCAAGAAAAAATATGAGCTTGATAAGGAAACCGGACTAATCATTCTCGACCGCATACTCTACACAGCAACCCACTATCCCGCAAACTACGGCTTCATCCCCCGCACCTATGGTGACGATGGCGACCCCCTGGACGTTCTCGTAATTAGCAGTGAACCCATTGACCCCATGACGCTTGTGCGCTGTAAGCCCATCGGCGTTATCACAATGAAGGACGGCGGCAAGATGGACGAAAAAATCATTGCCGTTTGCCAAAATGACCCCAGCTACAACGAAATTGAGGACATTTCCCATCTGCCAAAGCACAATTTTGACGAGATGTGCCACTTTTTCTCGGTGTACAAGAACCTTGAGGGCAAGGAAACCGTTGTGGACGAGGAGCAGGGCCGCGAGGCGGCGGTTGAGGTTATAAAGCACTGCCTGCAAAACTATATAGACACATTTTGCTAAAAGCTCAAATCGGGCGATCTGTCAAAAAACCTCTTAGAGCTTCCCGCCCGCAGGCGGAAAATAAATTAAATCGGGCGGCCATTTGGCCGCCCGATTATTTTATGCGTAAACTCTGCGCCGTGAGGAGGCGGGGATGCCGAGCTGGTCGCGGTATTTTGCAACGGTGCGGCGGCTGACGGAGATGCCGAGGCTTTTCAGGCTTTCGACTATGGACTCGTCACTCATGGGGGATTGCCTGTCCTCGCTTAATATGATGGACTGAATGCTGCTTTCTATGGTGGATTTTGTGATGGTGGAGCCTAAATCGGCGGTGGGTTTTGGGAAGAAATAGTCGGTTTCAAACATTCCCCAGTCGCACTCGACATATTTGTCTTTAAAGGCGCGGCTGATGGTGGATTCACAGCGGCCGACCTGCTCGGCAAGCTCCTTGCGGCTGTAGGGGTGGAGCGCTTCGGGGCCTTTGTCGAAAAAGTCGCGCTGGCTTGTTAGGAGCTGTGTTGCGCAGGCCATGAGAGTTTCACAGCGCTGACGGATGCTGTCCCTCAGCCAGTGGGCTTTTTTCATGTTTTCATCTAAAAAGGCGCGAACGGTGTCGTTGTCCGTTTCGCGGAAAATTCGGGAATAGGTGTCGTCGATTATTATGTTGTCGGCGTTTAGCTGATTTAGCTCAACGACAAAATTGCCGTCACGCTTTAGGATGCGGATGTCGGGGGTTATGTATTCGCTTTCGGAAAGCTTGCCCTCAAGCATCAGCGGCTTGGGGTTTAGGGTGCGGATTAGCTGTTGGGCGTTTACAACCCTGTGGAGGGGGATTGAGGAGAGCTTCGCGATTTGCGGAAGCCGATTTTTTCCCAAAAGCTCCAGATGATCCTGAGCGACCTTCCAAGCGTCACTGCCTTTTAGTCCCTTGCGCTCAAGCTGGAGCAAAATGCACTCGCGGGGGGTGAATGCGCCAACGCCGGCGGGGTCAAGGGTTTGCAGGAGGTCGATGGCAATTTTGAGGTCGTCCAAGGAGATGTTTGAGGCTTGGGCAAGACGCTCAACATCGTCGTAGCAGAGGTAGCCGTTTTCATCGAGAAGGTAGATGAGGGCATAGCCTATGTGCTCGATGTGGGGGGGCGGGCGAAGCATTGCGTATTGGATGCGGAGGGTGACGAGGGGGGAATTGTTGTCGTCGGACACCCTCTCGGGAATGTCCGCATCGTCAAAGCCGTCATGACGGAAGCGGGAGCCGCGCCTGCATTTTTCGGCATAATCTATGCTGTCGAAGGTTATAACGGGGTTTTCCTCAAGCTCCTTGATGAGAAACTCATAAAGCTCGGCGGAGGGCATTTGCAGAACGGAGAGGGATTGCAGCATACGCGGAGATAGAATTTGTGACTGCTCTTGAACCTGCTGAACGCCAAAGCCGTGTTCCATTGTGCAAACCTCCCAACCGCAGTAATTATCGCAAAGTGTCGATTTTTCTACACGATAATTATAACACGTCATTTAAAATTTAGCAATACGCCGAATTTGCTCAAAGAGAATTTAGCTTTTTATATGTTTGGCTACAAAAAGGCTTGTGACACACCAAAGCTTGGCACAGAGAAAAATTCTTTGCCGCTTTGCTCCTCGGAATGACAGGGGCGGCAGGTGCTTTTTTAAATGTAAACTTTCTGATACATTATTTGATTTATTTGAAGTTTGTGTTACAATGACAGTGTTCTGCTGAAAAGTGCGTTTTTCGACAGGCTTCTTTCCTTGCGGCGGCAGGCCGCAAATTATTTTCTTGGGAGTATCATGCTCATGTCGGCAACAACAACAATCAAACTAAACACGGGCGGCGGCGCGACCGTCGGCCTCGATATAGGCTCAACCACCGCAAAAATAGTCCTTGTGCAAAACGGTCTTATAACCTATGAATGCTATGAACGTCACTATTCCCTCGTGCGCGAAAAGGCTCTTGAGCTGGTCACGCGGATTGAGGGACTTGTTGGCAATGCACCCTTTTCCCTTGCGATTTCCGGCTCCGCCGGAATGGGACTTGCTCTCGATGCCGGACTGCCCTTTGTGCAGGAGGTTTTTTCAACAGGCGAGGTTGTCCGCGAGCTTGAGCCGGACACAGATGTCGTTGTTGAGCTTGGCGGCGAGGACGCAAAGGTAATCTATTTTTCCGGTGCTATGGACGAGCGAATGAACGGCTCCTGCGCCGGCGGCACGGGAGCTTTTATAGACCAAATGGCAACGCTTATGAACCTCACAACACAGGAGCTGGACGACCTCAGCCTTGAGCACGAGCGCATCTACCCAATCGCTTCGCGCTGTGGCGTTTTTGCAAAATCCGATATTCAGCCACTGCTAAATCAAGGCGCCCGCAAGGCGGATGTTGCCGCAAGCATCTACCAAGCGGTTGTTGACCAAACCATTTCCGGCCTTGCACAGGGGCGAAGAATTGACGGCAAGGTCATGTTTTTGGGCGGCCCCCTCTATTTTTGCCAAGGCCTGCGCGCGCGTTTTCGTGAAACGCTGGGACTTTCGGAGGCGAACGCCGTTTTCCCCGAATACGGCCGCTTTGCCGTTGCCATGGGCGCGGCACTTTACGCCTCCCACCAAAAGGAAAAATATGGCTATGCGGAGATTACTGAAAAGCTTGCTCATTCCTCCGCGCAAAAGCCGACCTCCGGTCACCTCCCCCCGCTTTTTGAAAGCGAAGCCGAATATGCCGAATTTTCCGCGCGTCACGCAAGAGCCGCAATTCCCCGCGCGGATATGTCCGCATATTCGGGCCGCGCCTTTCTCGGCATAGACTGCGGCAGTACAACAACAAAGCTTGCCCTAATCTCCGAAAACGATGAGCTTCTTTACAGCTCCTATGGCTCAAACCTCGGCAGTCCCGTTGAAATCATAAGACAGCAGCTCACACATATATATAAACTGTGCGGCACTCGCATCAAAATCGCGGGCAGTGCCGTTACAGGCTACGGCGAGGAGCTTATCAGCGCCGCATTCGGCGTTGACGCGGGCTTGGTTGAAACCATTGCCCACTTCACCGCCGCGCGTCATTTTCGACCGGATGCGGACTTTATCCTCGACATCGGCGGGCAGGACATAAAATGCTTCAAAATCAGCAACGGTGCCATAGACAGCATCATGCTAAACGAGGCCTGCTCCTCCGGCTGCGGCTCCTTCATAGAAACCTTTGCAAAAAGCTGGGGCTACGACATCGAAACCTTCTCAAAGCTCGGTCTTTTCGCAAAAGCACCCGTTGACCTTGGCTCCCGCTGTACGGTTTTCATGAATTCCTCCGTCAAGCAGGCGCAAAAGGACGGCGCGGAGGCGGCGGATATTTCCGCCGGTCTTTCCATGAGCGTTGTCAAAAACGCAATCTACAAGGTAATCCGCGCCCGCTCCGCCGCAGAGCTTGGCAAAAGCATAGTCGTTCAGGGCGGAACATTTTTAAACGATGCCGTGCTTCGCAGCTTTGAAAGAGAGCTTTCCGCAAATGTTGTCCGCCCCGATATCGCGGGGCTTATGGGCGCTTTTGGCGCGGCGCTCCACATAAAAAGCGAAGCTCCCGAAAAATCCTCGCTCATCACGCCCTCCGCGCTTGAGGACTTTACACACACCTCAAGCTCAACGGTCTGCAAGGGCTGCGGCAACCACTGCCGCCTGACAATCAACAATTTCGGCGGCGGAAAAAAATATGTTTCCGGCAACAAATGCGAAAAGGGAGCGGGACAAAAGGAGCTTAGCTCCGAGCTTCCAAACCTTTACAACTTTAAACGCAACGCGCTGATGGCTCTTGCTCCGGGCGACGGAAACCGCGGCACCATCGGCCTGCCTCTCGCGCTTGGAATGTACGAGCTTGCCCCGCTTTGGCACACCATCTTTACAAGGCTCGGTTTTCGCGTTGTGCTGTCCGGCTTTTCATCGCGCGAGTGCTACAGCCGCGGTCAATACAGCATCCCGTCTGATACCGCCTGCTACCCCGCAAAGCTTATGCACGGCCACATCGAAGCCCTGCTCGACAAGGGCGTGGACGCAATTTTCTACCCCTGCCTAACCTACAACATAAACGAGGGCGATGGTCAAAACCACTACAACTGCCCCGTTGTCGCCTATTATTCCGAGGTGCTCTCCTCCAACATGGAGTCGCTTTCAAAAACGCGCTTCATGTTCCCCTACCTCAACATAAACAACAAAAAAGAGCTTTCAAAGGAGCTTTACAAGCTGCTTTCCCAAAACTTTGGCGGCGTTCCCCTGCGGAACATCCGTCACGCCGTGGACGAGGGCTTTGCCGCCTACAAAAAGTGGATGGCGGACATTAAGGAAGCCGGTGCCGCCGCGCTTGCCTATGCAAAGGCAACAGGAAAGCGCGTTATGATTCTTGCCGGCAGACCCTACCACATAGACCCCGAAATTTGCCACGGCATTGACAAGCTTGCCTCCTCCCTCGGCTTTGTAACCGTCAGTGAGGACAGCGTTTTTGAGTTCGGTGAAAATCCGGAGGTCAACGTGCTCAATCAGTGGACATACCATTCGCGTATGTACCGCGCCGCCGAATATGCCGCTTCCCACGACAATTGCGAGCTTGTTCAGCTTGTTTCCTTCGGCTGCGGACTGGACGCAATTACAACCGACGAGGTGCGCGCGGTTTTGGAGAGCCGCGGCAAGCTATACACTCAAATCAAAATTGACGAAATCACCAATCTCGGCGCTGTGAAAATCAGACTGCGCAGTCTTTTGGGCGCGATTGCAGAGAGGGAGAAAGCAAATGAAAAGCAAAACGAACGATAGACCCATCTTCACAAAGGAAATGCGCAAGACACACACAATCCTCATTCCGTGTATGCTGCCAATGCACTTTAAAATACTTGCGAACATCCTAACCGCTTCGGGTTACAAGGTTGAAATTCTCGACAACAGCGGCAAGGAGGTTACGGACGCGGGGCTTCGCTATGTTCACAACGATGCCTGCTACCCCGCCCTGCTCGTTATCGGCCAATTCATAACAGCACTCGAAAGCGGAAAATACGACCCGCACAGGGTTGCCCTTATGATATCGCAAACCGGCGGCGGCTGCCGTGCCTCAAACTACATCGCCCTCCTCCGCAAGGCTTTGGAGCGCGCGGGCTACGGCTACATACCCGTTGTTTCCTTTTCCGTTGTCGGACTTGAATCAAACCCCGGCTTCAAAATTACACTCTCGCTTCTGCACCGCATGATGTATTCCGTCACCTATGGCGACCTGCTCATGTGCCTTTTAAACCAATGCCGACCCTACGAAATCAACAAAGGACAAAGTCAGGCGCTTGCGGATAAATGGACACAGGAAATTTCCGACCGTATGATGTCCGGACGCATCAAATACCGCGAAATCAAGGAAAACTATGCAAAAATAGTCCGCAGCTTTGCGGAAATTCCGCTCCGTCACACCACGGAAAAGGTTAAGGTTGGCATAGTCGGCGAAATTTTTGTAAAATTCTCTCCGCTTGGCAACAACAAGCTTGAGGAATTTTTGCTCTCCGAGGGCGCGGAGGTCGTGATGCCCGGGCTTTACGATTTTCTGCTATACTGCGTCTACAACGGCATTTTGGACGCGGAGCTTTACGGCATGGCGCGCATGAAGGCTTGGCTTTCCGGCTTTGCCTACCGTTTCCTCATAAAAAAGCAGGATGATGTTATAAACGCCGTTTTGGAGGAGGGCACCTTTACCCCGCCCGGCTCCTTTGAACACACCCGCACCCTGCCCGAGGGATACATGGGCATGGGCGCAAAAATGGGCGAGGGTTGGCTCCTAACCGCCGAAATGCTGGAGCTTATCGAGGAGGGCGTTAACAACATTGTCTGCACACAGCCCTTTGGCTGTCTGCCAAACCACATCGTTGGCAAGGGAGTTATGAAGCACCTTCGCGAAGCAAAGCCGGGTGTCAACATCGTCGCTATCGACTATGACCCCGGTGCAACGAAAATAAATCAGGAAAACCGCATTAAGCTAATGCTTGCAAACGCCGTTATGACCGAGGAGCGGCTCCGATGCCCCGCCTCCCCAATACGCGAAAACGAAAAAGTCGCTTCCGCAAAGGACAGCCGCGAAACCTTTGCACCAATGAAAATTTAAAAATCAAGGAGCTACTGCGGTGTTTTGCAGTAGCCCCTTGATTTTTAAATGTGATATTAAGCTCCGGCGGCACAGTGCGGCTTTGAGCAAAGCGAAGAAGATTTTTCCGCGCCTGCAAGCGCTGTGCTAAAGCTTTTTAGGAGGAAACCTCCGTGGCGTTTATGGGAACTGCGGGGTGTTTGTTCTGCCAAATGCACCAAACGGTTACGGAAACAATTACAATTACACCGCCGCAAAGGGCAAATATTCCGGGGGCTTCGCCTTGAAAAAGGAACACCCACACGGGGTTTAGAAGCGGCTCAACCGCGCCCAAAAGTGAGCAGGCGAGCGGCGGACAGTTTTTTGAGGACAGCATTAGAAGAATGTAGGGTATGCCGAGCTGGAGAATGCCAAGCGCAAAAATGCACAGAACGGGCGCTGTGGAAATTGGCATATCGGTGAAGAAAATGAACGGAATTCCAACGGCGGCGGTGAACAAATGCCCAAGCAGCATTCCGCCCATGCGCGTCGGCTCATCGGCGCGGCCGATGGAAAGGTACATCCCTGCCATGAAAGCGCCGGCGGCGATGGCAAAGAAATTTCCAAGAAGTGAGCCGGGGCGAAGCTGGTCGAAGAAGAAAAGCGCAATGCCGCCGAGTGTGCAGATAACCGCCAGAGCGTCCGCACGGCGAAAATGCTCATGAAAGATGAAAACGGAGAATACCATTAAAAATACGGGCGCGGTGAACTGCAAAACAATTGCATTTGCCGCCGTTGTAAGCTTGTTTGCGATTACAAAGGCGAGAAAGGTAAGGCTCATAAGCGCACCATTTAGAACGGCGCGGCGGTTGAACCTCAAGGGGATTTTGTTGAGCCGCAGAAAAACAAGCACGACGCAGGCGGCAATAAGACTGCGAAGCCCCGCGATTACCATGGGGTTCCAAGGAATGAGCTTTATGAATATGCCGCCCGTGCTCCACATTGTGGCACAGATAAGCATTTGAATAATTGCTTTGCGTTTAGGGTTCATGACTAAGGCTTCCTTCCAAAAAGTGCGATAAAAGAAGTATAACATACATGGGAAAAATAGCAAGGATTTAGTACCGCTTGCGCAAGAGCAAGGCTCAAACAAAGCATTGAAAATATTACCAAACTTTTGCCGAAAAGGTAGACAATTAAAGGCATATGTATTATAATAAATATAGCTATTTTTGACAATTTTCGACAAATACACCGCTATATTATCTAAATTCGACGATTTTAATTAAATTGTACCACCAATAAAGGCCGTGCATAGGGCACAGCTTTTATTGAGGATATGATAAATCTAAGTAGGAGGAATAAAAATGAGCGCCCTTAATCAAGAAAATTTTGAAGACGAAATTGAGCTCGAACAGCTTGACACCAGCGAAATGGACGGCAAATACCTAACATTTTGGACAGACGGTCAGCTCTTTGGCGTTCCAATTGCACACGTCGTGCAAATTGTGGGAATGCAAAAAATTACAGAAGTGCCCGAATTTCCATACTTTGCGAAAGGCATAATCAACTTTCGCGGCACAATTATTCCGGTGCTTGATGTCCGCCTGCGCCTTGGCAAGCAGGAAACCGAATACAACGAGCGCACCTGTATCATAGTAACCGACATAAGCAGCAGCATCGTCGGCTTCATCGTGGATGAGGTCGATGCCGTTATGCCAATTGACGATTCACTGATTTCCCCGCCACCACAGGTTTCCGGCGGCTCCGAGGGCTTTGTTACCGGCGTTGGAAAGCTGGAGGGCAGAGTTGTTCTCCTAATGGACACCCGCACACTTGTCGGTGCGGAGGAGCTTGAAATGCTGACAAGCGAAATGGCATAGCTCTGCGAAAAAAATTTCGAAAAGCGCCTACAAATCGCTTTAAGTTCTTTGCTCAAGCACGAAAAAATGTTGAACGGGAGAGAGATAAATGAAAAATCTTAAAATTAGCAAAAAATTACTTGTAACCTTTTCCATCATAGTTATGCTGTTTTTGGCAGTTGCCATTACAGCCGTAGTTGGATTGAAGAGTGCCGGAAAGCGTTTTACAAGCTTCTACGATGAGGGCTATACAGTCACAAACCAAGCTCTCGATATGCGCCGCAGCTTTCAGTCCGGCTGCAAAAACGTATGCTACGCAACTCTTGTAAGCGATGAAGCCGCAGTGGCAGGCTTTCTTGATACCGCGGAGGCCGATATTGCAGACTTCACTGCCGGAATTGGCTATCTGAAGGAACACTTTAAGGGTGACCAGCAGCTTCTTAAAGACTGCATAGGATTTGTTGGACAGGCTTCTCCTATCCGTGAACAAACTCTAAAATTGGCTCGCTCCGGCAAAAGTGTCGATGCGGCAAAAATCATGATGAAGGACTATCAGCCGCTAATGGACAAGGCGCAGGAAAAGCTTGACGCAATTTACAAAGAGGCGGGCGAGGTAGCGGCGGCAAACTACGAAGCTTCAAAAAAAGCCGAATCACTGGCTACAATCATTTTGCTTGTCATGTCAATCGTTACTCTTTTGGTAATAGTTTTCCTTGCCATCTACATAACACGCGGACTAACAGCTCCAATTAAGCTTATCGAAGACGGAATGAACAAAATGGCAAGCGGCAACCTCGATGTTAAGGTTGGCTACGAATCCAAGGACGAGCTTGGAGAGCTGGCGGAAAAAATGCAGTTTACCACACAGTGCATAGCCACTATAATTGGCGATATCGGCTACCTCCTTGGCGAAATGGCAGACGGCAACTTCGACATAAAGTCAAAAGCACCCAATATGTATGTTGCGGACTATGCGCCGATTTTAGACTCCATGCGTAACATCAACACCAAGCTGAGCGAGGCCTTGAGCCAAATAAACCAAGCCTCCGAGCAGGTTTCCGGTGGCTCCGACCAAGTTTCCGCAACTGCACAGGCTCTTGCGCAGGGCGCAACAGAGCAGGCAAGCTCCGTTCAAGAGCTTGCGGCAACCGTTTCCGAAATTTCCGAGCAGGTTCGTTTCAACGCGGGCAACGCTCTTGAAGCCAGCCAAAAATCCGGTGAGGCAGGCACAGAGGTCACGCAGAGCAACGAGAAAATGCAGGAGCTTATCGCCGCAATGCAGGACATCAGCACCTCCTCACAGGAAATCGGCAAGGTTATCAAGGCAATCGAGGACATCGCCTTCCAAACCAACATCCTCGCCCTCAACGCAGCCGTTGAAGCCGCCCGCGCAGGCGCAGCCGGCAAGGGCTTTGCGGTTGTCGCAGATGAAGTCCGCAACCTTGCAAGTAAATCCGCCGAGGCCGCAAAGGGCACAACAGAGCTTATCGAAGGCTCCATCGTTGCCGTTGAAAAGGGCACACACCTTGCGGACGAAACCGCTAAATCACTCATGTCCGTCGTAACCGGAACCAAAGAGGTTGCAGCGCTTGTTGACAAGATTTCAACAGCCTCCAACGAGCAGGCGGCATCCGTTGCGCAGGTCAC
>JAVVUU010000023.1:0-18216 GCA_036653035.1 Oscillospiraceae bacterium
TCAGCGCGGCATCGTTATTCATGCGGGGCGCGGAAATTTCGTAAAAATATTGGGGTTTATTCCGCTTTGGCGCGATTATTTTCCACTGGTTTGAAATGCCCGCGGAAACAGAGCAGCCGTCCGACATGAGCACGCCGTCAAGGTCATAAACGCCGTCGACAAGGTATTGGAGAATGCCCTTTGTGAAGCCGCAGTTTTCCTCGCCCATGCAGGCCTCCGCGTCAATGCAGGTTTTGCAGGCGGTTGCGCGGAGCCGAACGGGAAGAATTTCCGCCGCGTGCAGCAGCTCAAAGGGAACGTGGCAGCAGACAATTCCCAGTGCCTTTTTGCCGCTTTTACGCCAATTATTGATGGTTTCCGTGGAAATTTTGCTGTCTGTGATTTTGTTATATTCCATATAATTCACCTCGCATTTTATTTTTGGAAAATTTTGGCTTGACTATTTGCCGCACTCGTCCTTGTGCTCGTGCTTGTGGCAAACGGAGCCTGTTGTGTGAAGCTCGCCATTCAGATATTTTTCAACGGCGGCTCTGGCTTCGCCGGAAGCGCCGACAATAACTTCAACCTTGCGCTCGTTGAAAATGTCCACAGCGCCGCCGCCCATTCCGCCGCTGATTATAACATTAACATCGCGGTCTGCCAAAAAATTCGGCAAAAAGCCGGGCTTGTGTCCGGGGTTCGGGGTTATGGTTTCCTTGGCGATTTTACCGTTTTCGATGTCATAAATAAGGAAGCAGGCACAGTGGCCGAAGTGCTCCGTTACGTTCTTTCCATCGCTTGCAATTGCTATTCTCATTTTATAGTTCCTCCAAAATTTTTATTGTGTTGTTGTACACTATTTTAAGGGCTTGCCCCGAGGGGCAGGCGATATCGACTATGGTTTTGCCTTGGTTTATGGCGGAAACCGCCAGTGGGTCAAAGGGAATTTTTCCCGCAAAGGGAAGGGAATTTTCACGGCAGAAGGCTTCGATTTTTTCTGTGTTTTCGGGGCTTGTGTCAAATTTGTTGACGCAAACGGCGGTTTTTACCTTGAAAATCTCCGCGGTTTTGAGGATGCGCTCCATGTCGCTGATGCCGGAAACGGATGGCTCCGCAACTATTAAAACCATGTCCACGCCGCTCATGGAGGCGATTACGGGACAGCCGACACCGGGCGAGCCGTCAATAATCGCAAGAGGGGCAGCGCCGCCCGCGGCGCGCATTTGCTTTTTTACCTCGGTGACCAGCATTCCCGAATGTCCGCTGCCCATTTTTAGCTGTGCGCTTGAAAAAACGGAGGCTTCATCGGCAAAAAGCAGCAGCTCCCCCGCCGTGACCGGCTTCATGGAAATTGCTTTTGCGGGGCAAAGCTCGGCGCAGAGCGAACA
Organism: Oscillospiraceae bacterium; assembly: GCA_036653035.1. Lineage (GTDB taxonomy): Bacteria > Bacillota > Clostridia > Oscillospirales > Oscillospiraceae > UBA2658. The sequence goes on from JAVVUU010000023.1 coordinate 1,368, forward strand.
ACCCTCGCAGTCAAATTGTTCAACCGCATATTTGCCGTCTTTTCCCAGGGAAATGGCTTCAAAGCGGCAGTTTTTGACACATTCGCCGCAGCTTACGCACAATTCCCCGTCAATTTCTGCCCGAGGCATTCCAAAATAATCCTGCCGCTTGGGCGGATTTTTTTGCCCCATAATGAGGTGAAGATTGGGCGCGTCAACGTCGCAATCGGCGTAGCATTGGGCACCCGCAAGGCGGATGAAGGCGCTTGCAAGGGTGGTTTTTCCCGTGCCGCCCTTGCCGCTAAGAATTAGGAGCTGTTTCATGCCGCGCCTCCTTTTTGACAGTTTCAAGCAGGTCGGTGAAAAGCTTTTTGTAGGCGGGATTATCCCTTACGGCGATTTTTGCCTGTGAGTTTATCGCTCCAAGCGTTTTATCGAAGGGAATGCGCCCCAAAATTGGGATGCCGCGCTCCTTGCAAAAATCCTCCGAGGGGTTTTCACCCTCCAAGCATTTGTTCAAAATAACGCCGTGGGGCTTGCCAAAAAGCCGCACAAGCTCATAAACCATGCTCAAATTGTGAGCGCCGAACACTGTTGGCTCCGCCACCAAAACGCAAAAATCCGCGTCCCTTATGGCGGCCGTTACAACACAGGCACTGCCCGGCGGGCAGTCGATAATCGTCAGCGGCGCCGAGGATTTTTTTGCGTTTTCCATCAGCTTTTTGATGATTGGCACGCCGGACTCCTCGCCCGTTTTTAAAATTCCGCTGTTCACCCGAACATTTTCGGAAACGCCGCTGCGGATTTCGCCAATGCTTTTGTCAATTTCCGTGATGGCTTTTTCGGGGCAAAGCAGGGCACAGCCGCCGCAGGAATGGCAGACATTCGGAAAAACGCGGGGTGCGTTTTTGATGAACGCCAAGGCGTTGAATTTGCAAAAATCCACGCATTTTCGGCAACCCGTGCAGAGCGCGGCGTTCACCTCGGGAAGCTTAATTGAAATGCTCTCGGTGCGGATATTTTTAGGCTTGAAAAAGAGGTGTCCGTTTGGCTCCTCAACATCGCAGTCGATGTATTCGGCGCTTTGGGCGGCGGCGGAAAGGTTGACGGAAACCAGAGTTTTTCCCGTGCCGCCCTTTCCGCTGAGGACGGCAATTTTCATGCCCTTAGTTTCCATTACCTTGATAGCCCGCGTGAAATTCCGTTAGCAGGGGAAGCCCGCCGCCCTTAAAAGCATAGAGGTTGTCCTGCGCTGTTTCCTGCGTCGTCTTAAAAATTTTGATTTCCGCTTCCTTTAAAAGCTCGCCGGCATTTTCGCCGCAACGGGGTGTTAGAAGAGCGCCAACGCCGCTGTCCAGCACGAGCTGTGCCGCCTTAATTCCGGCTCCGCTTTCGCTTTCCGCGGCGCTGTTTGGCAGAAACGAATGCTCCCTCGAAGCGATGTCGTATATGAGGAAAAAGGGTGTGCGGCCAAAGGAGGGGCAAATTTTTGATTGCAGGGATTGTTCTTCAACGGGCATTGCAATTATCATAATGTATCTCCATTCGATTTATTTTGACGAAATTATATCCTTATCGGAGATTATATCCCTGACGCACCTGTGGCGACAGCAACCTCCGCAACGACAAAAGTCCTCCTTGCCCTCGCAGAGAAGATAATCTCCGCCGCGAATTAGCAGGGTTTTTCCGTTCACAAGCGACTCCGCAAGCTTTTTTCGGGCGTCGTTATAGATGCCCTGAACGGTTGTGCGGGCAACGCTCATTTGCGCGGCACATTCCTCTTGGGTAAAGCCCTCAAGGTCGATTAGGCGGATTGCTTCGTATTCCACCACGGTCATTTCAACGCCTTTTTCACAGCACTCCGGCGCATCCAAGGGGCCGAAGCGGCTGCATTTTGGCAAACAGCAAACCTTGCGGCACTTTACAGGTCTTGGCATAAATCCCACCCTTTCGGTTAATGACATATGTCGCTTATAAATTATATTATAAACCATTTCTGTCATATGTCAACAACTAATTTCCCCGAAATTGATGGGGGTGTAAAAAAATACGGGCGCATCAAAACGGAGTGCTTCGATGCGCCCAAGGGGGGGAGAAAAAATTAGAGTGACACAAGCTTTTTTGCGCCGGCGGTGGTTAGGTAGCGCCACAAAATGGCGCACAAGGCGAGCAAAATGGCTGTAACTAGCAGGCAATAAACAGGGAGGGATAGGGTGTTTTTGAGCAAAAAGTAAAGCACAACGCCAAGGCCAACGACTGCAAGGCCGCCAAAAATGCCGGTTATTGCCGAGGCGGACTGCTTAACAACAACGGCTTCGTTGTCACAATCCATCTTTGGAAACATGAGGTTTGTGAAAAGTCCCGAGAGGGCAACGAACACGCCAAAGGCGAGAACCAACAGCAGCATTGCAAAAAGGGAGGGGATTGGGAAGCCATAGGAAATGCCGACTAGGAGCAGGGAAGCAAGGGCGGGTGTCCATGCAACCAAAAGATTGAGGGCGAGCTTGGAAGCAAAAAACTTTGATGCGGAGATTGGTGCTTCCTTTAAAATCCAGAGGGTTTTGCCCTCCAAGCTGATGGACACGCAGGTGGTGTTTATGGTGGACATCAGCATGCACAAAATGCCCAAAACCATTGGCAGGGCGTGGGTAACGCCACCCATTTGCGCGACAAAGGGGTCGATAGTGCTTTTCGCAAAAACGGCATAAATCGCCGCGGCGAGGAGCAATATTCCGCCGAAGCCGGTGTTGAAAAAATAGATGGTGGTGCCAAAATAGCGGCGAATTTCTTTTTTAAAAAGCGCCGAAAAGCAGCTGTTCGCCTTATATTCGCCAAGCTTGTAGTCGTTGCGCGAGGAGCGCCCCGCAAGGCCGGAGAGAATTTTTTTGTAGTGAGTGCTGAAAAGCCAAACGACCGCGAGAAAGGGCAGAATGCAAATTGCGGCAAAGCCCAAAAGAGCGAGCCAATTGCCCATAATGCCCTTTTCCATCAGTCCTATCGGCAAAAGCCATGTGTTTAAAAGACTGTCGAATTGCTCCGAATGTGCTGTTAGCAGAGCGGACAGCTTGTTGATTTGAAACGAGAGCACCATGACAAGCCCCATCATAACGAACATTAAAACTGTGCTGACAAGGGAGTTGTGGTTGGTGCGCGAGGAAACCCAAGACATTATATAGGCCAAGATTGTGCAGAAAAGTGTTGCCAAAAACGGCAGAATAAGGGTGGCTATCAGCAGACGAATTATGAGCATTGCCCCGCCCGCGCCGCCATAGACAAGGTAGGCTATGCCGGAGGGCAGGAGGAAGAAGGCACAAAACACAAAGCACTCGATGTATAGCGCCAAAATTTTTGCAAGCATTATCGAAAACGCGCTGACGGGGAGGGAGAGCATGAGGTCGCTGTCCTTACCGCTGAAAAGAAAGCCGCCGGCGGCGTTCATGGTCATTACAATTGCAAGGAGAAGTCCGATTAGGGAAATTAGGGGAATTAGAAAGCGCTCAAGCCCCGCGTCAAAGAGCATATCGCCAAAGGTAAAGCTGTAAATTCCCGAAATGTAGAGGGCGAGAGCCGAGAAAAGCAAAAGCGCGCCCATACCGCCCAGGCGGGATTTTTTGCTGTTTCCCATTTTCATTGCGGAGAGCAGTGCGCGAAAGGAGAGCTTCATAAGCACAAGGAGCTTACGCATTTGTGTTCCCCTCCCTCGCTAAATCAAGGAACACGGCTTCAAGGTTTGAGTTGCCGACAATATCGGCGGTTTTGCCGACCTCTATGAGCTTGCCGTTTTTGATTATTGCAATGCGGTCACAGAGCTTTTCCGCAACCTCCAAAACGTGTGTGGAGAAGATTACAGCGCCGCCCGCGTCACAAAGCTCCCGCAAAAAACCCTTGACGGTGAACGCGGCTTCGGGGTCAAGCCCCACGAACGGCTCGTCCAAAATGAGAAGCTTGGGCGCTCGGATCAGCGCACTGATTAGAGCAAGCTTTTGCTTCATGCCGTGACTGTAGCCGCCGATTTGACTGCCAAGTGCGCCGGAGAGGTTAAAGGCGTCCGCATATTTTTTGATGCGCTCGGAGCGCTCCTTTTTGGGGATTGCATAGATGTCCGCAATGAAATTGAGGTAGTCTATGCCCTTTAAAAATTCGTATAAATCGGGGTTGTCGGGCAAAAACGCCATGACACTTTTTGCCGCCACGGGTTGGGATTTTATGGAGTGGCCGTCAACCGTTATTTCGCCCTCGGTAAAGTCCAAAATGCCGGCGACACAGCGGAGAGTTGTGGTTTTGCCCGCGCCGTTTGGGCCTATGAAGCCAAGCATTTCGCCCGCTTCAACAGAAAGTGAAAGTCCTGCAACTGCCGCCTTGCCGCCGGGATAGGTCTTTGAAAAGTTCGTAATTTGAAGCATAGGGAGTCCTCCGTGTTAGTTGATTTAATGTGTGCTTGGCAAAAATCAGAAGCGTTTATTTGGGTAAGCTGTTATGCTGCATCATTCTGATGTAGGCCATCAGTTCCTTCCTTGAGGAAACGCCAAGCTTCATGTAAATGCGTTTGTTGTGGGTTTTTATAGTGCTCAGGGGAAGGTTAAGACGGTCGGCTATTTCGGCGGCGGTGCAGCCCACCATGTAAAGGTCAAGCACAGCTTTTTCCGCAGAGGAAAGGGCACCGATATTGACCATGAATTTTTCAAACACAGGCGAAGCGTAAACGGCGGCATCATCCGAGGGCGTTGCCGTGCGGCTCTGCGAGTGCAAAAATTCTATGAGGTCGTCAATTTCGGGTATGAAGTTCGTGTCTTGGACTTGAAATTTGGTGTTGATGACTTTAGAAACAAGCGGATGAATACGTTTTCGCCATATAACAAGGGATGAAATAAGCGCCAAAACGGAGAGCATTATACCAAGCAGTATTTTAGAGAGATGGTTTTCTGTAAGCTCATTGAAAAAGCCTTTATTGGAGAGGGCGGAAAAGACAACCCAGTTATCGTTTTCATATGCGGCGTCCTTGGGATAGAGGGTAATCTCCCTGTGCATACCGAAAAAGCGGCTGCCATCGCCATCGTAGCGAACGAAGCGACCGGCCGGATGAATGCTTAAATCGCGGTCGGGCGTATGGGTTGCGCCGCTGAGAATGATGTGCCCCTCCTCGGTGCGCAGCTCATTTCCGCGTATTACGCACAAACCCTTGGACATATTGCGGGTGCCGCCCTCGTCAAGACTGTTTGCAAGCTTAAAGCAGATGTTGTTTACTTCAAAGCCGCACGCACCATAGGCTTTTCCGCTTTTGTCCACAAAGGGCACACAGAAAAACATGGATTTTTCCCAAGAATTGGGGAGAGTTCTTGCAGTTGACCAGTAATAGCGGCGCGAAAGCGGGAGGCTGTTATTGGCATTACTCATGAGTGAATCAAAAAAGCCGATACTTTCGGAAGCTATTTCCATGTTCCAGCGGGGGGAAAGGCTGACGCCCTTTTTCCGCGCCATAGAGGATATTCCGCGATACAGCTTGACCTTTGCGGTTTCGCCCGGATGCCCTGCCGTAACATTGGCAAGCTTGATATACACACCGCTTTTTGAGGCTGCGGCGTTTGGAAGCTCGGGGTTTATGGTGCTGTTCAGAACACAATAGGCTCCGCTGCTCTCAACGTCCTGCATGGAGAAATAAAGCTCGTCAAATATGGAGGACTGAAGCTCCGTTAAAAGAGCTTCATTTCCGGCAAGCTCATCAAACTCAACATGGTGCTCCGCAAGCTTTTCTTCAAGCAGCGCACTTAGCCTTGCTGAGAGATCAAGCCCCTGAAGAGCAATATTGTCATATTGCTCGCTGATGTCTGCGACTTGAGCGTCAATACTTTCCGACAGCTCGCGCCCAACCGCGGAGAACATTTTTGGAATTTCGCTTATCGACATAAAAAGCACAAAAACGGCAGCAAGCGCAAGCGTAAGGAGAAGAGCAAGCTCCAACACCAGCCGCTGCTTAAGGATTGTGCTTTTTTTTGTTTCACCTGCCACAGGCTTTAAAGCCTCGAACAGCTTTGATGACATTAACCCACCTCATTATCGACACAAAAGGCTGAAAGCCTTGTTTTTAGTTCGATGTTTGCATTGCTTATCAGAGAATTGAGCAACGCGGGGTCGGAATCGTTGTCGATATATTCCTGCCTTGCCTTAAGGAGAATGGCTTTAAGCTCCTTGGTAAATTCGTTGCGCATCTGCGAATAGCGGGCACTTCTGGGGACACTGTAAAACGTGGTGTCGGCATAGGTGTCCATTACGGCGGTGTAGAGAGCTTTGTATTTGGGGCTTGTAAGCTTGCTCAGCTTTTGGGGGAGAGCTTCCTCATATGCCTGCTCCTGCACGGGAATATAACCGGCGGTGGTTACAAAATCCGTGTTGACCTTTGGCTCTGTGAGCCATTTTATAAAGGTTGCGGCGGCGCGCTCTTTTTCGGGGGTGGATTTTTTGACGCACAGACCAACGCCTTGGCGGAGAGCCGTTTCTGCGCCGCCCTCAAAGGAGGGGTAGGACGTTACGGAAAGCTCAATGTCCTCGGAGGTGTTGTCCGCATGGGTAACGGAGTCCTTGGTGTAGAGGATGCCGGCAGAGGAGCCGATGGAGAGAAGAATGTCCTCCGTTAGCATGAGGTCGGAGCCGTAGCCGTCAAAAATTGCCGCTTCGCCGCGAATGGAGGAGGCGGCGTAGTTTTCAAAAACCCTGTCAAAGCCCTCGCACTCAAAATTCAGCAAATCACCCTCAAAAAGATTTCCGCCAATGCCGGCAACGCCAAGCTGAAAATAAGTAAGAGGGGAGTCTATAACATAGAAGGGCTTTTCGCCGCCCGGCTGAGAGGAGGTGTATTCTCTGTATTTTTGAGCGGCAAGGTTTATGCCCTCAAAGGTTTTGAGAGAGTCTGCCGCTACGCCCGTAGCCGCCGAAAAGCGGTCGAACGCGGTTTTGTTTAAAAACCCCACATCCATGGATTTTGCAACGGGAAAAACGGCCAGCTTGCCGTTTATTTCGCCGCCCTCAAGAAATTGAGGAACATAGGAGGATAGCTCCTCCTTTGAAAAGTAGTCGTTAAAATCGACAAGGGTGTCGTCCTTGTCAACTATCATGGCGGTGTCCTCATAGGCGGAGAAAATGTCGGGCAGCTCCGCCGCGCCCGGCTCGTTGTTTGCCGCGGCGATAAGGTTGTTGCCAAGCTCAAAAACAGGCTCAACAGAGGTGACGTTGACAATTATGCCGCGCTTTGCGCCGATGGTGCGGTTAAATTCGTCCACAAGCAGGTTTAGAGGGGAGTCCGCCTGTTCGCCGTAAACGTGCCAAAAGGTGAGAGTGAGGGGAGTCTTTGGGGAGCTTCCACAGCCGCTGAGCAGTCCTGTTGTGAGAAGCACTATAATAAGGAGAAGTGCATATGCACGCTTCATAATAATCCTCCGAAAAGCATTTATTTGGGAAAATTTTGGCCGCCGGTACTCGCACTGTGCCCGAGCACGGGGGTGCGGAACACTTTAACAATACTTGATCTTGGTTTATTCTATCACAACGCCGCGCGTTTCGGCAACTGAAATTACAATTTTTATCTAAAAATTGTAATCGCAACTCAAGGCGGTTTGTGCACATTTCCCATGAATTGGGGTAAATATAGCGAAATGTTGGTATTTTTTAACATAGAACAGTTGACTTTTTCGACATTTACATATACAATATTGAACAATACTTGATAATTCGACAAATTTCAATGGTGCAAAGTGCAGGCGTATTATTTTTTAATAAAACCGCGTTGTTATTGTAGGCTATGCTCCCCTCCTTTTTGACCAAATAAAGGACACGAAAAGATGAAAATAAAGATGGAAAAGAAAACAAAAACAACACTTGCCTCGGTTTTGCTTTCAATGCTGACCCTAGGGTTTATTGCCATTGGCCTGCTTTGCTACAAGAACAGCCTTGAAACCAAATTATCCTTGGCAAGCTGCAGTACACTTGAAAGAATAATGGAGCAGCAGCGCTTTGCATTTACCTCCCAGCTTGAGGATCAAAGACGAAACATGAAAATATATGCAGGTGTTTTCGAAGGTATAGAAATGAATCGCGACGAGCTGTTGCAAAGACTGAACCTTGTTATGGAAAATTCCTCCTTCGACTACTTCACCTATGCACTCCCTAACGGCGAGGCGCTCGAAAACACGGGCGTAGAACTAAATCTTGCCGACAGGGACTATTTTAAGCATGCGCTTAACGGAGAAACCGTTATCTCGCGTCCCGTCAATTCACTGGCTACGGGAACGCGCGTTGTTACAGCCGCAACACCCGTTTTTCATGACCAAGAAATCATGGGGATTTTGGTTGGGGTCTACGATGTTGAGGCGCTTACGGAGCTTTTTTTGCCGGCGTTTGACGGCAAGGGCTTTACTTACATCACAACAAGCGACGGCGAAATTATTTTTAAGGCAAAAACCGAAAACAGCCTTGCACTCGACAGCAACCTTTTTGACGCCTTGGAGAAAGTAAAGGTTGACCGCTTTGATACTCTCGACCAAATAAAAGCAACAACCGCCGAAAAGAAAAGCGGGCACTGCGACTACATTCAAAATGGCGAAAAGCACGCCATGCACTACGCACCCATCGGAATAAACGACTGGTACATTTTCTCCATGGCTCCGGATGATTCAATTACCCCCCAAGTGTTCGACATTATGTTCAACACCTCTCTTTTTATGCTTGCGATAGGGGCGCTGTTTGTATTTGTGCTTTGCTACTACTTCCTTGCACAAATGAAAAATACGGCGGATATCGGAAAGATAACCTTTGTGGACAGCCTTACCGGCGCTGCAAACAAAAACAAATTTGAGAGCAGCGCTCAAAAATATCTCTCCTCGGGCAAGAACATACATTATTCCTTCGTAATCCTCGATATCGACAAATTCAAGGTCTTGAACGACACGCTGGGGTATGACTGCGGAGATATGCTCCTAATCCAAATCTCCGAAACGCTTGCATCGCATATGGACATGGGCGAATGCTATGGACGCTGTAATTCAGATGAATTTTATATGCTTTTAAAGCATGGTGACGATACCGAGCTGAGAACCCGTATTCAAGACATCATTTACCAAATCGAAAGCACCTTCAAGCTTCGTGTGGACGGGAATTATGGTATTGTCCTATGCGTGGGTGTCTACAACATCTCAAATCCCCGCGAAAACATCAATGTTATCAGCGACAAGGCGCGCCATGCCCACAAGCTAACAAAGGGCGGAGAGGAAAGCGCAATTGCCTTCTACAACGAGGAGCTGCGCAACAACCTGATCGAAGAAAAAGAAATTGAAAACAGAATGCACAAGGCTCTTGCCGATAAGGAGTTTATAGAATATCTTCAGCCAAAATATACACTGCCGGAGGGCGAAATATGTGGTGCGGAGGCGCTTGTCCGTTGGCAAAATCCCGATGGCACGATGACCTATCCCGATGTGTTCATTCCAATTTTCGAAAGAAACGGCTTTATCACAAAGCTTGACCGCTATATGCTGCGCGTTGCCTGTGAAACAATCCGCGCTTGGATAGACGAGGGTATTACACCCATCCCCGTTTCAATAAACTTCTCACGCCTTCATCTCGAAAATCCCAATTTTGTAGACGATATTGCCGCAATTGCGGAGCAGTATAATATTCCACACAAGCTTATCGAAATCGAACTTACGGAAAGCACAATGCTCTACAAGGAGAATGTTTTGGTTGAAATGCTGGGACATTTGCACGAGCATGGCTTTACACTTTCCATGGACGATTTCGGCAGCGGCTATTCATCACTTGGCCTGCTGAAAAATTTGCCTGTGGACACTATTAAGCTCGACAAAACATTCTTTGCGGAATATTGCGACAAGGCTCGCGCAAAAACCGTTACGGCAAGCATGATTTCAATGGCAAAGCAACTTGGAACCGAAACCGTTGCCGAAGGAGTTGAAACGCTGGAGCAGGTGCAGCTGCTGACAGAGCTTGGCTGTGATATCGTACAGGGCTATTACTTTGCCAAACCCATGCCGACAGAGGAACTAAAAAAAATACTTATTGCTCGGGAGGAAAAAAATGTTTAAAAACGTAAAAAAAGTCCGAACAAAAATTCTGCTTCCATCACTAACGGTGCTTATTGTGGCCCTTTTGGCAGTTGGAATTACCTCAGCCTATCTCAACTACTCGGGAACCATGAAAACCTTGGATAAAACGCTCAGCGAAACGCTTACGGCGGCATCTGCACGAGTTACAGCGGAGCTGGACGGCAACAAAAAGCTTGCACAAGAATTTGCGGACACCATCGGCATTATAGACCAGCGTGAGGTTTTGAATTACCTCTCAGGGCTTGCGGAAAAGCACGATTTTTCCGCAATATCCATCACAGACCCGCAGGGACTAAGTATTCTCGAAAGCAATGGACAGCGAATTGACGTTTCGGACAGAAAATACTTTACAGTCGCCCGCGACGAAAAGCGCGCCTTCATAGCGGACCCCGAAATCAGCCGCGAAACGGGCGAGCTAACCGTGTTTATCTCAGCTCCAATTATTGTTGACGGCCATTTTCAAGGCATAGTCCTTGTCGGAATGGACGCCGCCATTTTAACCGACATTGTAAACACCATATCCGTTGGCGATACCGGCACGGCCTGCATTATCAACAAAGCCGGCACAACCATTGCCTACAAGGATTACAAGCAAGTAACCGACGGCTACAACACGCAGGAAGAAGTGAAATCCAACCCCGAGCTTGCGGCGCTTGCGGCACTTGAGCGCGACCTCATGGCGGGAAAAACCGGCTTTGGCGAATACCACTACGGCGGCGCAAACAAGCTGATGGCCTATGCCCCCATTGCAAGCACACAAGGCTGGGGTATGTATGTCACCGCCGAAAAGGGCGAATTTACGGCAAGCGTCAATTCAAGCGTTGTCGTAACCGCCACTATTGTTGGCGTATTTGTCCTAATTGCAACACTCTTTATGGTTGCCGTTGCAAAAACTATCAGCGTGCCCATAGGTGAAATCGAAAAGGCGGCCGAAAAAATGTCGCGTTGCGACTACGATATTGCCCTTGAATGCAACTCCAAGGACGAAATCGGTGCGCTTGTTGTGAGCATGGGGAAGGTGGTTCAAACCACGAAAGCCATTGTTTCAGACCTTTCAAGAGCCATGAACGAGCTTGCAAACGAAAACTTTGACATCCATCCCGAAGCAGAATACCTTGGTGTGTTCAAGCCGGTTCAAGAGGCGATGCACAAGATTGTTGTTGACCTCAGCAGCACTGTGGGTCAAGTGATTGTCGGCGCGGAGCAGGTTTCGGACGGCTCAAATCAGGTTGCAAGCGGCGCTCAAACCTTGGCACAGGGCGCAACAGAGCAGGCAAGCTCCGTTCAGCAGCTCTCCGCCTCCATTGCCGGCGTTTCCGAGCAAATCCGCAGCAACGCCGAAAATGCAGGCTCTGCCGCCGAGCTTATGTCCGAGGTTGGAGGCAACATAGCTACAAGCAATGTGCAAATGGCTGAAATGATGGGCGCTATGGGCGACATCAGCACCTCCTCGCAGGAAATAAGCAAAATCATTAAAACCATCGAGGATATCGCATTCCAAACCAACATTCTTGCGCTTAACGCAGCCGTTGAAGCGGCGCGCGCAGGTGCGGCAGGCAAGGGCTTTGCGGTTGTCGCGGATGAAGTCCGCAACCTTGCAACAAAAAGCTCCGAAGCTGCAAAGCAGACCAACGTCCTCATTGAAGGCTCGGTTGACGCAGTTGACAACGGCGTTAAAATCGCCGATGAAACCGCAAAATCGCTTGCCGAGGTTGTTGCCGGCGCAGAAAAAATAACAGACCTTATCTCAAAAATTTCAACAGCCTCCGCAGAGCAGGCAACCGCCATTTCTCAAATCAATCAGGGCGTTGAGCAAATTTCGTCGGTGGTTCAAATGAACTCCGCCACAAGCGAGGAATCCGCCGCCGCAAGCGAGGAGCTGAACGGCCAAGCCAATATGCTGAAAAACTTGGTTTCCGGCTTTAAGCTTTCACAAAATTAAAAATTAACAACAACAAAACATCCCCCGCCGACCAATTGGTCGGCGGGGGATGTTATTTGTGTTTTAAATTTCAGTTGGCTGTGCGCGCATTTTTTTAATCATGTCGCAGTCGCAGCCGCCGGCAAGGTCGCTTGTTATGCGGCGCTCCATGAGCACAACACTGCGCCAAACGCCAAAGCGATCCTTTGCAAGGCGCTCATGCGTGCCTATTGTGCGAAAGCCGCACTTTTCGTGGAGCTTTATGGCGGCGATATTTTCGGCGAGAATGCTTGACTCAAGTGTCCAAAAGCCGGACTTTTCGGATAGCTCAACAAGTGCGGAAAGAAGCTCTGCGCCCAGTCCTTTTTTCTTGTGGTCGGAGTGGATGTAGATGGAAACCTCTGCCACGCCCTTGTAGAAATCAAGGCTTGAAACGGGGGAGAGCGCTGCCCAGCCGAGAATGTCGCAGTCGCGCTCAATTACAAGGCGGCAATTTGAAACGTGTGCCTTGTCCCACTCGTCATAGGTGGGGCAGTCGTTGCTAAAGGTTGCCATATTTGACTGAACGCCTTGAAAATAAATTTCAACAATGTCGCCCCAGTCGTCCCGCTCCATGGGTCTTATGATAGTGTCCATAATAATTTCTCCTTGAATTTATTTTGGAAGCTTTAAGATGTTTATAATACTATTCTACACAAGCGAAAAGGCTTAGGGAACCGCTTGCCAGTGATTTTCTGCCAGCCAAGCTTCAACAGCTGCGGAGTCTTTAAAGTTATCGTTTCCGAAAGCAACTCCCGCGCGGTCTACAGCGCCGTTTTTAGCGGACTCGGTGGATTTATAGGTTTTTCCGTTGTAGTAGAGCACAAAGCCGTTCCAGTTGCCTTGAACATTTGTGGTTTCTATATTTGCAAACATAACATAGGAGGTTTTGCCCGCAACTGTCAGCGTGGAGGGGCGCCAATAAAGCGGCTTTGTACCTACTTGGTAAAGCTCTTGATCACCGTAGAGCTTGCGTATAAGTGCGTTATCAACGGTTTCAAACTTATTCCCGTTTTCTTCGAAATATTTTTCTATTAGCTCTGTTGACTTATAGCCCTTGTCGATCAGCCTATCAATTATTTCCATGGCGGTTTCGAGCGTGGTTTTTCCGCCCTCGGAGGTGCTGGAGCCGTGCTTGTCGCAGATTATGGTGCAGCTGTAATCGTCGTTTATCCGCACTGTGCAAAGCCCGTGGGCGGGGCAAATTCCGCCAAAGCCGGTTTTGGCATCTCCTGTGAGGCTAAGGCTTGCGGCGGCGTCGCTTAAAATCTTTTCTGCCGCACTGATGTCGGCGGGGGACTTGCCTGCCTTTTTTGCGGCCGAAGCATTATCGACCATGGCAACAAGGTATTGTCGGGCGAGAACCTCGCGGTTGTAGATGCAGGTTTCCTGCCGCGAATAGTTAACATAGTGGATGTAGTTGGGTACAAAAATTACCGCAAGTATGCCAAGAATGGCAAGCACCACGATAAGCTCGACTAAAGTGAAGCCCTTGCTTTGCACTGCGATTTTTTTCTTAAAATTCATCATTGCACCTCCCTAAAGGCCGGCGATCCTCCTGCTTTTAAATCATTAAATTGCGATTGGCTACTTGCCGCTCGTTACGGGAGCCGGCTCCATTTCTTCGATGGGGTCGTAATATTTTTCGCGGTATTCCGCGAACATTTGGTCAAAGTCCGCATCGCCGCCGTGGTGCAGGCGCTTGAAATAGGCGTGTGTGTCGGTGCGGATAATGTCGTTGTGGGGCGCACTTTGGCGGACGATATACATGGCGATATTTGAGCAGTGGTCGGAAATTCGCTCAAGGTTTATGAGAAGCTCAAGAAACTGCGTTCCAAGCTCTATTGTGCATTCGCCCTTTTTAAGGCGTTCAACGTGGCGGATTTTCAGCTCGTCGCGTATGAGGTCAACGACCTCCTCGATTGGCTCGACCTGAAGCGCCAATGCGCGGTTGCGTGTTTCAAAGCAGGCAACGGATTTTTCAAGCGCTTCGCCAACGGCGGCTGTTAGGGAGGAAAGCTCCGTTTTTGCGCGGACGGAGAAAACAATTCCGCGGTTGTGCATGGCTGTTGCACATTCTGTGATGTTGACAACATAGTCGCCTATGCGCTCAAAATCGGAAAGGGCGTGGAGCAGCTCCGAAACCGTTATGCTCTCCTCGCTCGTTAAGGCTCTGTCGGTTAGCTTGACGAGGTAGCTGTCCAAAAGTCCCTCCATTTTGTCGATGGAGGTTTCGTTTTCGTGCAAACGCTCAAGCTTTTTGGGGTCATATACTGTGAGGAGGTCTATTGCGATTTGGTAGTTTGCTTTTGCAAGCTCGCCCATTTGGTTAACGGCATCACGGGCCTTTTCGAGTGCAAGCGAGGGGGAGGAAAGGAAGCGGTCGTCCAAAACACAGACCTCGCGCTCGTTCGTTTCGCCGGGGATGATTTTTTGAACAAGCTTGACGAGCAGCTTGTTGAAGGGGAGCAGCAGAGCTGTGCAGGCAAGGTTAAAGCAGAGATGGACGTTTGCAATGGAGCTTCGCGTCATTTCCGATTCCCAGAAGTTGAATTTGAAAATTGCGTTGCCGGCATAGAGGATTATGAGGAAAACGACGGTGCCGATTACGTTGAAAAGCAGATGTATTGCGGCGGTGCGCTTTGCATTTTTGCTTGCGCCTATGCTGGAGAGCAGCGCCGTTATGCAGGTTCCTATGTTTTGACCCATGATTAGCGGGGCGGCAATTCGGAAGCTTACTATGCCGGTTGAGCTAACCGCCTGCAAAATGCCGACGGAGGCAGAGGAGCTTTGGAGAAGCGCCGTTACGAGTGCGCCCGCGAGTATGCCGATTACGGGGTTTGAGCAGGCGGCAAACAGCGCCTGAAATTCCGGCATTGCCTGAAGCGGGGCAACGGATGCCTCCATGGTTTTCATGCCTATGAACAGCAGGCCAAGACCCAAAACGATTTGACCGATGGTTTTTTTCTTTCCGCCGGAGATGAACATATAGAGGACTATGCCGACAACTGCCAGAATGGGGCCTAAAAACGAGGGGTTAAGGAATTGGAGCAAAATGTTATCCGAGCCGATGTCGCCAAGGCTTAGAAGCTGGGCTGTTACTGTGGTGCCGATGTTTGCGCCCATGATGATGCCGACTGTTTGGCCGAGCTTCATTATGCCGGCGTTTACAAAGCCAACGCACATAACGGTTGTTGCGGCGGAGCTTTGTATGAGTCCCGTAACGAGCGCACCCAAAAGAACGCCTTTAAATACATTGTTTGTCATACGTTCCAAAATGCTTTCCAGTCTGCCGCTGGATAGCTTTTCAAGACCGTCCGTCATTGTGGTCATTCCGAATAAAAAGGTGGCAACAGCACCCAACATGGAAACGAAGTTAATGATACTCAATACTTTTCCTCCAACCTTGACAGCGATGTCAAATTAGCTTTCTCTCATCCGCACTCTCAACACGCGGACATTCTACATGATTATATACGATGCGACACCATTCGTAAAGTCCGACAAGCAAGTTTGTTAAATAATTATGCACAAATTTTTGCGCTGCCCACCCAAGGGCACAAAAGTGTTGAAAAATTGCCCAATTTGGAGTATAATTATAACCGTGCTTGCGCACAGCACAAAGAAAATCGGAGGAAATAAAATCCATGTCAGATTTTAACATAAAGCCGGACAGCGCTTTTCCCCCCGCAAACACAGAAAGCGAAGCGCCCCCCAAGGCAGCGGAGGAAGCCGCCGCCAAACCATCGGAAACCTGCGCGGCACCCGCTGCACAAGCATCCGAAGCGGGAGCTGCGCCCGCCCCGAAAAGTAAGGTTAAAAAGTATATTTTCAGCGGAATTTTTTTGATTGCGCTGATATCCGTAACCTTTTACGTCATTTTTAAAGACAATTCCATGTCGGAAATTATGGAAATCCTCAAAAAGGTTCGCCTGCCCTATGTTTTTGCGGGCATTGTTTCCATGCTCGGTTTCATCTTTTTTCAAGGCATAATCATTGGCATGGCGGCAAAATACATCAAAACCAAAATCGGTTTTCGCGCAATGATGGATTATTCCTTTGTCGGCTTTTTTTACAGCGGCATAACGCCCTCCGCAACGGGCGGCCAGCCCATGCAGTTCATCTATATGTGCCGCGACAAAATCAGCGCTTCAAACACCTCGCTTGTGATGTTCATTACAAATATCAGCTATCAGCTTGCCATTGTCTGCCTTAGCATTTTCATGCTGCTGTATAGACTCAAATTTATTTTAAGCGTCAGTCCCGCTATAATCGGCTTCTGCATTTTCGGAATTTCCGTCACGCTAATCGTAATTTTGGTTTTGGTGGGCATTTTATTTTCGGAAACATTTCTTATGAAAATGCTGACGGGCATAATAAAATTTCTCCACAAAATAAAAATCATCAAAAAACCCGAAAAAATCTTTGCGGGTATTGAAAAATACATTGCGGAGGTCAAGGCGGGCGCGGCGCTCATAAAGCAAAATCCAAAGCACTTTGTCTACATCATGCTGGTCACGCTTTTGCAGCTGCTTTGCTACCACCTTGTGCCCTATTTCGTTTACAGAGCCTTTGGACTTGACGCAATTTCCTGCATGAACATAGTTTCCATCAGTGCGGTGCTCTATATTGCGGTGTCGTTTTTGCCCCTGCCCGGCACGGTCGGCGCGGCGGAAAGCGGATTTTTAACACTGTTCACGCCCATGTTCGCCGGCGCAATTCTCCCCGGAATGTTGCTTTCGCGCTTCATCAACTTCTACGTAATGCTGGTTTTGAGCGGGATTGTTTCAATGTATGTTCA
>JAVVUU010000024.1:0-18097 GCA_036653035.1 Oscillospiraceae bacterium
CCATATTTTCACAATTCATAGCTCCCTGCTTTACACAATCTTGATTTTTGCAGTTGGCGGACGCCATAAAGACCTCGCCCTCCGCCGTTATGTGAATTTCGTTGAAGCCGCCGTTTTCCTGCTGAACCTTTATAATTTCGTCCTTGCCCAAGGGAACGGTTTTGTAGACCTTGTCGTCCACATAAATGACTGTGCGTTGCTGATTTTGACTGCGCTGCGCTGTTATATAGCGGACGAGCGGCAAGGAAATGAGCGCCAAGCACAGCACAGCGGCGATGATGATGATGTCGCGTTTTTTCATATTATAATGTGCCATTTCTATCATTTGTGTTTGGTCGGCAACAATTTCCGAACACAAAAACACTATAATAGTATACAGCTTTAGGACGCAAATCGCAAGCATTCTCACGCTTTTGCGCCCTAATTTTTCTGCTTATTTGTGGAATAGTTACCATTTTTAATGCGATTTGCGAAAATTTCGGATTGGTTATGATACAATCAAAAAAATTGCGGTTGCCGCAAAATAAGGCATTGCGTCCAATTTTTGTCATTTCAAGTAGCTCAAAAAGCCTTTTTTCTGTTCACCTATTGGCTAAAGCGCAAAACGGCTGTCGCAAATTTTTGTTTGCGGCAGCCGTTTATGTTTTGTTTTAAAAGTATTTTTTAATTCTGTCGTTAACTGTTGTGGGGTCGGCGGTTGCGCTGATAGTGAAATTGATGTTTTCCTTTGCGCCAAAAACATCGAGCTTATCGAGCAGATCCGCAACCTTATCCATATCGGGTTCATCAAGCATTTTGAAGAAGTTGTCTATGAAAACATGAGTTATATCGTAATTTGCCGCGTGCAAACCACTGATAAAACCTTTGAAAAAATCAAAACTTCCGAAGTCGTAATCACCGGCATGAATGAGACGGGCGGTATAAGGGATGTCATAAGTAAGGTTCTTGTCCTTTTCAAGGCACACCACGCTGCCGTTTTCTTCTGCGACTGCGTGCTTTACGAGCTCTACCAACGATTTGGTCTTGCCGGTTCCCTTAGGTCCCATAATTAGCTTAACCATTTTAACCACTCTCCTTGTATAATAATAAGAACAGAGATGCGGCGGTTTTCGTGCGCATTAGCGACACGAGCCTTTTCCGTATTGATATAATATCATACATTACGCCGAAGTTCAACGATAAGTTTTTGTGATTTTAAGACAATTTAACAAATGTTCACAAACGGGGAAAAATGAAGAAAATCGACTATTCTTTTCCAAGAAGCTTTAGCATATTGCTCTTATATGCTTCAACTCCCGGCTGATTGAAGGGATTTACTCCGGACATATATGCGGAGATTGCACAGCTCATTTCAAAGAAGCATACAAGCGCGGCAAAGCCCGCTTCATCCCTTGAGGGTACGGAAATTGAGATGTTTGGAACCTCGCCTTTTATATGCGCCGTTGCAACCGCTCGCGCGGCAAGCTTTGCAATATCGTCAAATTCGCGGCCGGCAAGGTAGTTTAGTCCATCCCTGTCGCCAAGCTCAAAGGGAATTTTAAAGCTGGCATCGGCGTTTTTGAAGCTGACAACGGTTTCCATCAGCCTGCGGGGGCCGTCTTGGATGTATTGGCCCATTGAGTGGAGGTCGGCGGAATATTCGACATATGCGGGGAAAATTCCAATGCCGTTTTTGCCCTCGCTTTCACCGAAAAGCTGCTTCCACCATTCGGCCATGAAGCGGAAGGACGGCTCATAGCAGGCAAGAATTTCGACATTTCTGCCCTGCGCATAGAGGTGCTGTCTTGCTCCGGCATATTGCCATGCGGGATTTTCGGCGGTGCGGAGGTCAAGGTCGTGCATTTCATCGGCGGCGCATTGCAGAACGCGTTCTATGTCTATACCCGCAACAGCCATTGGCAGCAGGCCAACAGCGGAGAGAACAGAAAAGCGCCCGCCGACATCATCGGGCACCGTGAAGCGCTCCCAACCCTCGCTGACGGCGATGTCGTGGAGGATACCGCGATTTGCATCCGTTGTTGCGATTATGCGCTTTTTTGCTCCTGCGCCGTATTTTTTTTCGAGCAGACTCTTGAAAACGCGAAATGCAAGCGCGGGTTCGATGGTGCCGCCGGATTTTGAGATTACGTTAACGGAAAATGAGCGGTCGCCTATTAGCGCAACGGTTTCGCTTATTGCGGCTGCGGAAAGGGTGTTGCCGACAAAAAATATATCCGGCGTGTCTTTTTTTATGAGGTTGTATGAAGGTGAGCGCAAAAGCTCTATTGCGGCGCGCGCGCCAAGATATGAACCGCCTATTCCGACAACAACAAGCACCTCGGAGTTGGCTCTTATGCGTGCGGCGGCGGCAAGAATGGATTTTAGCTCTCCCGACATCATTCGTGTTGGAAGCGCAAGCCAGCCCGTATACTCCGCGCCCTCGCCCGTGTGTTCAAAGAGCGTCTTGTGCGCGTCGGAGATTTTTGAAAAATTCGGCGCCGCTGCGTCGAAAAAATCCTTCGCGCCGGATAAATCAATTTTTACCATATGATACGTCCTCTTTTCTTTTGCAAAGGGTGGAAAAACTATTGGTAGATGTCTGTGGCCACTCTTGACCTTCTTGTGTACATTCTAATACATCGCCACATATTTTACAAGAGATATTTGCTTTTTATGCTCTCATGTGGGAGACAATTGGCAATTATGGGTGCAAATAGGAGCAAAAGTGGAGATTTGCTATTCTCCGAACATACGACAAAGCAGCCTGCCGTACACTTGAAAAACGCTAAGCTTTAAAACGTCATTTTCCGCCAGTAAAGGAACGCGCGCAAGCTCTTTTTCGCCTGTACAAACCACCATTTCTCCGAGCTTGTCACCCTTGCAAATCGGTGCGGGAACGCTTTTGGGGAGGAGCAGCTCATATTTAATTTCACCCATGGCGGTCTTTTCCAATAATATGCCCTCCTCTCCGCCGTAAATTGGCTGAACGCTGTCCGCCTCGCCCATATCGACGCACACGGGCGGGAGCACCTCCGGCGCTCTCAGCGGGCATAGCACATAGTTTGCAAAGGCGTAATTGAGGAGAGCCTTGGCGCTTTCAAATCGGTCGCCCGTTGTCGCCCCTGCCATGACAACTGCTATGTATTCCGTGCCGTCGCGCTCGGCTGTTGCGGCAAGGCAGTACATTGCTTTTGCTGTAAAGCCTGTTTTAAGCCCCGTTGTGCCCTTGAAAAAACGAACAAGCTTGTTTGTGTTGGTGAGCGCCGATTTTCCATCCCGCAGGGTATCCATCCAAATTGTTGTGTATGCCTTAATTTTTTCGTGACCTATGAGCTTTCTCGACATAAGCGCAATGTCATATGCCGTTGTGAGGTGCTCGGGATTGTCCGTTAAGCCCGTCGCATCACAGAAATTTGTGTCGCGCATTCCAAGCTCTGCCGCTCTTTTATTCATCCTTGCAACGAAGCTCTCCTCAGAACCGGCGATATGCTCCGCAAGCGCAACGGCGCAGTCATTCGCGGAAACGACCGTAACGGCCTTGAGCATATCGTGGACGCTCATGGTTTCGCCCTCCTCCAGCCATATCTGGCTGCCGCCCATGGATGCCGCCTGTGACGAGCAGGTTACCATGTCGGCTTCGGCAAGCCGCCCCGCATCAATTTCCTCCATAACAAGCAGGAGCGTCATCACCTTCGTAACACTCGCCGGAGGACGGCGCGTGTGCGCATCCTTTTCGTATATGACCTCGCCGCTTGTTTTTTCCATCAGCACCGCCGACGGCACGGCAATTGTGATGGCTCCCTCCCCCACCGGCTCAATGGCATATGCGCCGCTGCACAGCATGGAAATTATCAGTGCCGCCAAAATAAATTTTTTCATTCTCCGCCTCCAAAATAGCTTTGTCCCACCGTAGGTTTAAGACACTATATGGAAATTTTAAATGTATTATACTAATAACCAATAAAAACCTTTCTTTTTTATTGCCTCCGCAAATCCCGCCGGTGGCGGCATATGCCGCAGAGCTGCTTGTCTTAAAAACACGCAATACTTTTAATTGAGAATTGGTATTATTACGCTTTCTCCTTTGTCAATACCTTTTTCGATTGTTTCATTTTTTGCAACGATAAAAGCCTCTCGGTTTACGCAAATTATGTATATTCACTGCCTTTGCATAATCATTTTTAATGCAGCTTACCCGTAATTGTAGTGTATTCAAGGGTTTTGAACATTCTCAACAGGGTTTTCAACATTCATCTGTTTGCCGACTAAACACAAATTATTCAAATTGAGTTTACATAAGAAACCGCGCCGCCATTCCGCCAAAAAAACAGTTGCAAAAACAGCACTTGACATTCTGTTTTTCCTGTGTTTTGCTTCCCCGAATTTCTCTCCTAGCAAAGCAAGAGCGCGCATCAAAACAATGTGCTTTGATGCGCGCTCCCGCTTTGCTTACTATACTATTTCTTTATACATTGCCGGCGCATCCGCCTTGCCGACGGACTCGGCGATGGCGAGAACCTCAACCTTTGTTGTGCGCTGACCGAAGCGTATTTCTATAATGTCGCCAAGCTTAACCTCATAGGAGGCGCGTGCCGCCTTGCCATTTACGGAAACGCGCTGACCATCACAGGCTTCGTTTGCTATTGTGCGGCGCTTTATAAGGCGCGTTACCTTTAGATATTTGTCCAATCTCATTTGATTTTCCTCCGCCGCTTATGCTTTACATGAGCGAAAATGTAATAAGGGCGCGGAAAAAACATCCGCGCCCCAGCTTTTACTTATTTGTCAACTGCATCCTTGAGAGCCTTGCCGGCCTTGAATACAGGAACGCGGGAAGCCGCAATTTGGATTTCTTCCTTTGTCTTGGGGTTGCGTCCAACGCGAGCCTCTCTTATTTTAACGTCAAAAACTCCGAAGCCGACCAGTTGTACCTTTTCGCCGGTCTCAATGGTTTCCTCAATAGTTTGCAAGGTAGCGTTCACCGCGCGTTCACCGTCCTTTTTGGACAGGCCGGTTCTCTCTGCCACAGCGGCAATAAGCTCTGCTTTGTTCATACTTTTCCTCCTAAAATACTTGTAATATCATTCGTCTTAATATATAGAGATTTGCAAAAAATATATTGCAAAATATCTAATCGAGTTTGCTCTTTTGGTACAGCTCGTCCAGTTCCTCAAGGGTCATGGTTTCGGGGCTGCGTCCCATTTTTTTGGCTTCTGTTTCGATGAAATTGAAACGGCCGATGAATTTTTCGCAGCTTTTGTGGAGAGCCGCTTCGGGGTCGAGCTTGAGGAAACGCGCAACATTTACGACTGTAAAGAGAAGGTCGCCAAGCTCCTCCTCTATGTGGGAGGTTTCCCCTTCCGATATTGCCTGCTTTAGCTCCAGTGACTCCTCGTCAAGCTTGTCCATTGCGCCGGAAATATCCGGCCAGTCAAAGTTTGCTTTTTTTGCTTTTTTCTGAATTTTTTCGGCACGCCAAAGTGCGGGCAGACTTTCGGCAACATCCGTCATGGTTTTTGAAACCGTGGTTTGTGACTTTTCGCGGCGCTTTAGTTCGTCCCAATTGCGAAGAACCTCATCACTGCCGGAAACCGCAGTTTCGCCAAACACATGGGGATGACGGAAAATGAGCTTTTTACAAGCGGTGTCCGCAACGTCGTCTAAATTGAAGGAGCCTTGCTCCTCCTCTATGCGCGAGTGGAAAATGACCTGCATGAGAACATCGCCCAGCTCCTCGCGGAGATGCTCGGTGTCTTTTTCGTCAATTGCCTCGCAGACCTCGTAGGCCTCCTCGAGCAGGTTGCGGCGGATGCTTTCGTGACTTTGCTCTCTGTCCCAAGGACAGCCGCCGGGGGCGCGCAGCACCTCTATTATTTTTCGGAAATCCTCAACATTATATGAGGGCTTGTATTCAAAATCTACCATACTTTCACCCCTTCTGCAAGCATACATTCTATCTTTTACATATTTGTTATTTTATATGAAGCAATTTTGCTATTTTTTCACCTTTTGGAATTAACTTCATGTCGTCAAGCGTAATTGATTTGGTTATTATTGTAAGAACTGCATATACGATGACCGCAATGCCTATTGCAACCGCAAGTCCTACAAGGATGAGCATTCTTGTAGGCTCGGGGCCTGCGCCTATAAGCTTTAGTGCGGCGGGATAGATGAGCCATGCAACAAAGCCCATTAGCGCGCAGTTGATAGCCGGCATGAGAAAAACGCGCGTAAGCTTTGGGCGCTCCGGCAGCTTTTTCATTACGAACCAAAGGTTTAGACCACTCATAACGACATAGCATATCAGTGTTCCGATTGGCGCACCATAGATGTTGATGGCGGGGTTGCCAACAAGGAACCAGTTGAGGACGATGTTTAGGGAACCGCCAATCAGCATTGTGTACATTGGAAGGCGCTCTCTGCCCGAGGCCTGCAAAATTGCTGTGGTCATAAGCGAGAGGCAGACGAAAAATGATGCAATTCCCATAATGGCAAGAAGTGCGCCGCCCTGCTCCGCGCTGCCCGGATAAAGCCCGTTCATAACGGGAGTTGCAAGCGCTGAAATACCAACTGCCATGGGCAGAGCAATAATTGTGGAGATGCGCAGCGAGGACTCGATAACGGATTTTGCTTCGCCAAACTGCTTTTTGGTAATATAACCCGCAATGGCGGGAACTATGCTGATTGTCAGCGGTGTGATTAGCGCGGCGGGGAGATTGTAGAGGGTGAGTGCCTTTGAATAGACACCAAACAGGGTTGTTGCTTCAACCGCGGAAAAGCCTACGGAGTTTTGGAGCTGACCCAAAACCAGCTTTGTGTTGACAAGTGTAATAACGCTCAAAACACAGGAGCCGAGAGCTATGGGAATTCCGACCTTTATAAGCCTTTTGAGGATGGCGCTGTTTTTTTCCGCCTCCTGCGCTGTAATTGCAGGGACGTTCGCATAGCGTTCTTTTTCAATGAGCATATGTTTTTTTGCGGCGAAGCCCATGTAGATGCAGGCGACAAGTGAACCGACGGCAACGCCGGAGATTGCTCCTGCCGATAAAATAGGTGTGCCGGCACCTTGCTTTTGGAGGATAAATGCCACCACAAGTCCAAAACCGACCTTTACAGCAACCTCAACGACCTGAGAAATTGAGGTGGGGCGCATATCGGAAAGTCCTTGTGTATAACCGCGAAATGCGGACATTATGCAAACGAGAATAACGGCGGGTGCCAGGGCAAAAACGCTCTGACTTGCCTCAACATCCTCCATGAAAATTGCAAGCTCCGTTGGGAAAGCGAACATGACAACAGTTCCGACAGCGCCAAGCACAACAAATGCCGTTAATGCAACCTTAAATGTTTTTTTGACCTGCTCGGGCTTATCAAGGCTGTTGGCCTCGGAGATTAGCTTTGCAAGCGCGATTGGAAGGCCTGCTGTGGAAAGCGTTAGCAACACATTATAAAGGTTGTAGGCAACATTGAAGTGGGCAAAGCCGGCATCGTCCATAATGTTGCCAAGAGGAATTTTGTATATGGCACCGAGAAGCTTTGTAATTATGACGGCAATGGTAAGGATTGCCGCTCCATGCAGATAGTTTTGATTTTTTGATGCGGGCATATTCACACCTCCGTGAAACCTTTGTCCTGCCGCCAATTGCGGTCGGACAATTTTATTATTGTTTGTGAAATGATCATAGGAAGCAATTTCACCTTATGAAGCTGTACTATTATATATGCGGCAGCAAGCGATAATTCAACCACACAAAGATTCCTTAACATTCAAAGCCGTATTACTTTACACCATGCAGAGGCAAAAATCAAGATAAACTAAAAAGTGCGGCGCGGGCTATGCTGTAAATCATATACAGATTTTAGGAAAGATATAAAACTCTCGATTTAATTCTACGTTTTTGTCAACAAAAATGTGAAATGCAATAAAGAATTCGCAAAACTTTTATATTGTTTTGTCGATAAAAGGATTGTCCTTGTAGAAAATATTTGATATGATGTTTTTGTTATAATGGCGTTTTATTTGCAAATAATACAATTATTAAAATTGGAGGCTTGACCTACTATGATCCCTACGGATTCCTTGGATTGCCTTTTTTCGTCTGTCCGTCAAGCTGTAATTGGGATTGATGGCTCAAAAATCCTTTTTGCTAATCCCGCAGCAAAATCCGTTTTGGGTGCGGATATTTGCGCAAGAAAAGCAAATGACCTTATCTCCTCCGACATTTTAGATAACCAATCTGATAGTTTTGCTTGTGCCACCCAAATTTTGGGACACAATGTCGGTATTAACGCACTCCGCAACAACGGTATTCTCTTGTTGTTTGTAGATTTTATCAGAACCGAAAAATCCGCGCTCTTCATCACTCGGCACATAATAAACAATCTTCGCAACTGCGCAATGGGCATAAAAATGTCTGCCGACAAGTGCTTCTCCTATTTGGAGGATGGCAACACTCCCGATGAAAAGCATATTTCAATTCTATACCACTACTACTATTCCCTTGTCCGCTCTTTAACGCAGGTAGACAGCGCCGACCTCCTTGAGCGCGGCGAAATGATTTTTTCACCTGTTCGCACCGACCTTGTAAAGCTCTGCGGGGAGCTAACCGACACTGTTTCAAAGCTCTGCGATGAAAAGGGTATCAATATAAGCTTTTCAACCACCGAAAACGAGCTTTTCGCTGTAATTGACCCTTCAAAAATCGAGCATCTGCTCCTCAATCTTTTCTCCAACAGCCTTGGCAACACGCCCCCCGGCGGCAGCATTGAGCTTTCGCTTCAGCAAGCGGGACACCGGCTGATTTTATCAATGGACGACAACGGAACGGGTATTCCTCAGGAAGTTCTTTCAAATGTTTTCACCTTGCCCAATGAGGATTTTGACCTTAGCGGTCTGCAATCCGGCAACGGCTTGGGCTTGTATATAGCGTCCGGAATTGCTCAGCTTCACAAGGGCGTTCTGCTCATAGACAGCCGCGAGGGCGGCGGCACGCGCATACGCGTTATGCTTCCCACCGACGAAAATCCCGCGCCAAAATTCAACTGCCCCGAAACACCTTATCGTCACAGCGGTGTTTCCTCCATTCTCACAGGGCTTGCCGACATTTTGTCAAACGACTGCTTTGGCGTAAAATTCGAGGACTGATGCCAATTGGCTGTCTTGAGAAATTTTCCTGCACCCTGCGGGAAAATTTCTTGGGGCAGCTTGGTTTTTTGCTATTGTTTATCACCAATTCCGAAAAAACGTCTGCCGTTTTCGTTTGTCATTTTTACCACCTGCTCCGTGTCCATGCCAAGCGTTTCTGCGATTTTTGCGGCGATATACACGAGGTTTCGCGAATCGTTGCGGCTTCCTCTGTTTGGTACGGGCGCAAGATATGGGCAATCGGTTTCAATTAAAATTCGGTCTGTCGGGCAAACCTCCAAAACCTCAAGCGCGCGGCGCGCGTTTTTAAAGGTTATAACACCCGTAAAGCCGAGGTACCAGCCCCAAGACAAAATTTCCTTTGCCATCTCCGCGCTCCCCGAATAGCAATGAAATTCGCCGCGCACCCCCGGAAATTTGCGTATGATTTCCATACATTCCGCGTGTGCATCCCTGTCGTGAATTATAACCGGCATATCAAGCTCCCGTGCAAGCTCCATTTGCCGTGTTAAAACCTCACGCTGAATGTCGCGCTCGGAAAGGTCATAGTAGTAGTCAAGCCCAATTTCGCCAATGGCGCGAACCTTGGGATTTTTGCACCACTGCCGTATCAAGACCTCGGACTCCGCCGTAAAGCTTTTTGCATCGTGCGGATGCCAACCGACGGAGGCATAGACAAACGGATATTTTTCCGCAAGCTCTATCGCGGCGAGAGAGCTTTCCCTGTCGCAGGCGGCATTTAAAACAAGCTCCACTCCGCTGTCATACACGGCTTGCAGAGTTTTTTCCCTGTCCTCATTAAAAACCTCGTCCGTGTAGTGCGCGTGTGTATCAAAAAACATTTTTCTTCCCTCCGAAGCCTTTGGCATTGCTGCAAAAAGCTTTTTCGCGGCAAACCCTGTTCCAATATTATGTCAACCGGCGGACTTTGCCGAAAAAATTTTGTATTGTGGGGTATTTCAAATTGAAAAAAACGGTTCTTGCTAAGCCAAAGAATTTTAACCTTTGGCTTACCGACAAATACATATATATTATGCTGCTTATTTTCCCTCTTTTTACGGGATTTTGGGGTTACTCCGAAATAACGGCTTCGAAAATTGCATTTTTTGCCACGCTGAGCCTAATTTGGCTTCTATCACTGCTTGTATTGCAAATTGCCAAAAAAAAGCCGAAAGCTATAACAAAGCCCTCAATTCCCGAAATTTGCGTGCTTGCATATTTGCTTCTGTGTTGCATTTCCGCGCTGTTTTCGCCCGACAAGGGTGCTGTTCTGCTTGGCGCGGGGCGGGGCGACGGACTTTTGGGAATTGCGCTTTGCTGCTTCGTTTTCTTTGGCATTTCACGCTTTGGGTGCCCAAGAGCCGGCTATATTTATGCGCTTGCCGTTTCCTGCTCGCTTTGCTGCATAGTTGCGCTTTTGCAGCTTTTGGGGCTAAATCCGCTTGCGCTTTTTCCGGGTGACCTCACCTATTACGATGCGGGCATAAAATACAGCAGTGCGTTTTTGGGTACAATCGGCAACACCGACCTTTTCAGTGCCTTTTTGTGCCTTGCCGTGCCGCTTTTTGCGTCATACTACATAATATCAAAAAAGCGCCCGTTCGCGCTGCTGCCCGCCCTTTTCATCGGTGCATTTTGCCTTGTTGCCTGCGGTGTTTCTGGCGGAATGGTGGCGGCGGCCGTGTGTGTTCTAATTGCTTTGCCGTTCATTGTAAATGACGGCGAAAGACTGCGCCGTGCTTTTGAAATTGCGGCCTTGCTCTGCCTTGTGCTTTGTGTCCGCGTTTCTCTGAACACTGCTTTGGAAAACGGCGCTGTTGACATTGCTTTTAATTTTTCAAAAAAATCCGCCGTGCTGCTTGCTTTGGCGGCCGCTTTCATAGGCTTGCGTTTTGTTTTTAAAAATCGTGAATTTAAGGCAAAGACTCTGCCGCGTGTTTTTGCGGCTCTGTCCGTTTTTTGTGTTGCTTCGGGACTTGCGGCTGTCTATTTTTGGCAGGGAGATAAGGGCACAATTTATGAATTTTCACGCCTGCTCCACGGCGAGGTTGATGACAGCTTCGGCTCCTCGCGCATACTGATATGGCGAAAATGTGCGGAGCTTATCCCCGGTCGGCTCCTGCTTGGCGGCGGGCCGGGAACACTTGCCCTGCACCTTGATGTTGGCTTTTCAACCTACGTTGAACAAACCGGCGCAACTCTGCAAACCTTTGTTGACAATGCGCACAACGAATATCTTGGAATTCTTTTGAATACCGGGCTTTTCTCACTGCTTGCCTATCTTTCGGCAATTGGCGCAAGCCTGCTGCAAGCCGTTCGATGCGGCAAAAATTCACCGATTTTTCTGTGCCTCGCCTGCTCCTGCTTGTGCTATTGGGTGCAGTCATTTTTCGGGCTTGGACTGCTTGTTGTTTCGCCGCTTATGTGGGTTTTGTGGGGTCTGCTCGCGTCAAAGCGCGGTCAGCGTTTTACAAGCTCCGGTGCCAGCTCCGCCATTAAATCATTGTAATAATCAAGCCTTTCCTGCCAAAGCTCGTCATCCGTTTCTTCCGAAGGCTTCATGCCGTATTCTTCCTTTAGCATTTTACCGAGATAGGTTGAAAACTTCTCGGCACCCATAAAGTTGAGGTGCAGGGGGTCATAGAAGTCCAGCTTGTAGTCAAATTTAAAATCGTCTATGTTTTCGTTAAAATCGACAAAGCCGGCTTTTCCGATTTTTTCAATATCGCCTTTCAGCATCGCCAAATGCTCCGAGGACAGGCGTGTGCAGCTTGGCGCGATGTAGAACACGGGGGTTATGTCCTGCTTTTCGCAGAAGTTTGATATTTTACGGAGATAGCTTATGTTGCGCTTATAATTTTTTTCGTCAAAAACCTCGTTGCGCCGAGTAATTTTTTCAATTGGAGTTGCCGTACACGTAATGGTGTAGCCCGCCAATTTGTCCTCGCCCATTCCTTGCAGACCGAGCATTATTTCGCCATCCTCAAGCTCATCCCAACGGCTGTGGTAGTTGTAGGGCGGGAAAAAAAGCCCTGCCCATTCGGGTCTTTCGGCGGCGTGAAGTGTTGCTCTGATGCGGTTTGTTCCCCAAGGCATATAGCCTATATTGACCTTTGTAAAGCTTTCGTATTCTCTGTAAAACGCGCCTGTTACCTCAAGAAAAAGCACTCTTGGTTTTTGGGTGCGCGCGGCTTCCTTTATATAGAAATAGCTCATTGGAATTGTCTGCTCCGGCCCCGCCATTACATAGGTGGAAATGCCGGAGCTTTCCCATATTTTTGCCGGAATAACGTCACAATATGTGAGTGAGCTGCCAAAAAACATCACCTCTGCGCTATTTTCGGCTTCCGTTTCAAAGCTGCTCCAGGTGGAGCCGTAATTTGTCCGCTTTGGTATGAGAATTGACGAGGAAATGCCGATAAAGGCGGCAAGAGCCACCGCCGTTACCGTAAACATACATATTTCTTTTATTGTTTGTTTTTTCAAAAAAATCACCTGCGTTAAAACTTAAAATAGACGAAATCCATGGGGTTAAAGCCTACCCCGTAGTAGCCGAAAATTGTAATTGATGCTATTAAAACAAAATACACCGCATAGCGCGTGATATAGGTTTGGTTCAACTTTTTTGAAAGCTTAAAGCGGCTTTGCGCCCAGTCCGCCGCAAACAGTGCGAGAGCAAAAAACAGCACCACCGGAATTTCCTTCATGGAAAGTCCGAGCATTGTGAAAGCCCCGCCGGAAAACGGTTCGGAAAAAATTTTCCCAATGACAAGCGCCGCCGTTTCAACGCTGTCCGCACGGAAAAATATCCACGCAAAGGTGACTATTAGGAACACAAAAATGCGCCTTGAGAGGTTGAGAATTGGGTTGTCATTTGAGATGTGAAGTCCCTCGCGGATTTTGTCGCGCATGGGGGCAAGAATTTTGCCGATCACCTGATAAAGGCCATGCAGCAGACCCCAAATGA
This sequence comes from Oscillospiraceae bacterium, assembly GCA_036653035.1. Taxonomy (GTDB): domain Bacteria; phylum Bacillota; class Clostridia; order Oscillospirales; family Oscillospiraceae; genus UBA2658. Next base: position 13,092 of record JAVVUU010000024.1, read on the forward strand.
TAAAGCCCAAGCCCGCGCCGTGCCAAAGCCCGCTGACAAGGAACACGACAATGATATTGAAATAGTTTTTCGCCTTGCTGCAACGGTTGCCGCCAAGGGGAAAATAGAGGTAGTCGCGGAACCATGTGGAGAGCGAAATGTGCCAGCGCCGCCAAAAATCTTGAGTTGATGTGGCAAAATATGGGCAGTTGAAGTTTTGAACGAGGTCAAATCCCATGATTTTGGCGGAGCCTATTGCCATATCGGAATATGCGGAAAAGTCGCAGTAAATTTGAACGGAATACGCCAAAACCGCAAACAAAAGCTGCGTTCCTGTAAAATCCGCAGGGTTTGCGTATGCCGTATTTACCATAATTGCGAGTTGGTCGGCAATTACCATTTTTTTGAAAGCGCCCCATAAGAACTGTAGGCTTCCCTCTTTTATGTTGTTACCATTAAAAACACTCGGTTTTTTGTATTGGGGGAGCATATCGCCCGCACGGGAAATCGGCCCCGAAACAATTCCCGGAAAAAATGACGCGAACAGGGCAAAATCGACTATATCTTTCTCCGCCGGAATTTTTTTGCGATAGACGTCCATTATATATCCGGTGGTTTGAAAAATATAAAACGAAATTCCAACAGGCAGCAGCAGGTCAAGCACCGGCATTTCCGCGGAGCTTCCCAAAAGCAGCAGTCCCTCCGACAAGAGTCCGGAGAAGAAGTTGAAATACTTGAAAACAAATAACATTCCAAGGTTTAAAAGGAGTGCCGTAACAAGCCACAGGCGGCGTTTGCCAAAGACCTCCCGCTCAACAAGCCTTGCACCCGTGTACATTATAAGCGTTGCGGCGATTAAATATAAAACCGCCCAAAATCCAAAAAGCGCGTAAAACAGGTAGTTTAGTGCCAGTAAAACGATGTTGCGCGGCTTTGGCTTTAATATGTAACAAAGCACCGCGGCACAGGCAAGGAAAAAAATGTATCCTGCCGAAATAAAATTCACGTTTGTATTTCTCCCCTCAGTGAAAATCCAAAGTGGTTAATCGGATTCCTTTGAAAAGTGCTCCGCCGCCGATTAGTCGCAGTCCTGCTCCGCTATTTTTTGACCCATAAGGACACCCATAACAGAGGCCATCATAAGTCCGCGTGTCCAACCGCTTGAGTCGCCAAGGCAATGGAGCCCCACAATATTTGTGTTGAGGTTGTTGTCCATTTTTACGCGGTTTGAGTAAAATTTAAGCTCCGGCGAATAGAGCAAGGTTTCGATTGAGGCAAAGCCGGGGACAACGTGGTCAACGGCTTGGATGAAATTTATAATGTTCACCATGGAGCGATAGGGCATTGCGGCGGTAATGTCGCCCGCAACGGCATCCGGCAGGGTGGGGCGGATATTGGACTGCTGAAGCTCCTTTTCCCATGTGCGCTTGCCATCCAAAATGTCGCCAAAGCGCTGAACCATGATGTGCCCCGCGCCAAGCATATTTGTTAGCTCGCCAACCTTTTGCGCATAGGCTATGGGCTGGTTGAACGGATAGCTGAAATTGTGGGAGCAGAGGATGGCAAGGTTTGTGTTGTCGGACTTTCTGTCCTTATAGGAGTGCCCGTTGACAACGGCGAGGTCGTCGTCATAATTTTCCTGACTGACAAAGCCGCCGGGATTTTGGCAGAAGGTGCGAACCTTGTTTTTGAAGGGCTGGGGGTAGCCGATTAGCTTTGATTCATACAAAACGTCGTTTACACGCTCCATTATTTCGTTGCGAACCTCAACGCGCACGCCGATATCGACAGTGCCCGGCTGGTGGGCAATGCTGTGCTCCGCGCAAATTTTTTCAAGCCAGTCCGCACCGCGGCGGCCTGTTGCAATAACTGTGCGCTTTGCAAAAATTTCGTGGTGCTCACTGCCCTTGTGGATTACAACGCCAAGGCATTTATCGCCGTCTAGCAAAACATTGTCGCATTCGTAGCCAAACATCAGCTCAACGCCGTTTTGGATTAGATATTTTTCAATGCCGAGATAGATGTCCTGAGCCTTTTCGGTGCCCATGTGACGGATGGGGCAATCGACAAGCTTTAAGCCCGCCTGAATGGCGCGCTTGCGGATTTCCTTGACCTCATCGTAATTTGCAACGCCCTCAACCTTTTCGTCCGCGCCAAATTCGAGATAGATTTTATCGGCATAGTTGATGGTTTCCTGCGCTAGATCCGCGCCTATTAGGGTTGGCAAATCTCCGCCGACCTCGTAGCTGAGGGAAAGCTTTCCGTCCGAAAAAGCTCCCGCTCCCGAGAAACCTGTGGTAATATGACAATAGGGCTTACAATTAACGCAAACCTTTGTTTTGGCCTTGGGACAGTGGCGGTTTTCAACAGCCGCTCCTTTTTCAACCATTATTATTTTTTTGTTTACGCCCTTGCGGATAAGCTCCAGAGCGGTAAAAATGCCGGCAGGGCCGGCGCCAACGATTACTATATCAGCTTGCATGGTGTTCCTCCCCGCCCGCGCATTTTGCGGACAGATTACTTTTTAAATAATGTCTGTGCTTAAAAATCAGACTTAGTTATTTTACACTATTTTTCTATTTAAAACAACATCAACCGCACTTTTCCGGCGCATAATTTTTTCTCAACATTTTCTGCGCGCGTCATCTGGCATAAGCACCAAATTCGTCATCAAATTCTTGTAAAGATTATATACATTCCCTACGACAAAAATTGCGACTTGTCTTGACCGAAAAATCGTATTGGTTTAGAATAGTGGTGTAGTTTGTTTTTTAACTGCGCAGCACCACTTTTACCGCAAAAGCTCAAATTTCTTTAACAACAGAAAGAACGGTGATATGATGAAAAAAGTAGCTGTCATTATGGGCAGCGACAGCGATTTGCCCGTTGTCGAAAAAGCCATCAACAAGCTCTCCGAGTTTTCCGTACCCTGTGAGGTACACGTTTTTTCGGCGCACCGCACCCCTGTCGAAGCTGCCGAGTTTTCAAAAAATGCACGCAAAAACGGCTTCGGTGCCATCATTGCCGCCGCCGGTAAAGCCGCACACCTTGCGGGTGCTCTCGCCGCAAACACAACCTTGCCAATAATCGGCATACCCATAAAATCCTCCACATTGGACGGGTTGGATGCTCTTTTATCAACCGTACAGATGCCCTCCGGCATTCCTGTAGCTACGGTTGCCATCGACGGAGCTGAAAACGCCGCCCTTCTTGCTATCCAAATTTTAGCTGTTGAGGACATGGCTCTTGCCGAAAAGCTAACAGCCTCCCGCGCCGCCGCCGCCGAAAAGGTTCTTTCAAAAAACAAGGCGGTTGAAGAAAAATTCAACATCTAAGCAAAGCAACATCAATTAAACAAGCTTTTGGCTAAAAAACTAGCCCTTTGCTGTTTAAATAGGGACACACTAACACCAAACTGTTAAATAAACTATGGAGGCACACAATATGAAAAAAGTCTATTCCGGTAAAACCAAAGATGTATTCGCTCTCGAAAACGGCAACTATCTCCTCAAGTTCAAAGACACGGTTACAGGCACAGACGGCGTTTTTGACCCCGGCGCAAACACAGTTGGGCTCAGCATCGACGGTGTGGGCGACATCAACCTTCGCATGTCCATCTACTACTTCGAAAAGCTCAAAGCCGCCGGAATAAAGACCCAATATATCTCCGCAAACCTTGCCGACACCACAATGGAGGTCATTCCCGCAACCGCCTTTGGCAAGGGACTTGAGGTAATCTGCCGCCTCCGCGCCGTCGGCAGCTTTTTCCGCCGCTACGGTGACTATATCGAAGAGGGCGCGCCCCTGCCCTATTATGTCGAAACCACCTTTAAAAATGACGACAAGGGCGACCCCCTCGTCACAGAGGACGGACTTGTTGACCTCGGCGTTATGACCCATGCACAGTATGCCGCCCTGAAGGACATGACACAGCGTGTCACAAAGGTTGTTGCGGACGACATGAAGGAAAAGGGACTTGACCTCTACGACATCAAGTTCGAATTTGGCTACAACGGCGACGAGGTTATCCTTATCGACGAAATTGCCTCCGGCAATATGCGCGTATATAAAGATGGTGAATATGTTGAGCCGATGAAGTTATCCGAGCTATTCTTCGCGGCAAACAGATGAGGATATAGCATTGGGAGGATTTTTTGGCGCAGTATCAAAGCGCGACTGTGTTGTTGACGTATTTTATGGCACGGACTTCCATTCACACCTTGGAACCCGCCGCGGCGGCATGGCAGCTTTTTCACCCGAGCTTGGTATGCAGCGGTATATCCACAACATCGAATCAACGCCCTTTCGCGCAAAATTTGAAAAAGAAATCACTGAAATGCAGGGCAACACCTGCATTGGCAGCATAAGTGACACCGACCCCCAGCCCATCCTTATCCGCTCTCGCTTGGGAATTTATGCCATCAGCACCATTGGCATTGTTTCAAACCTCTATGAGCTTGCCGATATGCTCATTGCGGAAAGCGATTGTCATTTTGAGTCGATGTCCGGCGGAGTAATCAACACAACGGAGCTTGTTGCATCACTTATAAACCGCCGCTCAAGCTTTGCGGAGGGCATAAAGTATGCCCAAAGCGTAATCGTTGGAACCATCTCAATCCTCATCATGACCGACCAAGGCGAAATCATTGCCGCGCGCGACAAGGTCGGCCGCCTGCCGGTTATTTTGGGGCGTGATGAGGAGGGCTATTGTGTTTCCTTTGAGTCCTTCGCCTACCAAAAGCTCGGCTATGAGGATTTTCGTGAGCTTGGCCCCGGCGAAATTGTCCGCATCACGGCGGACAGTGTTGAAACCCTTGCAGAGCCTAACAAAAACCTTAAAATCTGCGCCTTTTTGTGGAGCTATTACGGCTATCCCAATGCCACCTATGAGGGCGTTAACGTCGAAGTAATGCGCACCCGCAACGGCCACATCATGGCAAAAAGCGAGGCTGCGCGCGGTGCCCTCCCCCCTGTGGATTATGTCTGCGGCGTGCCCGATTCCGGCATTCCCCACGCCATCGGCTACT
>JAVVUU010000025.1:0-17395 GCA_036653035.1 Oscillospiraceae bacterium
CGGAGCAGGGACCGCAGGGGCCACTGCCGTGCTCCCAAAAGTTGTCCTCTTTTCCAAAGCGGAAAATCTTCTCATTGGGGATGCCGATTTCATCGTGCCAGATTTTTGCGGCTTCGTCATCGTCCACATAGACGGAGGGGTAGAGTCTTTCGGGGTCAAGGCCAATCCATTCGGGGGATGTTAAAAATTCCCAGCTCCAATGGATTGCTTCGGTTTTGAAGTAATCGCCAAAGGAAAAGTTGCCGAGCATTTCAAAATATGTGCCGTGGCGCGCCGTGTGGCCAATGTTTTCGATGTCGCCTGTGCGGATGCACTTTTGGCAGGTGGTCACGCGGTGGCGGGGTGGTTCTTCCTCGCCTGTGAACCACGTTTTCATAGGTGCCATGCCGGAATTTATCAGCAGAAGCGATGCGTCATTCTGCGGTATCAGCGAAAAGCTGGGCAGGCGCAGATGTCCCTTGCTCTCAAAAAATGCAAGAAATTTTTCTCTAAGTTCGTTAAGTCCGTACTTTTCCATTGATGTGCCATCCTCCAAAATATAACTCTCTGTATAATAAAGCCCTAAGACCTTAAATTTAATGGTGCTGTCGTGGGTTCAATCGTTTGATTTTATCATATTTTCACCGCTTGTCAACCGCGCTTTTTATAGTGCCAGCCGCCTTTTTCGAACAAAAAAGAAATAGCCGATACACATTATTAGACTTGCGCAGGCAGAAACGGGAACCGCAAGGCCGATTGTGAACATATTTGTGTCCGGCAAACGGCTGAGAAAATAGGAAAGCGGTATTCTGACGAGGAAGGATGAAATTAGTCCTTCAAGCAGAACAAAGGTTGTTTTTCCAATGCCGTTGAAATAGCCGAGGAAGCAGAAAACCATTGATATGAGCACATATTCGCCCGAAACGCCCATTAGGTAGCTGTGTGTTGAAGCGATTACGACGGGGTCTTTTTCAAAGATGCTCGCCAGCATATCGCCGCCGAAATAGGTTAAAAGGCTCATTGCTATACCGAAAATCAGCGAAACGCCCATGGCTATGCGGGTTGCGCGAAGTGCCCTGTCCTCCTGCTTTGCGCCGACATTTTGTGCGACAAAGGCGGAGAGCGCCGACATGAACGACATTGGCACAATTGCAAGGAAAACAAAGAGCTTTTCCGCAATTCCTATGCTTGCCGAGGCAATTAGGCCTATTGAGTTCATTATTGCCAAAATTATTAGGAAAGATGTGCTGACAAGTGTATCTTGAACGGCTATGGGGCCGCCGACCTTGAGAATTTTTTTGACAAAGGAGCCGCTTTTCTTGAGGTGTTCTTTTTTGACCTTAAAGGGCAGTCCGCCGCTCCTCATTTTCCAAAGCGAGAACGCAACGCTTGCCGCTTGCGCAAGCACGGTTGCATAGGCCGCACCGGCCGCGTCCAGCTTAAAAATTCCAACCAAAATCAAGTCGCCGATTACATTGACAATGCAGGCTATGAAAATAAAAAGGAGCGGCGATTTTGAATCGCCAAGTCCTCGAAAAAGTCCGCTTATGGCGTTGTAGGCAACTATGAAAATTGTTCCGGCGGAGCAGATGCGAAGATAGGCAACCGTTTGGTCAAGCGCCTCCGCGGGCACCTGCATAAGAACCGCAATTTTGTCCGCAAGGGCAACCATTACAACTGTTAGGATGATTGCAACAACGGAAAAAAGCTTTAGCATTCCGCCTATGGTTCGTGCGGCTTTTTCGTCATCCTTCGCGCCGACAAAGCGGCCGATTAGGACGGTTACGCCCATTGAAAGCCCCGCAATGAAGCCAGTTAGCGTGTGCATTAGCTGACTGCCGTTTGCAACGGCGGCAACGCTTGAGGTGGTTCCGAATTTGCCGACAACGATTAAATCGACAGCGCCGTAAAGTGCCTGCAAAAGCACCGCCAGCATGAGTGGAATTGTGAATTTGATTAGAGGCGGGAAAATTTTTCCCTTTAGAATTGTGTTTTCCCCGCTAGACATTTATTTGTACTCCTTATTTTTGCGGCCTATTCGTAAAGACCGACTTCCGCTATTTTTTCTTCGCAGGCTTGCATTGCCTTTAATGTTTTGTCAAGCAAAGCATCAAGCTCCCAGCCGATTATTTCTGCGCCCTTGGCGATGGCATCGCGGTTGCAGCCGGCGGCAAAGCCTTTATCTTTAAATTTCTTTTTCAGTGATTTCAGCTCCATGTCGCTTGTGCTTTTTGAGGGACGCATCAGCGCTGCCGCGCCTATAAGTCCCGTAAGCTCATCTATTGCGAACAGAATTTTTTCCATTTGGTGGGTGGGTTCGATGTCGCAGCACATTCCAAAGCCGTGGCTTGCAACGGCGTGGATAAGCTTTTCGTCAAGGCCGCGCTCACGCATTATTTCCTGTGCCTTTATACAGTGCTCGTCGGGATAAAGCTCGTAGTCGAGGTCGTGCAGCATACCGACGATTTCCCAAAAATCGGCTTCCTCCGCAAAGCCCTCGTTCTCGGCAAAATATCGCATACAGAGTGCAAGGGTTTGGGCGTGTTTGAGGTGAAAGTCATCTTTGTTGTATTCCTTCAACAAATTCCAAGCTTGCTTCTTGTCTATATTATTCATGCTTTTATCCCTCCGTAACCATGTTTATAATAGTAATTTTTGATTAAAAACAATGTTTTTTATTGCCGCTTAGTATACCTTAATATAACAAGATATCGATTAGTATAACACGCCGCCGACATTTTTTCAACAAAAAACACAAAAAGCGCCAACGAAAAAATCGCTGACGCTTTTGTTTTAAATTTAAGGAACCTCTGATTATCGGCTATCCTTTATTTCAGCAGACCTTGGTCGAGCATTGCCTGAACCTTGATGGGCAGGCCGAACAGATTTATGAAGCCTGCTGAGTCCTTTTGGTCGTAGTCGCTCTCGCCAAAGGTTGCAATTTCCTCTGAATAGAGGGAGAACGGGGATGTTACGGAGGCATTTATCATGTTGCCCTTGTAGAGCTTCAATTTTACATTGCCTGTGACTTTTTCCTGTGTGGACTCGACAAATGCGTCGAGTGCCTTGTGAAGCGGGGTGAACCACTGGCCGTTATAGACAAGCTCCGCATAGGTGATTGAAAGCTGCTGCTTCATGTGCGCCGTTGCCTTGTCAAGGCAGAGTGTTTCCAAGACTTCATGTGCGTGGTATAAAATTGCGCCGCCCGGTGTTTCATAGACACCGCGGCACTTTATGCCGACAAGTCTGTTTTCAACAATGTCAAGGAGGCCAATGCCGTTTTCACCGCCGATTTTGTTGAGCTGTGAGATGATTTCAGAAGCCTTTAGCTTAACGCCGTCAAGTGCGACCGGTGCGCCCTTTTCGAAGGCAATTTCAACATAGGTCGGCTTGTCGGGAGCGGTTTCGGGCGAAACGCCAAGCTCCAAAAAGCCGGGCTTATTATATGTAGGCTCATTTGCGGGATCCTCAAGGTCGAGGCCCTCATGGCTCAGATGCCAGAGATTTTTGTCCTTGGAATAGTTGGTTTCACGGTTTATTTTTAGGGGGATGTTGTGCGCCTCGGCGTAGTCGATTTCGTCGTCGCGGCTCTTTATGTCCCACTCTCTCCATGGGGCAATAATTTTCATTTTGGGAGCAAGTGCCTTGACGGCAAGCTCAAAACGGACTTGGTCGTTGCCCTTGCCCGTGCAGCCGTGGCAGATTGCATCCGCGCCCTCTTTTATTGCGATTTCGACGAGTCCCTTTGCAATGCAGGGGCGGGCCGTTGCCGTGCCCAGCAGATAGTTTTCGTATTTTGCGCCCGCCTTCATAGCGGGAATTATGTAGTTGTCGGCATAATCGTCCACAAGGTCGAGAATGTAAAGCTTGCTCGCGCCGGTTTTAAGTGCCTTTTCTTCAAGACCATCAAGCTCATCTGCCTGACCGACATTTCCGGAAACCGCAATGACCTCGCAGCCGTAATTGTCCTTTAGCCAAGGAATGATGATTGATGTATCAAGACCGCCCGAATATGCAAGGACGCATTTTTTTATATTGCTCATAATTTTTCCCTCCGAATTGATTTGTTGGTGAAATTATAACATTGAAAAAGGAATAAAGCAATAGTGAAAATGCAATAATATTTGCTATTTTCTGAATATTATTTAGATTTTATGTGATATTATTCAGTTTTGTATGAATATCACGAATAGTTTGCATTTCTACAAAAATCGTGTTAATATATGCCCATGTGCTTTCTTTATACTAATCACCAACAAAAAAAATCTTGTTTTTTATTGTCGCCGGTGATGTTCGTGCAATGCAATTCTTCTTCGGCTATGCCGCAGCGGCAAGCTATGCTTGTCGGGTTAAAGGCATGAAATGTTTTTAATCATGAATTAGTATTATCACACTATTACAGCAAGGAGAGATAATCATGTCAATAGAAAAAGGCCGCGAATTCTTCCGCTCATTGGGAATTGAAGATAGGGTACAGGAGTTCACAGTTTCAAGTGCCACCGTGGAGCTTGCCGCACAGGCATTAAATGTAATCCCCGCAAGAATTGCGAAAACACTCTCATTCAAAATCGGCGAGGGCTGCATCCTAATTGTTGCCGCGGGCGATGCCAGAGTGGATAACCACAAATTTAAGGAAAAATTTGTCACAAAGCCAAAAATGCTTGCCGCAGACGAGGTTTTGGAGCTTGTCGGCCATGCCGTTGGCGGCGTATGCCCCTTTGGAGCAAACGAGGGCGTTCCCGTATACATTGATAAATCCGTCTTGCGCTTCGACACGGTTTTTCCCGCCGTTGGAAGCTCCAGCAGTGCCATTGAGCTTACAATTGACGAGCTGTTCGAGTATTCAAAAGCTCTTGAATGGATAGATGTGTGCAAGCTCCCCGAAGCCGAGCAATGAGCGCGTGCACTCTTTGCCCCCGTGCCTGCGGAGTTAATCGCAAGCTTGGTGAACGCGGCTTTTGCCGCTGCGGAGATTTGCCCATTATAGCTCGTGCCGCTCCGCATTTTGGCGAGGAGCCTTGCATCAGCGGCATTGACGGCTCGGGAACGGTTTTCTTTTCCGGCTGCAATCTGCAATGTGTTTTTTGTCAAAACCGCGAAATCAGCTTTAATGGCCGCGGGCGCGAGGTGAGCGTTTCGCGCCTTGCCGAAATTTTTTCAGAGCTTGAAGCGGAGGGCGTTCACAATTTAAACCTTGTAACGGCAACGCATTTCACCGACAAGGTTATAGAAGCGCTAAAGCTTGCAAAGCCGAAAATCCCCGTCATTTGGAACAGCTCCGCCTATGAAAGCGTTGAAACGCTCCGTAGGCTTTCGGGGCTTGTTCAAATTTATATGCCGGACTTCAAATATACCAGCAATAGCTTCGCCCTGCGCTATTCCGGAGCGGAGGACTACCCCACCGTCGCATGGTCGGCAATTTTGGAAATGTTCCGCCAAACCGGCGCTTACGTCATGGACGAAAACGGTCTATTAAAAAGCGGCGTTCTAATCCGCCACCTAATTCTCCCCGAAAGGCTTGACGACTGCTTCGACGTTATCGACAAAATCTCCGAGAGCTTTCCCAAAAGCTCCGTTTTGTTCAGCCTTATGAGTCAATTCACCCCCTTGGCGGACAGCGCAAAATTTTCCGAGCTATCCCGCACCATCAGCCGTGATGAATACGAAAGAGCGCAGAGCTACCTAAATCTTTCCGGCATAGAAAACGGCTATTTTCAAGAAATGTCTGCCGCAACGGGCGAACTTATCCCAAGCTTTGATTTGACCGGAATTTAATTCTGTGCTATATTGTTATAATTAAAAATTAAAAACCTTGGAGGGAAAAAATGAACATTGAAGTCGGACTAAAGGGTCATCAGGAAATACTGGTAACAAAGGATAATATCGCGGGCGCCGCTAACTCAAACGAGTTTCAGGTGTTTGCAACTCCTTTTATGATTGGTCATATGGAAGAAACCTGTAGTGTCACCATGCTTCCGCTTTTAGACGAGGGCTACGGCAGCGTGGGCACCCATGTGGACGTTTACCACACAGGCGCAGCACCCATCGGTCACACCGTATGCGCGGATTGCGAGGTCATTGAGGTTGACGGACGAAAAGTCACCTTCAAGGTTTCAGCCTATGACGAAAAGGGTGAGATTGGCCATGGAATTCACGAGCGCTTCATCGTCAATATTGAGAATTTTATGAAAAAGCACGTTTAGCCCGCAAAATAGCTTTTTTAAAAAAGTGTTGACATTCGTTGTGCGCGGCACTATAATGATGAACAATAAGTTACAGGCTATGAAAAGGAATAGTACGCGTCCAGCGAAACACAGAGAGAAGCCGTTTGCTGAAAGGCTTCATGAGCGAAACGCGAAAGCCGCCTTTGAGCCGTGGTCGGAAAACCATTTTTTGGTAAGTACCCGCCACCGGATGTCCTCCGTTACAGGGAACTCGGCATACGAAATTTTTCAAGTGCCGTATAAGAGCGGGAATTTTTCCCGAATTTAGGTGGTAACACGGACAGCAGTTCGCCCTAAGCATATTCAATGAATATGCTTAGGGCTTTAATTTTTTTGTGGGAGGTCAGAATTATGTACGAAATTACAAAATCCAAAAAGCTCGATAACGTCTGCTACGACGTTCGCGGTCCGGTGCTCGATGAAGCAATGGCAATGGAGGCAGCCGGTGAAAAAATCCTCAAGCTGAATATCGGCAACCCCGCCGCCTTTAAGTTTGCGGCTCCCGATGCCGTTGTGGACGCAATATCCCGCCAGCTAACAACCTCGGAGGGCTATTCCGATTCCAAGGGCATAATGGAAGCCCGCGAAGCCGTTGTTGGCTACACCCGCAAAAAAGGCATTGAGGGCGTCACTGTAAACGATGTTTACACAGGCAACGGACTATCCGAGCTTATCGTCATGTGTATGCAGGCGCTTTTGGATGCCGGCGATGAAATTCTAATCCCCTCCCCCGACTATCCTCTTTGGACAGCTGCTGCAACACTTGCCGGCGGCACGGTCGTCCACTACATCTGTGACGAGAGCAGCGACTGGATGCCGGACATTGAGGATATGCGCCGCAAAATTACACCCCGCACAAAGGGCATAGTTATCATAAATCCAAACAACCCAACGGGTGCGCTCTATGGCAAGGACATTTTGGAGCAAATTGCACAGCTTGCCCGCGAAAACGGCCTTATCCTATTTTCGGACGAAATTTACGACAGGCTTTTAATGGACGGCAACACGCACACCTCCATCGCCTCCCTTGCGCCCGACCTTTTTGTCGTAACACTGAACGGTCTTTCAAAATCCCACCTAATCGCCGGCTATCGCATAGGCTGGATGTCACTTTCGGGTGACAAGCTTCGCGCAAAAAGCTACATTGAGGGGCTTAATATGCTCTCCTCCATGCGTCTTTGCTCAAACGTCCCTGCTCAGCGCGCCATAAAGCCCGCCCTCGACAATCTTGACGCAACACAGTATTTATTACAGCCCGGCGGCCGCATTTATGAGCAGCGCGAAGCCATTTGCAAAGCGCTCGATGCCATAGACGGCATAACCGTTGTCCGTCCGAAAGCCGCGTTTTATGTTTTCCCAAAAATTGACGCGAAGCGCTTTAACATCACAAACGACGAGCAGTTTGTCCTCGATTTCCTACGAGAAAAGCACGTTCTTCTCGTTCACGGCGGTGGCTTCCACTGGGAACAGCCCGACCATTTCAGAATAGTCTACCTACCCGAGGTTTCCGTTCTTTCCGAATCCATGACGAAGCTGAACGAGTTTTTACAAACCTATAAGCAGGCATAAATACGCCAAAAAAATCCGCAGCCTTTTCGCTGCGGATTTTTTGATGGAATTTTCTATTCGAGATTGAGCTTGTTTTTTAGGAAATAGTGGCTTAAAGCAAAGAATAGCGCCGTCATAGCAATGGTTAGTACCATATAATATATAACAAATGGCTGTGCTCCGGATACGAGTAAATCGAACATTTGAACATTCGACAGCGGGGCGGTAATGCCACTCACTGAATTTATGGAATTTACATATGCACCGCCGACCAGTACCTGTCCAACACTTGAAAGAACGCCGACAACTATATTGATGATGAAATAGAAACCAATGCCGGCAAGCAGCTTGTGCTTTTTGGAAATGACTCCGCCTATGATAAGCGAGAGGAATACATGGAATATTCCGAAGGCTATTCCCAGTAAAATCATGACAACCGCTTCAAATATCGGGAATGCAATTCTGCCGCCAAACATTCCACCGACCTCACCGAATATTCTTGACATATCACTTAGCATTTCGGTGTTGATAATGCCGTGGTCGGCGGTGCCTATAATCATGAAAAGAAATCCGCAGATGATTACAACAACCGCGCTGATAAGCGTCCACAGCATTGCCGTTATAAACTTTGACCACAAAATTCTGCCGGTTGTAACGGGGAGCGTGAAGGTTAGATATCCCTCATCGCACATACAGCTTTTGTAGAAGCGATAGAAGATTATGAACGCCACAAGGAATGCAGCGGCGAAAATTGCAAGCACCATAATGCCGGACATAATGCCCGTAATGATACGCAAAATTTGCATTCCCGTGTTTTCAATATTGCCAATATTGGTACGCATATTGAAAGTAAAGCCCAAGGACGCTATAAGCGTTGCCCCCAAGATTGCCAGTTGTGTTGGCAGCAGTATGCGCGAAAGTGACTTGAAATCGTTTTTAATAAGCTTCCCTAGCATTTGAACACCTCCCGAAAATACTCGTCAATGGATTTGCCCATATCTTCGCGGAGGCTGTCCGTGGAGGCATAGGAAACGAGCTGTCCATTTTGGATGAATATAAATTCGTCCAAAATTTTCTCAACATCCGCAATGAGGTGGGTTGAGATGATTACGGTGGCATCCTCATTATAATTCTTTAAGATTGTGCCGAGAATATAGTCGCGTGCTGCGGGGTCAACTCCGCCAATCGGTTCATCCAACAGGTAGAGCGAAGCGCGGCGGGACATTACAAGCACAAGCTGAACCTTTTCCTTGGTGCCCTTTGAAAGTGTTTTCATGCGGGCGGTTGCAGGAACCTGAAGGCTCTCCAGCATTGAAACCGCGCGTTCATAGTCGAAGTCCGCATAAAAGTCCTGAAAGTAGCGGATGCACTCCAAAACAGTCATCCATTCCGGCAAATATGTGCGCTCGGGAAGATAGGAAACAAGCGCCTTGCTCTCCGCACCCGGCTTTTTGCCGCAGACAAGAATTTCGCCGCTCGTCGGCGTTAAAAGGCCGCAGGCAAGCTTGATGAGCGTTGTTTTTCCGCTTCCGTTGGGGCCTAAAAGTCCTATAATTTTTCCCTTTGGGATTGAGATATTGATTTTGTTCAGTGCTGAAACTGCGCTGTAATTTTTTGTAAGCTCTCTGCACTCAAGCATTGCTTCGCTCATTTTTATTCTCCTCCCCTGTTTTTGCCACCTGTAAAATTCCAATGGTTTCTTCACAGGTGTAGCCAAGCGCGGCCATGCTTTTTAAGAATTCAGCCGCGAGAGCTTCCCCGCGCTTTGTTCTTGCCATTTCGATTACCTTCCCCTCTGCTGTTACAAATTTCCCCGTGTTGCGCTGCGTCTCAACAAGACCCATGCTTTCAAGCTCGGATAAAGCCCTTTGCATTGTGTTGGGATTAACTGCGGCAATAACCGCAAATTCGCGAACACTGGGCAATTTTTCGCCCATTTTGTAGGTTCCGCCCAAAATCCCCGACACAATTTGGTCGGATATTTGAGCATATATTGGGCGCTCAGTTGAAAACTGCCAAGCCAAGCTATCACTGCCTTTCATTGTGGGATTAGTGTTCTAGTTGCTTAGTACACTATGGCAATAGTACACGTTCTGCACAAGTTTGTCAAGGCTTTTCGGACGAAAATGTGAATTTATTTTACTTGTTATTATGTCAACCATACCACTTACAAAATCGTTACAAATAATACACTTTGTTTCAATCTTCGATATTATGTTGACCAATTTCACAAACGGGTGCATAATTAAGAAAAAACCTTAGGGGCTGTGTCACCATGAAAAAGCATTTCGTTTCTTTCCTGCTCGTTCTCTCTTTTCTCGTTTCGTTCGGTGTTTCCGCTTCGGCAAACAACACAAAGCTTCTCGCCTTAACCTTTGATGATGGCCCTTCAAAATCTGTAACGCCTCTGCTTTTGGATGCTCTTGCCGAGCGCGGCGTAAAGGTCACCTTTTTTCTTGTCGGAACCTATATCGACTACTTTCCAAAAACAGTTGAAAGAGCCTTTGCGGATGGTCACCAGCTTGCAAACCACAGCTATTCCCACCCGTGGTATTCAAAAATCGGTGCGGATGCCACCAAAAAAGAAATTTCATCTGTAAATACCCAACTTGAAAAAATCACGGGCAAAACCCGTTTTCTCGCCCGAGTTCCATACGGCGACATGACCGATGATGTAAAAAAAGCTGTCGATGCACCCATCATTCAGTGGTCTGTTGACCCCGCAAACGGCAATATGGGCGCTCCCGAAGCCTCCATGACCCGCAACCTTATCGCAAACGCGCGCGACGGCTCCATCATAATTCTGCACGACACCAACGAAAAAAATCTCAATGTCGCGCTTGCGGCAATTGACGAGCTGCTTCTGCAGGGCTTTGAATTTGTAACACTTGACGAGCTGTTCCGTTTGCGCGGTGTGGAACCTCAAAATGGAGTTGTATATTATAATGTACCTGCCGGCAGCTCCGAAACGCGCTATGACCCCGCGCTCCTTAATGAGCACTGGGCACATGACTACATAAATTTTGTTCTCGACAAGGGCATCATGGCGGGTGAGAGCACTGGCTTTGAACCGAACCACCACATGAGCCGCGCCATGACCGCCACAGTTCTTTGGCGAATGGCCGGCTGCCCCTCCGTCAGCACTCCGCCCCCCGTCTTTAGCGATGTTCCGGACGGGCTTTGGTACTCCAAGGCTGTCAATTGGGCACATTCAAACGGCTACATATCCGGAATAAACGAAACCACCTTTGCGCCGAAGAATGACGTTACCAAGGAACAGCTCTATGCTATAATTGCGCGTTACGGCGCAAAGCAGCTCTCCTCCGCGCCCATAACGCCCGCTCCCGCTGTCTACCGCGATGACGTCCGCATAAGTGCTTGGGCAAAGGAAAATGTTGCGCTTCTTCGCAATTCCGGCTTCGCTTCCAAAAACGACCCTCAAATTTTCCGCCCTCTGGACTATGCAACAAGAGCCGAAGCCGCCGAGCTAATAAGCTGGCTCCTGCGCGACTGCCCCCATTCCTCTGCTGTGAAAATGCACCTAGCTCCCCTGCCCAAGGCGGCAGCTTGAGAAACCATATTGCAACAAAAATTTACAATTTGCACTTGAATTGTTACCAAATCTATAATACTATAATATCTAATACTTGTACTTGCTAAGACTCTGAAACCGGTGGTATCCTATGAAAAAAACTAAACGCTCTCTTGCGCTTATATTGGCGCTTGGCTTAATCATATCCCTTTTCCTAACAGGCTGCACTATCGGCGGCAACGAAAAATATCGCATTGCGGACAATCTTGAGGATCAAAAGCTCTGTGTCGGTTTTCGCCTTGATGACAAAGCGGCGGATGCCGTTATTGCAGCTCTCGCCGTGCTTCAAGATGACGGCACAGTTAAGGAGCTTTCCACAAAGTGGTTCGGTAGTGATACCTCTCTATTAACAGGAAATGCCGAAGCTTTAAACAATCTCGCTTCAAAGCCCGAAAAGCGAACCTTTATCATCGGCTACGACCCCGACCGCCTGCCCTTTTCCGGTATGGACGAAAACGGCAAGCCGACAGGCTTTGATGTGGAGCTTGCCCGCGCCGTATGTGACAAGCTGGGTTGGAAATCAAAATTTTTACCCATAGATGTTTCCGGTGCGGAGGTTGAGCTAAACTCCGGCAATGTGGACTGCGTTTGGGGTGGTTTCCCCTTTGATGCCGCTCTCAAAATCACCTGCTCGCCCGTCTATATGCAAAACACCGTAATTCTTGCCTCCCTCGCCGGCTCAAGCGTTCGAAGCTTGGGTTCACTTTCCGGCAAAACGCTTACACTCGGCGGCAACGCCTATTACGATGCTCTGCTCGAAAAAACTCCGGCTCTGCAATCAAAGCCGGAAATCATTGTTCGCGTTGAGGGCGGCACCAAGGAATGCTTTGAAGCCTTAAACAACGAGAGCTGCGATGCCATCATTACAGACAAGGTCGCTATCGAATATTATAAATAAGTATCTTATAAAACCTAATGGACGCATCAAAACAAATTGTTTTGATGCGTCCATTAGGTTTTATTCCGGATTGGCATATCTTGAAAGGAACTGCTTTGTGCGCTCCTCGGTTGGACTTCCCAAAACGTCCTCGGGTTTGCCCTGCTCAACTACCACTCCGCCGTCCATGAAGATTACGCGGTCGGCAACGTCGCGGGCAAAGGCCATTTCGTGCGTTACGATTATCATTGTGGTTTTCTTTTCCGCAAGGTCGCGGATTACCTTTAGCACCTCGCCTGTAAGCTCGGGGTCTAGGGCACTTGTCGGCTCGTCAAAGCAGAGTATGTCCGGGTGAAGTGCTAGGGCGCGGGCAATGGCAACACGCTGCTGCTGACCGCCCGAGAGCTGATGCGGGTAGAGGTCAAGCTTTGCGGAAAGACCCATTTGCTCCATTATTGAGCGGGCATTTTCTTCAACCTCCCGGTTGATTGTTTTCGCGTTTTTCTTATAATCGGGGCGCTTTTTCGCTAAAAGCTCGCTTGCAAGCATTACATTTTTCAGTGCGGTGTACTGAGGGAAAAGATTGAAGCTTTGAAAAACCAAGCCGAAATGCAGACGCTTTGTGCGAATTTCATTTTCTCTCTGTGTGGCGGGGTCGTTCGCGTCAAAAAGCTTTTCTCCGCCAACGGAAATTTTTCCGCCATCCGGCTTTTCCAAAAAGTTCAGGCAGCGCAAAAGCGTTGTTTTTCCGGAACCGGAGGAGCCGATTATTGCAAGCGTTTCGCCCTTTTCCATGGAGAAGTCGATGCCGCAGAGAACCTTTGTATCGTCAAAGCTCTTAACTATATTTGAAACTTCCAAAATTGCCATGTCGGCACCTCCTTATACTCTGAAGTAATCCATCTTTTTTTCAAGCTTATTAAACAGCAGTGTTAAAATTCCGCAGAACGCGAGGAAAAAGACGGCGGTTGAAAACAGCGGCCAGATAAGCCCCTTGTTTGTATACTCCTGCGCCATCATAATTATTTCCTTATTGGCGATTACGCGGGCAAGCGAGGTGTCCTTAACGAGTGTTATAAACTCATTTCCCATAGGCGGAATAATGCGCTTGACCACTTGGAGCAGAGTTACTTTAAAGAAAATCTGCGTTTTGGTCATTCCCAAAACCTGCCCGGCTTCATACTGCCCGCGGGGTATGCTTTCAATTCCGCCGCGGTATATTTCGGAGAAATAGCAGGCATAGTTTATGACAAAGGCGACAACCGCTGCCGAAATTCTTGGCATGGATTGCCAACCCCACAGCAGGCTGGGGCCGTAGAACAACACAATTATTTGGAGCATCAGCGGGGTTCCGCGAATTATCCAAACAAAGGTTTTTACAAACCAACGCAGCGGCGCAAAGCGGCTCATGGAGCCAAAGGATATGATGAGTCCCAAGGGCAGGGCGGCGGCAAGCGTGACGAAAAATATTAGGCAGTTTATTCCAAAGCTGTCCCAAAGACTTAATATAATGGTAGAAACACTCATAACTTCACCTCTGATAACGCACATAGAACAGGGGAAAAAGTTTCCCCTGTTCCCGTTTTTTTATTTTATCTTTTTATTTTGTGATAAGGCTCAGTCCGTATTTCTCTGCAAGTGCCGTGAGAGTTCCATCCTCAACAAGCTCTGCTATGACTTCATTAACTTTGGCGCAGGCTGTGCTGCCCTTGCGGAAGCCGATGCCGTATTCTTCAACAGCAAGCTCAAGATTGGGGATGATTTGCAGGTCTGCAAAATCCGTGCCCTCGCCTACCATTGCGTTTGCAAGAGTCCAGTCCAGTACGGCGGCGTCGGAGGTTCCGGCCTTAACTTCAAGGAGAGCATCGGTTTGACGGCCAACGCCGACATATTTGCCCTTTGAAAGGCTTGCATCGCCGGCAATTGTTTTTTCTCCGGCGGAGCCAACCTCGGCTGTTAGGTTTGCTTTTTCAAGGCTTGCAACATCGGTATAGGTTTTGGCCTTATCGGACTTGATGACAACAACCTGCATATTTTTTACATAGGGTACGGAGATTTCCATGTTTGCTTTGCGGTCGGCGTCGATGGTCATACCGTTCCAGATGCAGTCGATGTTCTTTGCGTTAAGCTCAATTTCCTTGGTGTCCCAATTGATTTCAACAAATTCGGGGGTTAGGTCAAGCTTTTTGCAAACTGCTTTGGCAAATTCGGTGTCAAAGCCGGTTAGCTCACCGGAATCGTCCTTGAAATTCATAGGCTCTGCAAGTGTGTAGCCGATTACGAGCTTGCCGTTTGTTTTTATGTATTCAAGGTCATCGGCGGTTTTTTCTGCGGGTAGGTCACTTGCCGAGGATGCGGGCTTTTTTCCGCAGCCGGCTAAAAGTCCTGCAAACATAGTTGTCGCAAGAAGCAGGGCAATAAGTGTTTTGGTGTTTTTCATTCTGTTCCTCCATAATATAGCTAATTTGCTTTGTGCCTGCACATTATATCACAGTAGTGAAATAAAGCAAGTGCTGATGTTGCAATTCGCTGTGCATTTTTTGCACAGATGAATTTTGCACATTTTTTGCTGTATGAGCTGATTTGTAGGCGTTTTTACACTTTGTTAACCTTTTCACCACAGTCATTGCTATAATAAGATAAACTGCGTATAATTAGTAAGTGGAAGGACGTGTTTTCATGTCTAAAAAAGCACTGATAGTTGAGGACGACGGTAACATTGCGGAGCTTTTGCGCCTATACCTCGAAAAAGACGGCTTTGAAGTTTTGCTGGCTGCCGATGGCGGTACCGGCGTTCGCCTTGCACTGGAAAATGATCCGGATTTAGTTCTGCTCGATATTATGCTTCCTGTTCTGGACGGCTGGCAGGTTTGCAGAAAAATCCGTGAAGCTTCGCGTATGCCAATAATAATGCTAACTGCAAAGGGTGAAACCTTCGATAAGGTAAACGGCCTTGAAATGGGTGCGGATGATTACATCGTCAAGCCCTTTGAAGTCAAGGAGCTTTTAGCGCGCATCCACGCCGTTATGCGGCGCACGGAGCCGGATGAAAAATCCACCGAGAAAAAGCTCTGCTTCGATAAGCTAACAATAAATCTCGACTCCTACGAGCTTATCGTAAACGACAAGCGTGTGGACACTCCGCCAAAAGAAATGGAGCTTCTCTACCATCTTGCCGCCTCTCCGAACAGGGTCTACACACGCAACCAGCTTTTGGACGAGGTGTGGGGCTTTGATTACTTCGGTGACTCCCGCACTGTGGATGTCCATGTTAAGCGTCTGCGTGAAAAGCTTGAAGGTGTCTCGGACGAATGGACTCTCAAAACCGTCTGGGGCGTTGGCTACAAATTTGAATTAAACGAGAAAAAATGAAGAGTATTTATTTCAAAAACTTTGTCGTAACGGCGACTCTCGTAATTTTCAGCTTTTTTGTTTTGGCTTTGTCCTTTGTCATTTTGGGGCGAAGCGTTGCAATCAGTGAAAAGCGCGAGAGCATCTCCATAAACGCCACGGAGGTTTCAAAGGCCGCCGCCGCCTTTAGTGAAAACGGCAGCCTTACAAGCTGGCATCTGCGCCTTATCATAACCTCCCTTGCCTCAAGCACCGGCAACAACATTTTTATAACCGACCCCTATGGCACTATCATCTCCTGCTCCGATTTTGAGCTTACCTCTCCCCTCATAGGCAAAACCATTGATAAAACTATAATGTCGGAGCTTGCGAACACCGGAAAATATGAGCAGCTCTCAACACTGGGCGGCTTTTATGGCGACCGTCCCCATTATATCGTTGCTCTGCCTGTTGTTTCAACCTCATACAACGTCTTGGTCGGCTATGTTTTTGTCGGCTCGGATGCCTCTGCAACAATAGATGCTTGGCAAACCTCCTCGGCCATTTTTTTGGCAACTGCCCTAATAATAATGAGTCTGGCACTTGCCATGTCCTACTTCACTTCAAAGCACCAAGCCGAGCCGCTAAACGAAATGGCGGCGGCGGCGCGGCGCTTTGCGCACGGTGATTTTTCCGCGCGCGTTGCCGACGATGGCAGACAGGATGAAATCGGTGCACTAACCGCCTCCTTTAACACGATGGCAGAGTCCCTGCAAAAATCCGAACAGCTTCGCAGCGAGTTCATCGCAAATGTTTCGCACGAGCTTAAAACACCGATGACCACCATCTCCGGCTTTGCGGATGGCATTTTGGACGGCACAATACCCAAGGAGCAGGAAAACAAATACCTCCAAACCATCTCAAGCGAAACAAAGCGCCTTTCCCGCCTTGTCCGTCAAATGCTTGAAATGAGCCGCATCCAATCCACCGACTCAATATCTCTTCTAAATCAAAGCTTTGACCTTTCGGAAGTAATAATGCGCACACTCCTCACCTTTGAGGACAAAATCACGGAGCACGGTCTTGATGTGGACGCGCAAATTCCGGAGGAAGCCTTTATTGTTCGCGGCAATGCGGACTCCATAACACAGGTTGTATATAACCTTTTGGACAACGCCATAAAATTTTCTGCGCGCGGCTCCGCCCTTGGCGTTTCGCTCTGGAAGCGCGGAGGGGTTGCATTTGTTGCCATTAAAAACCACGGCGAATGTATCTCTCCCGATGAGCTTCCCTTCATTTTTGATCGCTTCCACAAAACCGACAAATCGCGAAGCCTTGACCGCGACGGCGTTGGCCTTGGACTTGCCATTGCCAAAACAATTCTCAACAACCACAACGAGAACATATCCGCCACAAGCCGCGATGGTGTAACCGAATTTGTGTTCACGATGAAGCTCAAGTGAAATCATTATGTAACCGCTTATTCACACATTATTCAAGCTTTGCCCCTATGTTCATAATCTCTTTACAATGTATTCATAGCCCGGTCAAAAGTATAAGGTATTATAAAAACAAGCTTAGACAGTGAGCACAAACAAAACCTTGTAGGCGGTTTTGGAAGCGCAGTACATTTAAACGAGAACATACTAATAAGCTTAATTCTCCCCCTCCTCAGTATAATCCTCTCTCTCTCAAATCTCTCTCAAAACAGTGAAGCGCCGATCATAGAAATATGACCGGCGCTTTGCTGTTTATTTGTTTTTCAGTTTTCTTTTAATAAATGTAACGCATATATAAAAGGAGGGTCTAATCCTTCACCACATGGACGTTTAGGTGGTCGTAGGT
>JAVVUU010000026.1:0-17313 GCA_036653035.1 Oscillospiraceae bacterium
GAAATCGACCGCAACCTTTGGCGCTCCGAAACCCACGACATCCGCGAGTTCTACGGCAAATTCGGCAACAAGGTTCCAAAGGAGCTTTTGCAATCCCTCGAAACTCTTGAAAGTAAATTGAAATAAATCCAATAAAAATGGCATCATCGCGATAAAGCGATGATGCCGTTTTTTACTTTGCTTTAAAAAGTGCTTCTTCTGCAAGCTTTGCCATAAGGGCGTGTCCTGCGGCATTTGGGTGAATGTCCAATTTCATGTCGAAAAACGAATTTGCATAGGCGTTGGAAAGATTTTCCGTGGAGGCGGAAAAGGCCGTGTAGGCATCCGCAACAAGGTAGCCAAGCGATGCTGCATTTTCTGTAATAACGGTGTTAACAGCCTTTATGCAAGCATCCATGCCCTCGGCGGCGGGCTTGATTTGTTCAAGAGTAATCCACGCAAAGGGGTTGAAATAGGTGAAAACCAAAAGCTTTGCCTCGGGATTTTTTTCCTTTATGTATGTTGCAATATCTGTAAGGTTTGCTTTGAACTTATCCATTTCGGCAGAAAAAGCAACTTTTTCCGGAGTTTCCTCGGGAGCCGCCAAGGCTTCAATTGTTTTTCCCAATGCGGCAATTGTGTCCAAATCACCCGCAAGCAATCTTTCCTTAACCTTTACCCAATCAATCGCCGTGCCCTCCGCCTCGGATAGCCTTGCGGCAACACTGCCATAAAGCACAGCGGAAAGGTCGTTTCCCCCGATGGTGAGAGTTATGTAATCTGCGGAGGTAATGTCCTTGTCCAAGCTCCCGCCGCAGACAAGTGCCTTTGTGTCGGCGCTTTTTGCACCGCTTGCGGCAAGGTTTGCAGCAACAAGGTTCTTATCTGCCGCCATAAGGTTTACATAACATTCTTCCTCCGGGGCTTCCAAGGAAAATCCCGAGGTTATGCTGTCGCCAAGTGCCAAAAGATTTTCTTTCTTCCCGCAACCGCTTAAAATGACTGACACCGCAAGACATAGAGCAAGTATTAAGCTAAGTGAGCGCTTTTGTTTCATAGTAGTTTACCTCCGTTATTTTATTTTTATAGTTTTTCCAAAACCTTAACTATCTCCTCAAATTTCATGCTGTGCGATGCCTTTACCAGAACGGCATCGCCTTTTTTTATAAGCTCCGGCAGGGCGTTTATAAGCTCTGCCTTGCTCTCAAAATGCAGTGCGTTTTCGCAGCCTTTTTCCCTTGCGCCCTCTGCCGTGTTTTTTGAAAGTGCGCCGCAGGTTAAAACAAGCGAGGTGCCGCGCTTTGCGGCTCTCTCCCCAACCTCGCGGTGGAGTGCGGCGGCGGTGTCGCCAAGCTCCAGCATATCGCCCAGTATGCAGACACGGCGGCAATCAAGCATTGTAAGCGAGTCTATCGCCGCGGCAACGGAGGTTGGGTTCGCGTTGTAGCAATCGTCTATTATTGTGATTTCGTCGGTGTTTATAATTCCCGCACGGCTTCCGACGGGAACATATGCGGCAAGTCCTTTTTGAATTTCCTCATCTGTAAGCCCCATTTGAATTCCAACAGCGGCGGCACCGAGAGCCGCAGAAACCATGTGTATGCCATATGCGGAAATTTTTGCGTCAATATGCCGCTCACCCGCAAGGATTGTAAGCTCCATTCCGTCTGTTCCCATGATGTGAACCTTTTCGGCTGTAACCTCGCAGCTCTCGGCAAGTCCGAAACGGCAAATATGTGGCTTACAGCTGATTTTTGAAAGGTATGGGTCATCGCCGTTTACAAAAACCGTTCCGTTTTCCGGCAGGTGCTCCAGCATTTCGGTTTTTGCGCGAAGAACTCCGGCAAAGTCGCCCAAAAATTCAAGGTGCGCCGCACCTATAACGGTGTAGAGTGCCATGTCGGGGGAAACAATTTCGGCAAGCCTGTGCATCTCGCCAAAATGAGAAATGCCCATTTCGATAATAGCCGCCTCATGCGTTTCGTTAAGGCCGAAAATTGTTAGCGGAACGCCAAGCTCGTTATTTAGATTTTCGGGCGTTCTGTGGACGCGAAAACGGGAGGACAAAACGGCATAGAGCATTTCCTTTGCCGTGGTTTTGCCAACGCTTCCCGTAATGCCTATGACGGGAATGTCAAACTGACGGCGGTAGAACGCGGCAATATCACCAAGCGCCGTGATGGTGTTTTTGACGACAATTATCGGGTTTTCGCAGTTTTCGGGCAGGTGCTCCGCGATTACGCAGAGTGCGCCCATTTCAAAAGCCTTTTCGATATAGTCGTGTCCGTCACTGTTTTCACCCTTTATGGCGGCGAAAAGGCAGTTTTCAGTAACTTTTCGGCTATCCGTTGTGACAGCGGAAATGGTTTTTTCTAAAAGTGCGGCATCGCCGTGATAAACGCCGCCCACTGCTTTTATTATATTGTTCAAAGTTAAATTTTTCATTTTTGCACCTAGTTATATTTTTTCATTGAAACGGCTATAAGCTCGTCGCAAAATTCACCGAAGCTTTTGCCCTGTGTTTTTGCCATTTGCGGGACAAGGCTTGTCGGTGTCATGCCGGGGAGGGTGTTTGCCTCAAGGCAATAGAGCCTGTTTTTGTCGTCCATGAGAAAATCCACGCGGCAGTAGGCTTCTATCATTAAAATGTCGTTAACCTCTTCGCTAATGTGCTGAACGCGCGCTGTTAATTCGTCCCCTATCGGCGCGGGGCAAAGCTCTGTGGTAAGGCCGGACTGATATTTGTTTTTGTAGTCATAAAATCCGGATTTGGGAATTATTTCTATGACGGGCATGGCCTTGCCGTCGGTTATTCCAACGGTTAGCTCACGGCCTTTTATGTAGCTTTCAACTATGACGGCGCTCTCATATTTGAAAGCCGCCACAAGTGCTTTGTCGTATTCTTCGCGGCTGTTGACTATAAAGGTGCCAACACTCGACCCGCCGGAGCAGGGCTTTACAACGCAGGGAAAACCGACATCGGCATAGGGTGCCTGCCCCGCGTATACGGTAATACCGGCAGGGGTTAAAATTCCCGCCTGTGCGAAAAGCTGTTTTGAAAGTGTTTTGTTCATTGCAAGGGCGCTGCCCAAATATCCGCTGCCCGTATATTTTATTCCTGCAATGTCGAACGCAGCCTGAAGCTTGCCGTTTTCGCCCTCATCGCCGTGGAGAGCGAGAAAGGTAATGTCTGCCGCGCGGCAGATTTCGAAAACATTGTCGCCCAAAACGCTGTTATTTGCTTGATTGCGGCGCGCCTTGACAGACTCTAAGTCCGGCTCCCGCTCACCGACAAAAATTGTTTCGGTGTTTTGCTCACGCGAAAAAATGTCCTCGGGTTTATCGTAAGCTTCCATATATCCAAAATATGAGTCCACAAGCACAACGCGATGGCCGCGCTCCTTGAGTGCGTTTGCAACCATGGTTCCGCTTGTAATAGAAACATCTCTTTCTGTACTAATTCCACCGCACAATACTACAATGTTCATAATGTGCCTCCCAATCCGTTGCACTCTGCAACTGAAATACTCGATTGAGTATAGCATAAAATCCGCCGCTAATCAAACAGATTTATGCGTAAATTCAAACAAATATGAGCAGTAAAGCCGACAAGATTTTCTCTTGCCGGCTTTACTGCTAAAGTTATTGGTGTTATGACAATTTTTAGTCCTGTGAATGCTTGTCCTTCATTTTTCTGCGGACAATATTTATTTTACGCTTAACCATGCGAACTGCGACCTTGGGTGGAACCTTCTCGTAGGGAACACTTGCAATATCAAACACCTTGACAAGTGAAATTGCGTCAAACTTGCAGCGCACTGTGCAAAGTCCGCAGCCGAGGCAGCGGTTCTCGTCAACAATGGAAGCTCCGCAGCCGAGGCAACGGGAGGTTTCGCGCTTGAGCTGTTCCTCTGTAAAGGTAACACGCGTGTCCTTAAAGGTCTTTTCGTTTGCGGTGTTGTGACCCGGCTTTTGTCTTGGTGTGTTGTCAAAGCCCGCAAGAACAACATTTTTATCGAGGTTGTTCTTATCAAGCGCAACATATTCTCTCCTGTCGCGTCCGATTGAAAGGCTCTGTCCCTCCCAAACTGCACGGTGCAGGGATATTGCGGCTTGCTTGCCCGCTGCAATTGCATCAATGGCAAACTTGGGGCCTGTGAATACATCGCCGCCGACAAAAACGTCGCGCTCGGCGGTTTGATAGGTAAGCGAGTCGGCAACGGCTGTGTTGTTGCGGTTTAGCTCTACGCGGCTGTCCTTCAAAAGATTGCCCCATTCGATGGACTGACCGACGGAGAGCAGAACATAATCCGCTTCAACAACGATTGTTGCGTTCTCGTCATACTGCGGAGCAAATTTTCCGTTTTTGTCAAACACGGCTGTGCATTTTTTGAACTCAACGCCTGTAACCTTGCCGTTTTCAACAACAATACGCTTCGGGCCATAGGAATTGTGGATGGCTATGCCCTCGGACTGTGCTTCCTCAATTTCGTCGGGAAGTGCGGGCATTTCCTTTGCGCTTTCAAGGCAATACATATTGAGCGTTTCTGCGCCCTGACGTGTTGCGGTTCTTGCAACGTCTATTGCGACATTTCCGCCGCCGATTACGACAACCTTGCCGGTTAGCGTTTCGCCCTTGCCGAGATTTACGTTGCGGAGGAAATCGACACCTGTGATAACGCCCGCGGCATCCTCACCGTCAATGCCGAGCTTTCTGCCCGCCTGCGCGCCGATTGCAAGGTAAAACGCCTTGTAATCCTGCTCGCGGAGCTGTGCCAAGGTGACATCGCGGCCAACCTCAACTCCTGTTTTGAACTCAACGCCCATTTCGCGGAGGATGTCGATTTCGGCACCGATTACGTCCTTTTCAAGACGGAAGGAGGGAATTCCCATGGTCAGCATTCCGCCGAGCTTCTCCTGCTTTTCAAATACGGTGACCTTGTAGCCGTCTATTGCAAGGTAGTAGGCGCAGGAAAGACCCGCAGGGCCGGCACCGACAATTGCAATTTTTTTGCCGTATTCGTGCATTCTCTTGGGGATAAAGCGGTCGGTCGAGTTAAGCTCTCTGTCCGCTATAAACTTTTTGATTTCGTCTATGGCTATAGGCTCGTCATACTTGCCGCGTGTGCACTCGTTTTCGCAGTTGTGCGGGCAAATTCTTCCGCAAACGGCGGGGAACGGGTTTTCCTTCTTGATAAGCTCAAGCGCCTGTGTATAATCGCCCTGTGACGCAAGCTTTATGTAGCCCTGAACGGCGATATGTGCGGGGCAGGTTGTTTTGCAGGGAGCTGTTCCGGTTTCCACAACGTCTTTTCTGTTGTCGCGGAATTCGGGGTTCCACTGCTCCGGACCCCAATCGTGGTCATCGGGAAGGAGGGTTTCTTTGAGCTTAATGGGCTTTTCGGTGCAAAGCTTTTGGCCAAGCTTTACGGCGTTTGCGGGGCAGGTTTCAACACACTGACCGCAGGCAACGCACTTTTCCTTATCAACCTTTGCAAGGTAGTTGCTTCTTGACATATTGGGGGCATTGAAATACTGTGAGGTGCGCAGTGCAAAGCAGGAGCACACACAGCAGTTGCAAATTGCAAAAATTTTGTCCGGGCCATCCATATTTGTAACTTGATGCATAAGGCCGTTTTCTTCGGCTCTCTTTATAATGTCAAGCGCTTCCTGCTTGGTAACTCTTCTTGTTTTTCCTGTGCGGATGCAGGACTCGGCGGTGTCACCGACTATGATGCACATATCTTCTTCAAGATGCCCGCAGCCCTCGCCCATGAGTCTTCTGGAACGGCGGCACTGGCAGTCGCCAACGGAAATACTGGGGTCGTATTTGTCGAGCCAGTAGCTGATTTCCTCGTAGCTTGCCTGTCTTGTTCCACCATCGAGTGCAGTTTCAACGGGGATAACGCGCATTGCTCCGTTGCCAAGCGGCATATTGGGCGCAAGAGGTCCAATTCTATCTCTTGTAAACTGCTCAAAGGCTCTTGAAATTTGGGGGTGCTTTTCTGCCTGTTCCTTATTTAAAACCATCAGCTCGAAAATTCCGGGGACATATATCGGGAGCATGAACTCATCATAGCCGTTCGTTGTGCGCGACTCGATTACACCGACATCCTCAAGCTGTAAAAGCAGTTTTTGAGTTTCCTCAACCGATTTTTTGCATTTTGGAGCCAATTTTTTTGCGCTGATGTATTCGCGGCGCTTCATTCCCAAAGCGGCCTCCGCCATTTCATCGCTTACTACCGGTTCCAAGCAATAGTATTCGGGGTCAGCTTCCGTGAATGCGATTTTCTGCCCGCGGATTAGCTGTGCGAGCTTAACAATTTTCTCTCTTGCTGCCATGCATTTTTCCTCACTTAAATCAAAATTTTAACAATTCCTTAACGGCGACTGTGGGCGGTTTCTTCCCACACAGCCCGATTGCTTTTACGATAACAACCGCGAATTTTTTCACAAAAAAACATATGCCTTATATGTAAATCAAGACATATCTGGTTGTTCCATTATGTTAAAACAATATCACGTCAACAATTAGCTGTCAACTGCTCAATATTTTTTTGTTGATTTTCAGCACTTTTGCTTGATTTTTGTCTATGCTTTGTGCTATTATAGTGTTCTGGTTTGTGGTTGAACCAATAACAATTATGGAGGAAATGAGATGGAATTTGCAAAGCTGTCTGCACCCACTTTAAAGGAACTGTTCATTGAACAGCTTGAAAATATGATTTTATCGGGAAAGCTTACGATAGGTCAGCGGCTTCCCTCAGAGCGCGAGCTTGCCGCATCCATGCAGGTTAGTCGAAGCGTTGTCAATTCCGGCATAGTCGAAATGTCGGACAAGGGATTTTTGGAAATTGTTCCGCGCAGCGGCACCTATGTTGCCGATTACCGCAAAAAAGGAACCTTGGACACCCTCGTTTCCATAATGAAATTCAACGGAGGAACTCTCCCGGACGCGGATATACGCTCCATTCTCGAAATACGCAGGGTGCTCGCCCGCCTCGCCTTGGAGCTTGCCATTCCAAAAATTCAGGACGCGGAGCTTGCGCAGCTTTTCGATTGTGCCGCAAAGCTTGAACACGAGGAGCGTCCCGAGGAGGCGGCAAAGCTTGTTTTTGAGTTTGACCATCTGCTGTGCAATTTTTCGGGCAACACCTTGCTGCCGCTGATTTTTTATTCTTTCAAGTCCCCCAACACAACCCTGTTTGAAAGGTTTTTCCGCCGTCATGGCTTTGAGGCGCTTCGAAATCGAACCAACCTCATATGCGCCGCCATCCGCGCCCGTGATGTTGAAGCCGCTGTCGGACATATGTCACGCTCAATCGACGAAACGCTTTCCGGTTCAACTACTCTATATGGTTGATGTCACCAAAAAGAGCCTGTAAAAGCCATCGACAATGTCGGTGCTTTCACAGGCTCTTTTTGAAATTTAAGGAACCTCTGAATAAATCCCGCCGCACGTCTTGACGGATTTTAATTAGAGGTTCCTTAAAGGTTTTATATCTCACATAAAGCAGTGCAGGCTTTGATGAACTTTGAGATATTTTATTTTTGGTTATTGGCAAAATCCAAGAGATATTTGCCGTAATCGGACATTTTTATGGTTTCCGCTACACCACGGAGCTGCTCAAGTGTTATAAGGCCGTTTAAATAGGCCGTTTCTTCGGGGCAGCCGATTTGTGCGCCGGTTTTTTCTCTGTATTTTTTAATGGAACAGGCGGCATCCAAAAGTGTGTTTGAGTTGCCGGTGTCGAACCATGTGATTTCCTTTTCAAGGGTTACGACACTAAGCTCGCCCATTGCGAGATAGGCGTTGTTAACGGAGGTTATTTCAAGCTCGCCGCGTGCCGAGGGTTCAACGGTTTTTGCGATATTTGATACGCGGCTGTCGTAAAAATAGAGTCCGGGAATTATATAGTTTGATTTTGGTTTTGTAGGCTTTTCTTCAATGCTGATTACCTTGCCGTCGCTGTCAAATTCAACCACGCCGAAGGGGGTCGGGTCATCCATGTAGCAGCCGAAAACCGTGGCTCCGGATTTGCCGTACTTTGCCTTTAGGAGCTTTTCGTGCAGGCCATCGCCAAAGAAGATGTTGTCGCCAAGTGCAAGACAAACAGTGTCATTGCCTATAAAAGCTTCACCCAAAATGAAAGCATCCGCAATTCCGCGGCGGTCATATTGTTTAATGTATGTGATGTGTGCTCCAAAGCTGCTGCCGTCACCCAAAAGATGGACGAATTGCTCCTGCTCATCGGGCGGGACTATAATTAGAATGTCACTGACTCCCACCTCAAGCAAAAGGGAAAGCGGGTAATATATCATCGGCTTGTCATAAACCGGCAAAAGTGGCTTACATATTGAATGTGTTATCGGGTAGAGGCGTGTTCCCTTACCCGCCGCAAGAATTATACCTTTCATTTGAACCTCCAATGCAGCGTGATTTTTGTTCACGCCAAGCTCCGCAGTGCTCTATAATAAATTTGCAGGATTTCGTGCGTTTAGATGGAAAATTCTATATTTGTCTTTAAACGCAGTTTTCCTTTGTTTCGGATTTTCACTGTTCTAAACTATACCACACAGTGGCGCTTCATACAAGCCCTAATTGGCTAAGTTCGCACGAACTCATACAAACTGGTACCATACATTTGGTACAATTAGACTAAAGCCGAGGATTACTCCCCGGCTAAAACTATCATTTTGTTGCCCCACTATATCATAATACATTTGTTTTCCGAGCGCAATAGTTGGAAAAAACAAGAAAGATTAATTTTATGTTACATTTGTGTACATTATGTGCAACTCATTATGCAATTTTATACACTTATTGTGGAAAGAAACATTTGAATTTTGGGGCTAAATAGTATAGTATAATTACTTGCCGGGAGGAAATATTCAGCTCACCCGGTAAGAGGTAAATTCAAAGAGGAGTGAAATTATGCAAGAATTTTTCTGGATTGGCTTAGTGGGATCTGCTATTGCCCTGCTTTTTGCCTTAGTTCAGAGTCGCAAGGTCATGAAGTTTTCCGAGGGAAACGAGACCATGCAAAAAATCGCCGCCGCTATTCGTAGTGGCGCAAACGCTTACCTAAAGCGTCAGTACAAGTCCGTTGCTATTTTCTTTTTGGCAATGGCCATCATTTTGGGTGTTCTCGCATGGCTGAAAATGGTTTCGCCATTCGTACCCTTTGCTTTCATCACAGGCGGAATTTATTCCTGCCTTGCCGGTTTTATCGGCATGAAGATTGCAACCAACGCAAACGCCCGTACAGCACAGGCCGCAAGCGAAAGCCTCAACATGGGCTTGAAGGTCGCTTTTTCCTCAGGCTCCGTAATGGGCTTCACAGTCGTTGGACTTGGCCTGCTCGACATCTCCATATGGTTCCTTGTTTTGCGTTACGGCTTCCATTGCGAAGCTGAAGTAATTGCAAACACAATGGTCATGTTCGGCATGGGTGCTTCCGCAGCTGCGCTGTTTGCGCGTGTTGGCGGCGGTATCTTCACAAAGGCCGCAGACGTCGGCGCAGACCTTGTCGGTAAGGTTGAAGCCGGTATCCCCGAGGACGATCCGCGTAACCCCGCAACCATCGCCGACAACGTCGGTGATAACGTCGGTGACGTTGCCGGTATGGGCGCAGACCTTTACGAAAGCTATGTTGGCTCCATTCTCGCCACCTTTGCAATCGGCTCTGTTGCCGGATACGGCTGGAGCGGTATGTTCCTGCCTTTGGCACTCGCTGTTGTTGGTGTCATCTGCTCCGTTATCGGAACCTTCTTCATCCGCACAGGCGAAAAGGCCTCTCAAAAGGAGCTTTTGGGAACCCTCCGCAAGGGCACCTATATCGCAGCAGGTCTTGCCGCTCTCGCCGCCATCCCCCTAACCTACTTCATCCTCAAGGATGTTGAGGGTATTCGTTGGTGGGGCGTTCTTGTCGCCATATTCAGCGGACTTGTCGCCGGCTGTGCAATCGGTTTCTTCACCGAATACTACACCTCCGACACCTACAAGCCCACACGCGAGCTTGCAAACAGCTCCGAAACAGGTGCTGCAACCGTTATCATCGGCGGCATCAGCCTTGGCATGAAGTCCACAGCGGCTCCCATCCTAATCGTTGCCGCCGCTGTTATCGTCAGCTTCCTTGCCGCAGGCGGAACGCTTGCAACAGGCTCCGAAATATACCAGCTCTCCTTTAGCAAGGGTCTTTACGGCATCGGCATCGCCGCTGTCGGAATGCTCTCCACCCTTGGCATCACCCTTGCAACCGACGCTTACGGCCCTGTTGCCGATAACGCCGGCGGCATTGCCGAAATGGCCGGTCTTCCCGAAGAAGTCCGTGAGCGCACAGATGCTCTCGACTCCCTCGGCAACACCACAGCCGCAACCGGCAAGGGCTTTGCAATTGGTTCCGCAGCTCTTACAGCTCTTGCACTTCTTGTTTCCTACATCGACATCGCAAAGGCAAAAATCTTTGCCAGCGCAACTCCCTATGAGCTAGACCTTTCCGTTACGAACCCTGCAGTTCTAACAGGTCTGTTCATCGGTGCAATGTTGGTATTCCTGTTCTCCGCGTTCACAATGTCCGCCGTGCAGCGCGCCGCACAGACCATCGTTGTTGAGGTTCGCCGCCAGTTCCGTGAAATCAAGGGCATTATGACAGGCGAAACAGACCCCGATTACGAAGCCTGCGTTGACCTTTGCACAAAGGGTGCTCTCCACGAAATGGTTGCCCCCTCCCTGCTCGCCGTTATAGTCCCCATCATCACCGGACTTATCCTCGGTGTTGAGGGTGTTGTAGGTCTGCTTGGCGGCACAACCGTCTGCGGCTTTGCAATGGCTGTATTCATGTCCAACTCCGGCGGAGCTTGGGACAACGCCAAGAAGTCCGTCGAGGGCGGAATTCACGGCGGTAAAGGCTCCGAGTGCCACAAGGCCACCGTTATCGGTGACACCGTTGGCGACCCCTTCAAGGACACCTCCGGACCCAGCCTAAACATTCTTATTAAGCTCGTTTCCACAGTTTCCATAGTATTCTGCGGACTTATCGTAGCTTATTCCATCTTCTAAATTTTCTTCACACAAGTACAAGCCCCGTAATCGGTTATTTAACCGATTACGGGGCTTTTCTTATTGCTTTTAATTTATGCGTTTGTTGTTGTTTTATATTTATGCGAAGGTGATAACCGTTCCGGTCTTGCCCTCAAGAGCTTCAACGGCTTTGTCAAGCGAGGTAATAATCGCTTTTTTCTCGGGGTTACTGCGCACAAACTTCATGGCGGCGGCAACCTTTGGAAGCATACTGCCGGCGGCAAAATGACCCTCCTCAACATATTGTGCGGCCTGTGCCATGGACATATGCGATAGGTTTTCCTGCTCGGGCGTGTTGTAACGGATTGCGACCTTTTCAACCTCGGTAAGGATGAGAAGAACGTCCGCGTCCACCTGCTCGGCAAGCAGCTCTGCCGCAAAGTCCTTGTCGATTACAGCGGCAACGCCCTCAAGGGAGCCGTCCATGTTTTCGATAACGGGAACTCCGCCGCCGCCGCAGGTGA
Source organism: Oscillospiraceae bacterium (assembly GCA_036653035.1). Taxonomy (GTDB): domain Bacteria; phylum Bacillota; class Clostridia; order Oscillospirales; family Oscillospiraceae; genus UBA2658. The sequence continues at coordinate 11,527 of JAVVUU010000026.1, forward strand.
CAACAATGGTGTCGTCCCAAAGCTTCTTAACGGCGCCGATTTCAACGATTTTTCTGGGCAGAGGAGAAGCAACCACACGGCGCCAGCCACGACCCGAGTCCTCCTTCATGGTAAAGCCCTTTTCCTTCGCGATTGCCTTTGCCTCATCCTCCGTGTAGAACGGACCGATTGGCTTTGAGGGTGCTTCAAAGGCGGGGTCGTTTTTCTCAACGACCACTTGAGTTGCAACTGTGACAACGGGAACATGGCGGTTTCTTTTGTTGAGTGCATAGGTCAGCGCCTGCTGAATGTGATAGCCGATGTAGCCTTGGCTCATTGCGCCGCAAACGTCAAAGGGCATGGGAGGAACAACCTCTTTTGCCGCCTCGCAGGCAAGCACGATGCGTCCCACTTGGGGGCCGTTGCCGTGAACAACTGCCATTTCGTAGCCGTTGCCGCTGATTTCCGCTATGTATTCGCAGGTCTGCTTGATAACCTCAAGCTGTGCCTCGGCTGTGGGTGCGCTGTTTTTGGATTGAAGAGCGTTGCCGCCCAATGCGATTACGATTTTTGTTTTGTTTGACATAATAAAGTCCTCCTTAGGGCTTAAAGTGTTCAAGCCTGAGGAGAGAGGTACTCAGGCTTGATACGGATGAAATCATATTAGGGTCAGAAAATAAGCATGCTGAAAAGAATAATTATCGGCAGAGAGATAAGCGTTCGTTCAAGGAAGATTAGGAAGAGCTTCTTGAAGTTAACACCAAGGTCTGTTTGTATGATAACAGCACCGACCTCTGTGATATATATTATTTGAATGAGCGACAGGGTTGCGATGATAAATCTTGTGCGAACCGAGGTTACGCCCGTTACAAGCAGCGCGGGGATGAACATATCAACAAAGCCTGCAAGTGTTGCGGGAGCAACGGCGAATGCCTGCTCCACGCCCATAAGGTTGAGCAGCCAGCCCATGGGCAGCGAAATCCATTCCAAAATGGGTGTGTGCTGAACCAAAAGCAGTCCCAACACGCCCCAGCCTATAACCGTGGGCAAAAGATTTATGCAAATGCTGATCATTACGTTCGTTCCGGAGCCGAGAACCTTTTTAGCCGTAAACTCCTTGGTTGCAACTATGCTTCGCAAAACGGCGCGGCGGAGCATATGCTCGCCCTTTCCGTTGCTTTCGTCCCGCTCAAGCTTGCAGTAAAATTCGTCCTTAAGCTTTGAAAGGGGGTAGATGCGGGGCATGATTACGGCAAGGATAACGCCCAAGGCGCAAAGCAGTCCGTACATTGCGGGGAAATATTCTCCCACGCCCGCGGTGCTTGCGATAACCAAGCAGAAGGGAATTGAAACAAGGGAGAAGTTGCACATTACGATTGCGGCTTCTTTTTTTGTGTAGTAGCCTTTTTTGTATTTTTCCGCCGAGAGGATAACGGCGGCGTTGGAGGCGCCAAGCCAAGAGGCGATAAGGTCAATGGAGGCGTCGGAGGGAACCTTGAACATTGGTCTTACAAAGGGTCTTGTAATCTCGCCGCCAAACTCCATTAGCCCGCCCTCTGTTAAAAACGGCAGCAGATAGCTGAGCGCAAAAGCAAGCGCCACAAGGGTTTTTCCAAGGTCAATCATGGTGCCGCCGACATCCGGACTGATAATAATTTCGGGTCCAATGCCAAAATAGCACATGATGACGATTGCAAGCGCCAAAAGCTTTGTAATAACATAAACGATGGTTGTGTTGAAAATTGTGTGCAGACGACCCTTTAGTGGTTTGCCCGCTCGGGTCATAATGTAGTCAACCAAGGAGCCGATTGCCGAAACTGCAACCAAGCCAAAAATAATTTCGTTCATAGCTCCCGAGAGCAGCCTTTTTACCCAAATGGTAAGCACACCCACTGTGGTGTTTATGCCTCCCTCATAGGTAAAGGGTAGCATAAATGCAAGAACGCCTATTAGGGAAACTACAAGAAATTTTATCAGCTGCTTTGGTGGTATGCGTTGTCTTTCTTCCACGAACTCACCTCGTCACTGCGCTATGAGGAGTGGACAACCAAAAAGCCAACGCTCCATACCTCATCCGCGCTTATTTTGTCAAACCTCGTTGACCAGCTTAAATACCTTGTCTTTATTTCCAAGCAGGAAATTGACGATGTTCTCGCAGGAAAAGCGCTGCATATCCTGCATGGACTGGGAAGAATAAAACGCCGCGTGGGGAGTGATGATGACGTTATCCCGGTTTGATAAAATGTGACCGTTCAGCTTTGGGGTTTCGTCACGGAGAACGTCAAGCCCTGCGGCGCGAATTGCACCGCTGTCCAAAGCGGCGGCAAGGTCTTTTTCGTCAATGGAAAGTCCTCTGCCCAAATTCAGAAAAATCGGGGAGCGCTTCATTTTTGCAAATTCCTTTGCGGTGAAGTATTCGGTGTTGCCCGCGCCCAAATTCATGTGGTTTGTGATAACATCGGCGCGCTCAAAAAGCTCATCAGGCTCCACAAGCTCAACATTAAGAGCGGCGGCAACGTCCTTTGCAACAAAGGGGTCAACGGCGATAACCTTCATGTCAAGTCCCTGTGCAAGCTTTGCAACACGCTTGCCAATTTTGCCAAGTCCGAAAATGCCAAGAGTTTGGCTTCCTATGCGTGCGGGGGCTTTGGGCGTATCATATTTCCAAAGATATCTTTTGTCAATATCATTCGTGTAGCACTTGAGGTTTTTGTTCAGTGCAAGCATGAGAGCAATTGCGTGCTCGGCAACGTCAAGTGTGCAGTATTCGCCAACGGGGCAAACACCCACGCTGTGGCGGGTTGCCTCCGCAAGGTCAACATTGTCGTATCCCGTTGCGTTGAGGGAGATAACCTGCAAATTTTTTGCCTTTTCAAAAACTGCTTTGTCGATTGGTATAAAGGCTGTTAAAAGCGCGGTTGCATCGCTGATTTTTGTTAGGAACTCGCTTCTTTTTTCGTCTGTGTATTCATAAACCTCAATTTCGGCGTCGGGAAAACCGGCCTTTAGAACCTGCGTTTCGTATTCGTGTGCAGGCATCATTGAGTCCTTGTAATCGCTGATTAGAATTTTCATTATAATTCAATTCCTTTCTCGGCTTGAGAAATTTGCGGGGCTGCAGCGGCTAACCTGTTAGGATAGCCGCCGCCTGCCTTTTGCGTAAAAATTTATGCTTTTCTCTTGATGGGGAAGGTCATGCAGTGGGGGCCGCCGCCTGCCTTGAGGATCTGGCAGAGGTCAACTTCGATAACATTAAGTCCAAGAGCCTTCATTTTGTCGTTTACGCTCTTGTTGTTCTTGATGGCAAGAACCTTGCCGTCGCCCAAAGCCTGAACATTGCAGCCGTGCTTGAAAACTAGCTCGCTTGCAACAGGGATGATTTCAAAGTTGCGGCGCTTTAGCATCTGGATGAAGTTGTAGGGAAGCTCGTCAACTGCTGCAATGCAGACCTTCTCGGCAACGATGTTGAACACCATGTCAAGGTGAAGGTTTGCGGGAGGAACGGGAACACCGACAACGGTGTAACCAAACTTTGAAAGCTGGTCGCGAAGGTTTGCAACACCGGCGGCGTCTGTGCGGTCAACCTCGCCAAAGGCGATGGTGTGCTCGTCCAGCATCCAAATGTCTCCGCCCTCGAAGCAGCCCGCGTTGCAGCGTGCGATTACGGGAACGCCAAGCTCTTTCAGCTTTGCTTCATATGCCGCGGTTTCGCACTGACGTGCGGGGTGACGGAACTTTCCGATGATTGCGCCTTCCTTGACGCAGCCGCCGAAGTCACGGGCAAAGGTCTGAACCTGCATGGATTTGTCGGGTGTCATTTCAACAACCTCAACACCGTTCTCACGGTATGCGTCCATCAGGTAGCCCCACTCTTTGACCATAAGGTCGTTCTGCTCGGTTTCGCCCTTTTCCATCCAGCCCTTTGTGATTTCGTTGATGGCGTTGAACACATAGTATTTAGGAGAGCAAACAAGTACCTTTTCCAGTACGTTTGTTGCGTTGGAAACAAAAATTTCAGACATATCAATAACCTCCACTTGATTTTTGATTTTTTTATTTTACTTGATTTGAAATTTGTTGAATTAGAGCAAAACTCCTACGATTAGGAACGCACTGCTGGCGGCAAACATTAGTAACATAAATTTCCAGTTGCTCTTGACCCATTGCCCGTACCCGATATGAGCCGCCTGCGTACAGGTCATAACAATGATGGAAGTCGGCATAATCATTTTTGCCATGCCGAGAGCCATGAGGTAAATGTCAACCATGATGGATTCCTGAACTCCTGCAAACACTGCAAGAGGAGCCATGATGGACATTGTTGCGGCGGCAAGACCCGTAGAGCTTGGTATGAAGCTTGCCATTACAAAATAGAACACAAGGCAAACAACAACAAAAACGATTGGGGGAAGTGCGCTGAGTGTGGTTTCGCCAAAGTTTAGGATGGTGGGGGTAATCATACCGCCATCCATGATAACCTGAATACCACGCGCGAGGGGAACGATGAATGCTGTTGAAACAAGGCTTGCTGCACCCTTGATGAGGATGTCCAGTGTCTTGTCGATTTTGTAGTGAAGAACGAAACCGGAAGCAATGGTTGCAACGATGAGCAGCGCATTGATTTCGTTAAAGTACCAGTCGCCCAGGGGAACAAGGCTCTTGCCGATGATCATTCCAAGTACGGGGACATTGGTGATCCAAGTGACAAAATCCTGGAAGAAGGTCCAGTTGGGGTTGAGGGAAGTCCAAGGAACAAGAGAAACAATCATTATTGCAAAGGTTGTGCAGAAAATTCCAAGAACAATTTTTTGCTCCTTTGTCATGGAAACGTCCTCGTTTTCCGCAACGGGGAATTCCTTCATATCTTCGCCGCGGCGGAAGAATTGGGGAGACTTTGAGGGATCCTTCTTAACCTTGTCCGCATAGCGGCAGATGTAGAAGGAGATAAGAGCCATGAATACTACGAAGATGATGACACGCATTACGATGCCGTCTCCCGGGCTGATGCCGGCGATGCCGGAAGCAATGCCGGTTGCAAAGGGGTTGACGATGGACGCCAAGCAGCCGCCTTGTGTACCGAGAACAACAATCATAACAGCGGACATTGTGTCAAGTCCAAGTGCCAAAACGATTGGCAGGAACATTAGAAGATAAACGAAGCCTTCCTCGTAAGCGCCCTGAACAGTGCCGAAAACGCCCATGATTACAACGAGGATGATGATAAGCATATGGTAGTTCTTTTGGTTCTTGATTGCAACACGCTTCAGGAAAAGCTTGATTGAGCCTGAGTGCTCCATCATTTCCAAGAAGCTTCCGAAAAGCATGATGTTAAGGGAGATTGCAATGGCGCCGGAAACTGTTTTGTTTCCTATCATTCCGATAATCGGAGCCATTAGTATATCCCAAATTCCCTGCGGGTTTGACGCGGTTTGCTGATATGTCCCCGCCATTGCACGACCCGCTTCATCCAGCGTGTATTGTCCGCCGGGGATGAACCATGTGAGAACAGCCACAAGACCCATTATAATGAAAATTATAACATACGCGTTTGGGGACTTGAACTGTTTCTTCTCAAGCGTGCTGGTTTGCTCTTTCTTTTTACCAAACATGAATTTCCCTCCTAGTTTTCTGCAAAGCCCCCGCCCTCTCCGGTGAGGGCTTTGCATTTAGGTAACACCGCGCAAGGATATCCGCCGTGTTGCCTTAAAGCTTATATCGCAACTGCTGCGAGAATTCCCTTGATGGAGTGCATACGGTTTTCGCCCTGATCCCAAACAACGGACTGTGAGCATTCCATGATTTCGTCGG
>JAVVUU010000027.1:0-17313 GCA_036653035.1 Oscillospiraceae bacterium
GGGGGCGGCAAGGTATTGAAATGGTCTTGGGGCGAAGAAAAAATCTTCACTCCAAGACCATTAACTTTTTATTGTATATTAGCAATTATTTCCGTGATTAGGTCGGTGCGCATGAAGGGGGTAATCATGTAGTAGCCGTCCACAAAGGGAGCCATGCTTTTGACGATTTCGCTTGTAAGCGATACGGCAAGGCGGGAGGATGCGTCCTTATCGAGGCCCTTATATTGCTCCGCAATTTCATCGCAGACACTTATTCCGGAAATTTCGCTGTTCATAAAACAGGCGTTGCGGTAGGAAACAATTGGCATTACGCCGCCGAGAATTTTTCCCGAAAGCTCATTTCTTGCGATTTTGAGATTTTCCAGCGCACGGGGGGAATGTATAGGCTGAGTGAAAAAGCCGTCCACACCGTTTTCAAGCTTCTTTTTTGCGTGTCCGAGCTGCGAAGTGAAATTGACGGCGTTTAAATTGAGCGCACCAAAAACGCGGAAAGGCCCGCGGCTCAATTCCTTTTCAAGCCCGTGTATGAAGCTTGCCAAAACTACTGAGTTGAAATTAAAAACGCTCTTAATTATGCCGCGCTCCGCCGTTGGGACGGGGTCGCCCGTGACAACCAAAACATTGTTAACGCCCTCAATATTCAGTCCCAAAAGCAGTGCCTTTGTCGCAATTATGTTGCGGTCGCGGCAGGTCATGTGGGGAATGGCATCAATGTTCAGCTCGCGCTTTAGCTTGCAGGCAAGCAGACTGCTATCCGCTCTCGCGCGGGAAACGGGGCAGTCGGCAATTGTTATTGCATCCGCACCTGCATCGCGAAGCGCGCGCGCACCGTTCATAAAGGCGCGAATATCGGAATTTGCGGGAGGGTCAAGCTCCACCGCAATTATTTTTTTGCCGGCATCCAGCTTTTTCCAAAGCGTATTTTCCGCGGCCTCAATTTCTATTGCGGGGCGCTCGGCGGAAATGGCGGGTTTTTCCGTTTTCTCGGCTAAAAGCTTACGAATTTTTGCAATGTGCTCAGGAGTTGTTCCGCAGCAGCCACCGATAATTTGTGCGCCCGCCCCGACAATTTCAAGGAGTCCGCGAGCATAATAGGCGGCGTTGTTTTCAAAATAGGTGCGGCTTCCGACTATGGTTGGGTAGCCGGCGTTTGGCATTGCAATAATCGGCTTGCCGCCGCCAATTTCGGAAATCAGCTTGACCATATGGTTTGGCCCGCAGACACAGTTTAGGCCGAACACATCGACATTTTTGCTGCTGCGAATAGTTTTGCAAAGCTGTTCGAGCGCAACACCCTCGCGAGTGAAGCCGTCCGGTGAAACGGCAAAGGAGCAGATTATGCGGCTTGTCGGTTTCTTCGCTTTTATGTGCTCAAAAACTTTGTCCAAGCCGTTGGCAGAGGAAAAGGTTTCAAACAAAAAGTTTTCCGCGCCAAGGCTCAAAAACCTGTCTGCAATTTTTATGTACTGCGCGGTGTTGCCGCCGTTTTCGGAGTGGGGGATGGGGCCGATGTCCGCAAAAACGGAAACCTCCGTGCTATGGGCGGCAGAGCTTGCAATTTTCCAGCCGCTGTCAATAATTTTGAAAACGGTTTCCATATCGCAGTCAAGGCTGTCGGTGTTTGCACCAAAGGTGTTTGTTTTAATGGCATCACAGCCGGCGGCGATGTATTCACGGTGAATAGACTCAATGCGTTCGCTGTAAAAAAGGTTTGCAAATTCGCAGTATTCCGGCTCGTGACCGTGCTTTTCTGTGTAAAAAGTTCCCATTGCACCGTCAAAAAGGACAGTGCTGTTTTTGAGCTTTTCCCAAAAGTCCATGCTTATTTTCTCCTATCCCAAAACCTCGCGCGCAATATCCACGGAGCGCTTTGCGTCCTTGGCGTAGTAATCCGCGCCGATTTCCATGGCGTATTCCTCGGTTAAAACAGCGCCGCCAACCATGATTTTGCAGGCGTGACCGCTTGCACGGAGAGCGGAAATTGTTTCCGCCATGCTCCCAAGCGTTGTTGTCATAAGTGCGCTCAAGCCGACAAGCGCGACGTTTTCGCGTATAGCCGTTTCAACAACCGCTTGCGGCGGAACGTCGCGCCCCAAATCAAGCAATTGGTAGCCATAGCTTGACAGAATTGTTTTGACAATATTTTTTCCGATGTCGTGTATGTCGCCCTTTACCGTTGCGACAATTATCTTTCCCTTTGCAACGGAAACGGCACCGCTTTTTGCAATGCTGCACTTCAAAACCTCAAACGCTTCGCTTGCGGCTTCGGCGGCTCGCATGAGCTGAGGGAGAAAAATTTCACCCTTTTCATAGCGTGTGCCGACAAGATCAAGTGCGGGTATAAGAAATTCGTTTATAATTTGAAGCTCCGTTTTTTCGGAGAGCAGCTTTTGCGTTTGCACCTTTGCTTCGGACTTTTGCCCCCTTGCAATGGCTTCAAAAATATCCGGCGCATGGGTTTCGGAGCTTTTAACGGTCGGCACAGCGGCCGAAAAACGCTCGACAAAGCTCTCGCAGCTTTCGTCAAAGCCGCGAAGCAGCTTAAACGCCGAAACAGCATCCGTCATTGCGCGGACATTGGGGTTGATTATAGGCAGATCAAGCCCGTTTTCCATTGCGAGGGTGAGGAAGCTGTGGTTTATAAGCTCCCTATTGGGAAGCCCAAAGGAGATGTTGGAAACACCCAAAACAGTGTGAAGCCCAAGCCGTTCCTTGACCATTTTTAAAGCCTTTAGCGTTATTTCGGCGGAGCCTTGGGAAGCGGAAACCGTCATGCAAAGGCAGTCTATAAAAACATCCTTTTTCGCAATACCATAGCTTTCGCAGGCTCTCAAAATGCGCGCTGCAATTTCAAAACGCTCCTCGGCGGTTTCGGGGATGCCGCGCTCGTCCATTGTAAGTCCGACAACGGCGGCACCATATTTTTTGACAAGCGGCAAGACAGCCGCAAGCCGCTTTTCGTCACCGTTAACGGAGTTTACAATCGCCTTGCCGCAAAAGGCACGAAGCCCCGCTTCGATTGCTTCGGGGTCGTTTGAGTCAATTTGAAGAGGTAAATCCGTGCTCGCCTGTATGCATTTAACATATTTATCCATTAAAACAGGCTCATTAAGTCCGGGAACTCCGACATTAAGGTCCAAAATATCCGCGCCCGCGTCGGTTTGTTCAAGCGCCTGCGCCAGAATATAGTCCGTGTCATTTTCGCGAATTGCTTGCTGAAAACGCTTTTTTCCGGTTGGGTTTATGCGTTCACCGATTGTGCGCACCTCGTCAATCGTGACAAGCTTTGTTGCGCCGCAGACGCGCGAAACAGAGGAAACCTTGCGCTCGGTGCGGCTTTTTTCGGAAAGCTCCCGCCTTAAAGCTTCAATGAAGCAAGGCTCTGTTCCGCAGCAGCCGCCGACAAATTGAACGCCGATTTTGGCACATTCGGACATTTCAAGGGCAAAATCCGCCGCCGTCATGTTGTAGTGACCGTCACGGGCATCGGGAAGTCCTGCGTTTGCCTTGACGATTAGCGGCAGGGGAGAGATGGCGGCAATTCGGCGGATTATAGGCATGAGTGCGCGAGGCCCAAGAGAGCAGTTTACGCCGAGAGCGTCAACATGAAGACCCGTCATGGTTTCGGCAAAGCACTCCGCAAGACAACCCGTAAAGCTGCGCCCGCTTTCCTCAAAGCTCATGGTTGTGAAAATCGGCAGGGAGGTGTTTTCTTTTGCCGCAAGAACAGCCGCGCGAAGCTCCGAAAGGTCGGTAAAGGTTTCAAAAACCACCAAATCCGCCGCGGCACCCGCTATAAGCATTTCGCGAAAAATGCTGTAGGCGGCATCAAAGGAGAGCGTGCCCGTCGGCTCCAAAAGCTCGCCAATCGGCCCAATATCAAGAGCAACTCGGACATTGCTTCCCGCCGCTGCCTGCCTGCAAAGAGCAACAGAGGCCGCCACAACCTCTGAAACATCATGCCCGCTTCCCGCAAGCTTCTTTGAATTTGCTCCAAAGGTGTTTGAGTATATAATGTTACTGCCGGCGTTGATATAAGCACTGTGGATGTCCAAAATTGTGCTCGGATGAGTCAGTGAAAACAGCTCCGGCAGTTCGCCCGCCGGCAGACCGCTTTTTTGGAGCATGGTGCCCATAGCTCCGTCCAAAAAGACGAATTTTTCATTAAATAGCTTGTCCATAGCAGCTTACTCCATTTGTTCTAAATTTGCAGTTATCAAAAAGAATACAGCCATTACAGCCGTCAATAATATGCCTTTGCTCGTAATTTGAAATGCCGATAATGGCCGTTACACTTTTTCGCGGGATTAAAATGCCGCTCTCGCTGACACACACGCCGATTTTTCGCGGGGTGTCCAGCGCGGCGCAAAAATCGCGCTGAAGCGTGATTGGCAGGTCACCATAGCCGGGACTGAAGCGGTCGGTTAAAAACATTCCCTTTGCACTATATTCCTCTAAAAGCTCGCTTTCAAAGCTGTTGCAAAGACCTTCAACGGCGCTTGAAGCGCAGGCATCCAGCATTGCGGCAAAGGCGATGTCGCGAATTTGCCATTTGCGTATAAGTGCTTCAATTTCGGTGCCTATTGTTGCGCAAAAAAGCAGACACTCATTTGAATTGTGAAGCAGGGCGGAAATTGACCTTCCGGAAAAGCAGAGGCTTGCGCCTTTGACGGCAATACTCTCAGCAGTTCGTTCAAAACCAAAGCTCCGCGATATAATGTGCGGACGGCAAGCTTCAAAAACCATTGCGGCGGCGCAATTCATTTCGTCCAAAATGTCACCGACAGGCGGGGAGCGGTATCCCAAATAACGAAAGGCTTCGTCGCAATCTATACTGATTTTGTATTCATCCAAGACCATCGCCGCCCTTAACAATAATTTGAAATTGTTCCGCAAAATAAACACAGCTATTCATTTATTTAGTGTAGTATACCGCGCTTTAACGGATTTGTGAAGTAAAGAATTTAAGCAAGCTTGGATTTTTGCAAAATAACAACCCTTGTGCCATGTTGGTGGGGGGCGGCATAATATGAGGCAGAGAAATGGGCGCGGTGAGAATAAATAAAAAGCTATGCGTTTTGCGCCCGCTCTTGAAAGGAGTTTTGAGCTATGCCAAATAATTTGCCCGAGGATTATACAGCGGATCAAACCTGCCCGGCAGTGGGATATCAATCTGCATCAATTTGTGTGCCCGTTACCGTGACGCCGTTTGCAAAAGCAGGCGCTACATTTACAAAATGCTGTGGAAATCCATTTGTAGCACCCGGTAAAAACACCTGTGAGGGCACAAAAAACGGTGCCTGCACATTTACAATCACACAGGACATTTGTGTTGCTGTGCCAATTGATTTTGGCGCGGTTGCCAGTGTAGGTGACACATTTGTAAACTGCGACAAGGCTTCGGCAGAGGACATTTGCCACGATTGCGAGAAAATTCCGGAGCCGGTTACTCCTGTAAAACCCAATGCTCCGAAGGATAATGTGGAATAATGAATGAGCTTGTGCAGGAGCTTTGCGGCTGCGAGAGAGAAAACTTGACTTGCACAAGTACAACTTCCCAATATGCGGATGTGAGCGTATCTTTAAAGCTAAAGCCATATGCCATTGTCGGAAAAATGTCCACAGAATGCTGCGGCGAGCCTGTAATTGCTTTACGCCCATGCGGGAGCGGCTCCTGCCAATGTGAAATCACCATTACACAAACTGTTTGTGTAAGAATTCCGATTGAATACGGCACGGAAGCCGACATTGGCGAAACAAAAACAAATTGCAAGAAAAATTGCGGCTGTGGGGATGGCGGAACAAGTATTCCGTGCAGATAAAACAGAATAGGCTGCTGCAAAATTGCAGCAGCCTATGGATTTTTTCGTTCTGAGCTTTATTGCTTGGGCAAAAATTTTGTTTTTACGGAGTTGTGCCGTTATAATTATCTGAAAATATTCATGTCACTGTCGTAGAGCTGTGCTCTTTCAAAGGTGGCAAAATTTGGAACAAGCTCGGGGGCAAGCTGACGAAGCGCCGTTACAAGGTGCTCGGGATTTAGAGTTGGCTCCTGAGCGGAAACTATTGCCTTAAAGCTAACGCCCTTGCTGCTTGTATCGAAGCTGATGCTGCGAATTGCGGGGGCGATGTCGGCATCGTTCATGCCGCTCTTGGTTCTTTTTTGGATGACAAGACTGTCACGCGCAAAAAAGTCCATGAGCTGCGGAATTAAATCGGAGGCGGAGAGGGTATCATATTCAAAGCAGCCGTTAACATCAAGCCAACGGATATTTTTGAATTTAGTTTCAGCCTCATAGGCTTCGTAGGCAACAAGCCCCTCGGGGAAGGATTTGTTGAGCCTGTATGAAATTTCCGCAAGGCTCATAAAGCTTCCTGCCTTAAAATCCATTAGCTCGCAGTGGCTTGCAATGCCGAGCGACATGGGCAGGGCAAAGGTTAGCTGTGCGTGGGGATTAAAGCCCTCGCTGTATTTGAGAGAAAGTCCGGCACGGAGAAACGAGCGCTGCATGGTTCGCATGAGGTCGAGGTGGGAAATGTAGATTGCCCTGCCTGTTTTTGCGAAACGAAGTCTTAGATTATCCATCGCAAGGCCCTCCGTTCATAAGTGCAATAGCGCCGCAGCTTGTACATTGCTTCCGACAGTCGGGGGATAATTCGCCCTTGTAGCACTTTTCGCGCTCGTGCCACATAAATTCGGGGCGAACGCCTACAGAAACGCGGCTCCAAGGGAGAACTTCATCAAAGGAACGCTCACGGCAGGCATAGAAATATGGGTCAAGTCCGCAGGTGTCAAAAGCGTTCATCCAGCGTTCAAAGGAAAAGTATTCCGACCATGAATCGAGCTTGCCGCCGTTTTTCCAAACCTCCTCGATTACCGCACCGATACGCCTATCACCGCGAGAGAGAACGGCTTCAATTAAGCTTGTGTCCGCATCGTGCCAATTGTAGGTTATGGATTTTGCGCGCATATGCTCGCGCAGGAGTGAAACGCGGCGCCTGTATTCATCCATGGAAACCTGCGCCTCCCACTGAAAGGGCGTGTGGGGCTTTGGCACAAAGCAGGAGGTGGAAACGGTTATGTGAACACCCTTTGCCTTGCTTGACGCAAAGGGCTTCCAGAGGGCGAGAACCTTCATTGCGAGGTCGGCAATGGCGAGAACGTCCTCGTCGGTTTCCGTTGGCAGGCCAAGCATGAAATAGAGCTTAATGTTGTTCCAACCGCCCTGAAAAGCAATTTTACAGGTGTTGAGCAAATCTTCCTCAAGTACATTTTTATTTATCGCGTCGCGAAGCCTTTGAGTTCCCGCTTCGGGGGCAAAGGTAAGACCGCTCTTGCGAACCTGCTGAACGCGATTCATAAGCTCCAGCGAAAAATTATCGGCGCGGAGAGAGGGTAGCGAAAGGCCGATGTTGCGAGGAACGCAATAGTCCAAAAGCCCATCGCAAAGCTCTCCCAAGGGTTTAAAGTCACTGGTGCTGAGGGAGGAGAGCGTGATTTCTTGGTAGCCGGTGTTTTTTAAGGAGTCGATGCCCTGTTCAACAAGCTTTTCGGCACTTCTTGAGCGCACGGGGCGATAGGCATAGCCTGCCTGACAAAAACGACAGCCGCGAACGCAGCCGCGAAAAAGCTCAAGAGTTACACGGTCGTGGACTATTTCCGTTGAGGGAACTATGGGGTTGGTTGGGTAATAGCTGTTTTCAAAATCCTCCACAATGCGCTTTGTGACAAGTGGGGGCGCTTCGGGAAGTGCTTTTAATTCTTGGAGCGTTCCGTCCGCATTGTAAATCGGTTCGTATAACGAGGGGACGTAAACGCCGCCGATTTTTGATGCGGCGATTAAAAAGTCGTGCTTGGAACATCCTTTTTCCTTTGCTTCGCGCAAAAGGGTGAGAAGCTCCCTGTTCATGTCCTCGCCCTCGCCTATGACGCAGAGGTCAACAAAGTCCGAAATCGGCTCCGGGTTGCAGCAGCTTGTTCCGCCTGCAAAAATGAGGGGCAAAAGCTCCGTTCTGTCCGCACTTTTTATGGGTATACCCGAAAGGTCGAGCATATTGAGGACATTTGTGTATGCCATTTCGTAGCCGAGCGAAAAACCGATTGCATCAAATTCGGAGAGCGGGTCGCCGCTTTCCAGTGCAAAAAGAGGAATTTTTGCGGCCCGCATTTCGTCCTCCATGTCGCCCCATGGGGCAAACACGCGTTCACACCAAACCTCCGGCATTTCGTTTGTGATGCCATAGAGGATTTTTATGCCGAGGTTGGACATACCGATTTCGTAGGTGTCCGGGAAGCAGAGCGCCATGCGAAGCTCGACTAGGGATTTGTCTTTAATGATTTGGTTGTATTCGCCGCCCGTATATCGAGCGGGCTTTTGCACCCTTGGGAGGATGCGTGTTAATCGTTTATCCATTGTACACACCCGTTTCAAAATATGCACTATTGTATAACGGATTTGCCATATTTACAAGGGGGAGTGCGCTGCAATATAAAAAGCCACATTCCGGCGAGCATCAGCGCCGCCCCGTAACCCTTGGCGACGCAGTATAAACCAAGGCACAAAAGCAAGGCAGAAATCAGATAACCGAGAACATTTGAAACCGAAAGCGCGAGCTTTTTGCCAAAGGCGGCGGAGAGAATAAAGGAGAGCACCCGACCTCCGTCCAGAGGGAGAGCGGGAAGAAGATTGAAAACATTTATTACAAACCCAAGCCCCGCACAGAGAAGCAGATATTCGGAGCTTAAAAATTTGCCCAACCATGCGCAGACAATTGAAAATAAAATTCCGAAAATGGGGCCGGAGAGCGCTGTCAGCATCTCCTGCTTTGAGCTTAAATTTCCCGAATAGTCGAGAGAAAGCCCCGAAAGCGATGCGCAGAGCAGGGTTGGTCGCGCGCCTAAAGTACGCATAGCAATTAGATGCCCAATTTCGTGCGCAAGTATGGCGGGAAGCAGGGCAAGCAAAAAACCGCTGTCATCAAAAAAATAAACCACCGCTATCAGAAGCAGAAAGCCGCTACCGATTTTTACACGAAAGGTCGGTGCGGAGGCTGTTCTTCGTTTTCGCTTTGTGTTTTTTGTTGGCATATTACAAATAAAATGCGGCATTGAGAAATTTGCCGTTTTGCATAAGCTCAAAATGCAGATGAGGCCCCGTGACCTGTCCCGAGTGTCCAACCTTTGCAATTGTTTGACCCTTTGCAACAACATCCCCAACCTTTGCCTCAAGCTGACTGCAATGCGCGTAAAGAGTTGTAAAGCCGTCGCTGTGCTCCAAAATAATCGCCAAGCCGTAGCCGTCAAATTCCTGCGCCGAAATTACCGTGCCATCGGCAAAGGCAACTATGGGGTCGCCGTCAAACGCGCCGAAATCCGTGCCGTAGTGAAACCGGACATCGCCCTTTATGGGATGCACACGGTAGCCAAAGCCGGAGGTGACGGCGCTTTGAGAGGGCGCTGTGCTTTCGAAGGTGAGAACGGGCATTTCATAGCTTACATTTGCGGGGAGCGCATATGCGGAAAATGCCGCCTGCTCCGACAAAAAGGTTTCAACCTTTGTTGGTGTTGGAGATGGCGTTGGAACAGGCGTGGGTGATGGCGTTGGAATTGGGGTCGGAATTGGAGGCTGAGTGGGCGTGATACTGGGAGATGGAGCGGGAATTGATGGCGAAGTGGGAATTGGCGAATTAAACCCAAACAAATTTTGCGAAACCATTTTTGAGAGCACAAAGTCCTTTGAAACGCGGGCACTTTGTGCGTTTTCGATGTTTGTCAATATTTTGTTCTCGCCCACATGGTCGTTTTCCATTACATAAATCGGATTATTCTCGCCTGTCAGTGAGCGCGCAAGAGCTAAAACGGAGGCTCGATAATCACTCTCCTGCGTAATTGCAGGCAGTACATATCCTCGAAGTGCATCCGCTTTTTCGGGGAAAGTAAATTTAATTGCGGTGAGCAAAAGAAAAACTGTTGCGGCAATAACTGTTCGCGTTTTCATAGTAAGGCTCCTTTTTGATATGATTACGAAAAATGTGGGTAACACTCTTTATTTATCAAATAAAGAGTGTTATAATGAAATACATTGCGTTTAGAGATATTTCGTGTAACTTCAAAAGGTTTACACGAAAAACAACCAACAGAAAAGGGGGGGAGCAGCCATAAAAGACTTCCATCCGTTAAAAGTGCTTTCAAGCCGTATGTTCATCACGTTTTTCCTTATAGGTGTTGAAATTATTTGGCTTGCACTCATGTTCCTTAAAGTGGTAAGAACAGCAGAGTGGATAGGCCCCACACTGAAAGTACTGAGTATCCTAATTGCACTCTACATCATCAACAAGGCCGACGTCCCCGCATATAGAATGGGTTGGATTTTAATAATAATGGTAGTTCCGCTTTGCGGAGGACTGCTATATATTTTGCTTGGTGAAAAACGTCCCGCGCTCAATCTTCGTCTAAAGCTTGCAAAGGGCATGAAGGGGCACTCGCTCAATGCCAAGCAGGACGAAAATATAATGCATGAGCTTGAAAAACAAGCTCCGAGAATTGCGGGAACTGCCGGATACATCTCAAAATATGCGCGTTTTCCTGTTTGGAAAAAAACAGAGGTAACATATCACCCCCTTGGCGAAAACCAATTTGAGGACATCCTTGCGGAATTAAAAAAAGCCAAAAGCTTCATCTTTTTGGAGTATTTCATAATTGAAGAAGGCATAATGTGGGGTTCAATCCTCAAAATATTGCGCGAAAAGGTCGCAGAGGGTGTCGATGTAAGGCTAATCTACGACGATATGGGCAGCCTTTCTAAGGTTCCTGCAAAATACTTCCTCAAAATGGAAAGATATGGCATAAAATGTATAGTTTTTAACAAATTTATCCCAATAGTTTCACTTGTAATGAACAACCGTGACCACCGAAAAATGCTAATCATTGATGGAAACACTGTGTTTACGGGCGGAATTAACCTTGCGGATGAATATATAAACAAAAAAATGCGCTTTGGTCACTGGAAAGATACAGGCGTTATGCTCCATGGCGAGGCTGTTTGGAATTTTACAATAATGTTCCTCGAAATGTGGAATTCATTTCGTGCGGACGACAAGGATTTCAACATTTTCAGACCCAAAGAGGAATATGAGGGCGAGTTTGCATCCGATGGCTTTGTTCAGCCCTTCGGTGATTCTCCTCTGGATGGCGAAACGGTTTCCGTCAACGTATATCTCGACATTTTGGCGCAGGCAACAAACTATGTATACATCTTCACACCCTATCTTGCTGTCAGCGATGAGCTTCAAATAGCGCTTTGCGCGGCGGCAAAAAGGGGAGTGGATGTGCGGCTCGTTTTGCCGGGAACACCGGACAAAATAATCGCCTACAGGCTCAGCCGCTCCTACTACCTCCCTCTTTTGGAAGCGGGCATCCGCATATATGAATACACGCCCGGCTTTATCCACGCAAAAAGCTATGTTTGCGATGACAAGCTTGCCGTTGTCGGCACCATCAACATGGACTATCGCAGCTTGTACCTGCATTTTGAATGCGGTGTATTCATCTATGGCAGCAATGCTGTGCGCGAGCTAAAAAGAGATGCCCTAAAAACCTTTGACGTATCCCATGAGGTCAGCGCGGCGGAAAGACGGCGCGGCGGCTTTATCCGCAGCTTTATAGGCGGCTTTATCGACTCCGTTCTGCGCGTTTTTGCGCCGCTCTTTTAAAACAGATTTGCGCGAAACAGCCCCAACGCACCACATTAAAAAACACAAAATCGAGAGGTAACTACATGAAGCTTTGGTCGGGACGTTTTGATAAAAACACGGATGCTCTGGTCGATGAACTAAACGCCAGCATCGGCTTTGATTTTCGTATGTACAGACAGGACATTTCGGGAAGCCTTGCCCATTCGGCAATGCTTGCAAGACAAGGAATTATTTCAAAGGACGACGCCGAAAAAATTGCGGGCGGTCTAATGGAAATATTGGGCGAGATTGAAGCCGGAAATCTTACATTCGGAAACGATGTTGAGGATGTTCACATGGCAATCGAGGGCGAATTAACCCGCAGAATTGGCGACGCGGGAAAGCGTCTGCACACGGCAAGGAGCCGCAACGATCAGGTTGCACTCGATTTAAGACTCTACCTAAAACAGGAAATCATGGAGCTTCGCAGCCTTACGCTTGGCCTTTTGGAAACCATTTTACACCTTGCAGAGCGCAATATTTCGGTTATTATGCCGGCATACACACATCTTCAGCGCGCACAGCCAACCACCTTTGCCCACTACATGATGGCATATGCAAATATGCTCCGCCGCGACATAACCCGCCTTGAGGACTGCTATGAGCGCATGGACGAATGCCCACTCGGAAGCGGCGCACTAACCTCAACAACCTACCCAATCGACCGCGAATTTGTCGCTCGTGAGCTTGGCTTTGCCCGCATAACGCAAAACAGCTTGGATGGCGTTTCGGACAGGGATTTCGCCTTGGAGCTTATGAACGGCCTCTCCATCCTTATGATGCACCTTTCAAGATTTTCGGAAGAAATCATAATGTGGTGCTCATGGGAATTTAAATTCATCGAATTGGACGACGCGTATTCAACCGGCTCGTCAATCATGCCGCAAAAGAAAAACCCCGACATTGCGGAGCTGGTTCGCGGAAAAACAGGCAGAGTTTATGGCGACCTTATGACCCTCTTAACAGTAATGAAGGCGCTTCCGCTTGCCTACAACAAGGATATGCAGGAGGATAAGGAGCCGGTTTTTGATGCTATCGACACCGTTAAAAAATGTATTCCTGTTTTTGCCGCCATGCTCGATACTATGCGGCTTTTACCCGAAAATATGCGTGCCGCAGCAGGAAAAGGCTTTATAAATGCTACCGACTGCGCCGATTATCTTACAAAAAAAGGTTTGCCCTTCCGTGACGCATATACAATTGTCGGACGTCTTGTCAGCCGCTGCATAGAAACAGGCGACACGCTCGAAAGCCTCAATATAGAGGAATACAAAGCGCTGTCACCCGTTTTTGATACCGACATTTATACAGAAATTTCGCTTGACAACTGCGTTGCAATGCGCCGTGTTTCGGGCGGGCCTGCGGAAGAAAGCGTCCGCGCTCAAATGCAGTATATTTCAAACTTCCTTACCGAAAGAAGTGAGCAGGCACGAATAAAAAAATAAGCCTTTTTGGCTTTGGCCTTTGGGGGGCATAAAGATGAAAAAAACAGGTTTTGTCCTACTTATATCCTTGCTGTTAACTCTATTTCAGCCCTGCGCGGCGGCAACAGCAACAAATGTTTCGGAAACCGCCGGGAGCGGCTATATAGTCAAGCTCCGAGAGCCTTCGGAAAATCAGGTGCGGCTCATGGAAAATGTGGATATGGATGAAATTTATGCGGAAAAGGGCCTTTACCGTGTGGATTCAATTGATGATGTAAAAAAGCTTGGAGATATGGTTGAATATTCCGAGCCGGACTATACAGCAACACTGTTCGCTGTTCCCAATGACACATTTGCAAAAAAGCAGTGGAATCTTGAAAAGCTTCACATTTCTGATGCATGGAATAAGGGCTACGAGGGCAATGGAGTCCGCGTTGCAGTAATCGACAGCGGCGTTAATTCACTTCACGAGGACTTTGAAGGAGTGAGCTTCGACAAGGGCAGCAACATGATTAACGGTTCGCACGACGTAACCGACGAAACCGGTCACGGAACAGGAGTTTGCGGCATTATCGCCGCAGCACGAAATAATGCGCTCGGCATTGCAGGGCTTTGCTCGGGGATTACGCTTGTACCCATAAAATGTTTCGGAAAAAGCGTTGAAACCAATGCTTCCTATATAGTTTCGGCGGTGTATGAAGCTGTTGATGTTTACGATTGCGACGTTATAAATCTCAGCCTTGGAACAACCTCCGATATGCAAAGCATGAGAGATGCCGTTAATCACGCGGAGGATTTGGGAGCTATTGTGATTTCGGCGGTCGGAAATGACGGAACAACAGCCTACAATTATCCCGCCGCCTTTGACAATGTAATCGGTGTCGGCTCGGTTGACAAAAACGGAGCAATTCCAAGCTTTTCACAGACGAACGACTCTGTCTGTGTTGTTGCACCGGGAGTTGAAATATACAGCATAAGCGGCTTTAACAAAAATAAATACATTTCCGGTGATGGAACCTCGTTTTCCTCTCCGCACGTCACCGTTGCGGCGGCAATATTAAAGCAATACTACCCGCAGGCTACATATGACGACTTTTTCGCCCTTTTAAAGCAATCAGCTGTTGATTTGGGTGCGCCCGGCTACGATACAAAATCCGGCTATGGCAGCCTTGATATTGCGAAATTTATAAATGCAATGGAGGCCTACGACACGGGGGACAGCCTTGCCGCTTTCAAAGATGTTCACGGACACTGGGCGGAAAAAGACATTAGATTTTGTGTTGACAAAATGTATTTCCAAGGCGTTTCAGCAACCAGCTTTGCGCCGGAGGCAAGTATGAACAGGGCAATGTTTGTAACTGTGCTGAGCCGGATGAGCGGTGAAGACATGAGCTCATTTCCAAACACGTTTTCAGATGTGCCAAACTCTGAATGGTATGCCAAGCCATGCGGCTGGGGTGCGGCAACTGGCATAGTAACAGGCTCGGCTCCGGGAAAATTCAATCCAAACGGCAACATAACACGCGAACAAATTGCTTCCATGCTCTATCGCTATGCCACAACCTACAATCTCTCCGATGGCAGCTACAACGAAAAATCGGTTGAAAATTACACAGACTATTCAAAAGTATCATCATGGGCAAAGCAATCAATGGCTTGGGCTGTTGAAAACGGACTGCTGTCAGGACGAACAAGCACAACACTTGCTCCTATGAGCAATGCAAAAAGATGTGAGGTCGCGTCTATTATCTCCCGCTTTTCAGCAACATTCGCCGCATAAATCAAAAAAATATATCACTCCACCAAGCTGTGATATATAATGTCCAAACTAATTTTAATGCTCTTACAGGAACATTAAAATACAAAATTAAGGGAGAAAAACAAGCGATGCCACAAGAAATAATGAAAAACATTTACTGCATAGAGGTTCCGCTTCCAAAAAACCCGCTTCGCGTTTTAAATAGCTATGTTATCAAGGGCGACGGCCACAATCTTCTGATAGACACGGGCTTTAAGCACGAGGAATGCAGACAGGCACTGATAAGCGGCCTTGACGAGCTTAACATCAATATGGCGGAAACGGACATCATCCTAACACACCTTCACTCCGACCACACAGGTCTGGCTCCCGAAATAGTTGTTCCCGGCCGCAAGGTTTATATCAGCCGCGCCGAAATTCCATGGATGTTCGGAGAAACGCGCAGAGCCATGTGGAAAATGGACGACATGAAAATCCGCCGCTCCGGTTTTGCTTTGGAGGTTATAGAATCCTCTCTGCACAACGCGCCCTCCCGCGGGATGGCGGCAAGCATGGACTTTGAGGACTATACCCCAATCGACAACGGCGACGAATTTTCCTGCGGCGGCTACACATTAAAGGCTGTCCTAACCCCCGGGCACACCCCCGCGCATATGTGCTTTTGGATGGAGGAACAAAAAACAATGTTTACGGGCGACCATGTCCTATTTGACATTTCCCCAAACATCACCAACTGGAATTTAGTCGAGGACTCTTTGGGAGATTATCTCCGAAGCTTGCAGGCAATTGACAAATACGATGTCCAAATTGCACTTCCGTCACACAGAAAAACAGGCGATTTCCACGCCCGCATAGCCGTGCTTTTGGAGCACCACGAAAAGCGGCTCGACGAGTGCTTAAAGGTGGTTGCGGAAAATCCAAATTCCTCGGTGTATGATATCGCAGGTAAATTGACATGGAAAATTCGTTGCAGCTCATGGGAGGATTTTCCGATTTCGCAAAAATGGTTTGCCGTCGGTGAATGTCACGCCCACCTTCGTCACCTTGAAATGCTCGGAAAAGTCAAGGCGGACGACTCGGAAGAAATTGTGCGCTTCAACCTCGCATAAGCTTCGGCTTGTTTAAAAAATTGTATATAAAATGATTATGGAGAGTATCAAAGCAACAAGCTTTGATACTCTCCATAATATTATGTCAACCAAATTGAGAGGGCATTTAACCCAAATTTACCATGCGTTCAAGGCTGATTTTTGCGCCGGACATTTCGTTTTCGGGAAGTGAGATGGGGGCACATTTGCCCTCAAGACAGGCGAAAACATCCTCAAGTGTTGTTTTTTTCATGTCTGCGCATACAAAATCGTCTTTAACGCAGGTGATTTTTTTGTCGGGCAGTTCGCGCGAAAGTATTTCATAAACGCCCAATTCGGTGCCGATTATAAGCTCTTTCGCATCCGTTTTGCGGGCAAATGCGAGGATCCCCGCAGTTGAGCCGACATAATCGGCCAGAGCCAAAACCTCGGCAGGGCACTCGGGATGGGCGAGGAAAAGCGCAGAGGGGGAGGCAGCTTTTGCGGAAGCTGCATTTTGAGCGGAGATGGAATTGTGTATAGGGCAACAGCCGTTGTAAAGTATGATTTCCTTTTCGGGAACCATTTTTGCAACATAAGCACCAAGATTTTTGTCCGGCACGAAAACCACTTGGTGGTTTGGAAGCGCGCGAACAATTTTTTCGGCGGACGATGAGGTGCAGCAAACATCACACACGGCCTTGACGGCGGCAGAGGAATTGACATAGCAGACAAAAGCCGCTTTGGGATAGCGTGCTCTAAGCTCCAAAATGTCGCTCGGGCTTATCATGTTTGCCATGGGACAGCCCGCGTTTTCGGAGGGGAGATAGACGTTTTTTTCGGGATTTAGTATTTTTGCGCTCTCCGCCATAAAACGGACACCGCACATGATTATTGTGCTTTGCTTGGCATCTTGAGCAAGCTTTGCAAGCGCAAAGGAGTCACCGACAAAATCGGCAATGTCCTGAACGGGGAGTGTTTGGTAGTAGTGGGCGAGTATGAGTGCGTTTCGCTCTTTTTTGAGAGAAATTATTTTTTCCTGAAGCTCATTCATGGGGGTATAACTTTCCTTTCGGACGGCGTAAAATGAAGCCGATTGTAAATTTAGCTGCGACATATTATGCGTAAACTTAGTATATATTATCACAACAGCTCGAATTTTACAAACTATTTAATGAGGTTTAATTTGCGGCGAAATAGTTGCGGTTTCGGTTCCATTTTTACTTATAATGTGGTATAATCTCTGTAAACAGATATTATACACGATTTAAATAATATACCATAACGCCGCGCTGCGGCTATGGTATAATCTCTGTAAACAGATATTATA
>JAVVUU010000028.1:0-1130 GCA_036653035.1 Oscillospiraceae bacterium
AGGAGGTTTACCTTCAAGCCGTCCTGAGAGGAGTTTTTAACGGTATAAAGTGCTCTGTCCGCGGCGAGGTACATATCGCGGTAAGCGGTTTTTCCACGTTGGGATATTGCAATTCCAACGCTCATGGTGACTTCGATTTTGTAGTCGTGCCTGGTGCGCTCACGAATTTCGGACAATATGCGCGCTGCACGGTTTGAAATCATTTCGGGGTCGCTGACGGAGCTGACATAGGCGCTAAATTCATCGCCGCCTATGCGGCCGACCAAATCGTTCGCGCGGAAAGCGGTTGATAAAATTCCGCCGATGGTTTCAACAATGTTGTCGCCGACTATATGACCGAAGGTGTCGTTTATAAGCTTGAAGTTGTCTATGTCGAAGATGAGCAGGGCACAGGGAGTGCTTTTTGGAAGCTCCAGCATAAGGCATTGGCATTTGGCTTCATAGCTGCGTTTATTTAGAAGACCGGTTGAAAGGTCTGTGCGGCTAAGGCGCTTGTATTCCTCGCGGGACATATAGTCGCTAACGCGAAGCCTTGAGGCTATGAAGGTGACAACAATGGCAAAGATAGAGCTCATTATTGTGGAAAAAATGTCGTAGGGGACGCAAATTGGGGATTTGAATTTACAGGCCAAAATGAGGAAAACTGCCGAGGAGATAATTACCCATGTGGACATAATCCATGGGCGGATTATGAAAATCATAGGCATGAGGATTACAAAGCAGGTGAGAGTTGCGGCGGGGTAATCGGGGTAGGGGAAAACGCCTATGGGAATGAATTGTGCAAGCAGCACGACTATGTATAATATACAGGCATGGTGAACGATTAAAAAATTATTGTGACCGAATTTGTCATAAAGGACGGAGAAAAGAGAAAATGCAACCAGAGAGGGGATAAGAAAAATGTGTTCCTTCGTTGGGGTCCAGCCGGAAAAAATGTGTGGGGTTATTATGAAGAAAAAAAGAGCGACAAATATTCCGCCGATGCTGACGACCTTTAGGGCGGAAAGGTTTTTTGCGGCTATTTCACTCTTTGCTTCGCGAAAATAGCAGCTTGTTTTATCAATTTCGTTTTTAATGCCCTCGGCAGCTTTGAAAACTCCCGCCATCAAAATTCTCCTTATTGGCAGAGC
>JAVVUU010000028.1:1230-17076 GCA_036653035.1 Oscillospiraceae bacterium
GTATATACTACCACATATAGTGAAATCATGCAAACAAAATTATTGTATATTGCGAGTGTTTTTAATCAGCTCAACACGAGCATTGAAATAAGGTTCATTGCAGTGTGAAGAAAAATGGGTGCCCAAATGCAATTTGTGCGCTCGTACAGCCATGAGAGAGCAAAGCCGGCGGGGATGTATTGAACCATGTAAATCAGTGTTCGCCAGTCCATGCTGACAAGAGCATACTGCCATATATGATAAAAAGCAAACAGTGTGATTGTAATAATATATGCAAGCACACGGCTATGTTTTCTCATTCCGCCAAAAAGAACGCCGCGAAAGAGAATTTCTTCAACTATAGGTGCAAGAAAAACGGCAAGCCCCATAACAGCGTTGTAGCTTTTGTCCGCCATGGTGACAACCGCGTTGTTGTTCGGATTTAAGGGGATATCCTGCAAAAATAAAAGCAGTCCCGCCGCAACCGCATAGCTCAAAAGCATATTGATGATATAGGCGAAAAGGATTGCAAATATAACTTTTAGAATATTGTCGAGCAGAGTGTCAAAGGCATCACGGAGAAATTGCCACATACAGATGAAGCAAAAGGCAAGACCAAGACCGTAATAAATGATGTTTGCCGCGACATTGTCAAGCCCCGAGGGGAGAAACTGTGCCAGCATACCTATAAAAAGCGGAAACACAAAAATGTGGAAGGGCAGATAGACATAGCCCGCAATTCTTCGGGGCTTTGTGAGTGTATCCACAAAAACGGGGGCTTCTCTTTTCTTCATGCGTCCACCTTCTTTTTAAGCTCAAACAGCAGGTTTAGCGCCTCAATGGGAGTTAGGGTGTCTATGCTGGTTTCCCTGAGGACTTGGGCAATTTCGCTTGTTCCAACATCGGAAAAGCTAATTTGACTTTCTTCCTTAACGGCTTTTTTGGCGGGAGCCTTTGTGTTGCCGCTCTCCAAATCCTTTAAGCAGCATTTTGCCCGCGATATGACAAAATCGGGAACTCCCGCAAGCTTTGCAACCTCAATGCCATAGCTGTCATCCGCCGCGCCGCGAACAATTTTGCGGAGAAAGATTAAATCCCCGCCCTGCTTTTTGGCGGTGATGTTGTAGTTTCGGACTCCCGCAAGCTGACCCTCAAGGCAGGACAGCTCGTGGTAGTGCGTTGCAAAAAGCGTTTTCGCGCCAAGCTTTTTTTTGTCGGCGCAATATTCAAGCACCGCGCGGGCTATTGCCATGCCGTCATAGGTGGAGGTGCCGCGGCCGATTTCGTCCAAAATGAGCAGGCTTGCGGAGGTGGCAAAGCGCAGAATATCCGCAACCTCCGTCATTTCAACCATAAAGGTGCTTCGGCCGGAGGAGAGGTCGTCGGAGGCTCCGATGCGGGTGAAAATTCTGTCCACAACGCCTATGGTTGCGCTTTTTGCGGGGACAAAGCTGCCCATTTGCGCCATTAGGACGATAAGCGCTGTTTGGCGCATATAGGTGGATTTTCCCGCCATGTTCGGGCCTGTTATAATGGCGACGCGGTCATCGGAGTTGTTTAAAAAGGTGTCGTTTGGCACAAAGAGAGCTTCGCTCTGCATTTTTTCAACAACGGGATGTCTGCCCGCCGTGATGGAGAGCGTTTGCGAAAGGTCAAGCTCGGGCATGGTGTAGCCGTTACGGACGGCAACCTCGGCAAGGGAGCAAATTGCGTCAAGCTCCGCAATTGCATCCGCCACAGCCTGAATTCGCGTGACCTCGGTCGCCGTGCGGACACGAACATCGTCAAAAAACTTAAATTCAAGCTCCGCAATGCGGTCGCGGGAGGTGACGAGGGTGTTTTCAAGCTCCTTTAATTCCTCTGTGAAGAAGCGCTCGTTTGAAACAAGCGTTTGCTTGCGGATGTAGGTTTCGGGAACCTCCTCCGAGGAGGCGCGCGGAATGTCGATATAGTAGCCGAAAACGCGGTTATATCCGACCTTGAGCTTTTTTATGCCGGTGTTCTCGCGCTCGCGCTGTTCAAGCTCGCTTACAAGGCGGGAGCCATTGTCGCGGACATCGCGGAGCCTGTCAACCTCCTCGCTGTAGCCGGAGCGGAGAATTCCGCCCTCGCGGACGGAAAAGGGCGGCTCATCGCAGATGGCGCGGGAGATAAGCGCGGAAACCTCCAAAACGGGGTCGGTTTCCGCAATTTTGCGCAGGAGGGCGCTCTGCTTGCCCTTGAGCAAATTGGCAAGCGCGGGGAGGGCGGCGCAATAATTTCCGAGCGATAATAAATCCTTGCCGTTCGCCGTGCCATAAACAGCTCTGCCGACAAGGCGCTGAATGTCGCCGATTTCACGCAGAATTTCGATAATTTCACCTCTGGCGACATTGTCGGAAAACAGCTCCGCAACGGCGGTTAGGCGGCGCTTTATATCGACGGGGGAGAGGAGGGGGCGCTCTGTCCATGAGCGCAGAAGCCTGCCGCCCATTGGAGTTTTGGTTTTGTCCAAAACCCACAAAAGACTGCCTTTTTTCTCGCCGGTGCGAAGATTTTCGGTAAGCTCTAAGTTGCGGCGGGTGGTGTAATCAAGCTCCATGAAGCGGCCTGCCGAAAAAACATCCAGCACGTTTATGTGGCTTGTATCAAATTTTTGAGTTTCCTCGATGTAGCAGACAAGTGCGCCCGCGGCGGAAACGGCGGAGGTGTCGTTTGAAAGACCAAGCTCGTCAACGCTTGCGGCCTTAAATTGTTGGCAAATCCGCGCGGCACATTCCATGAAGTCAAAGCGCATTTCGCCCGGCTCAATAAGACAGTCGAGCTTTTCGGTTAAAAATTCGCGAAGCTCCGCATCCTCCGAAGCGCCAAGGCTTAAAATTACCTCGCGCGGGAGAAAGCGCGACAGCTCGTTTCGAATGTGGGTAACGGGAGCGTCCTTAAAGCCCGCAACGCAAAATTCGCCCGTGGAAACATCGCAAAAGGCAACAGCGCCCGCCTTGCCCTCAAGAAAAACGGAGCAGACATAGTTGCTTTTTCCCTCCTCCAGCATGGAGCTTTCCGTGACCGTGCCGGGAGTTATGACGCGAATAACATCGCGGCGAACCAAGCCCTTTGCAAGCGCGGGATCCTCCGTTTGCTCGCAGATGGCAACCTTGTAGCCCTTGGCTATAAGCCGAGCTATGTAGGCCTCGCAGCTGTGATAGGGAACGCCGCACATGGGTGTGCGCTCGTCGGGGTTTTCAACGGTTCTGTCACGCGTTGTGAGGGCAAGCTCCAATTCGCGGGAGGCGGTTCGCGCGTCCTCATCGAACATTTCATAAAAATCGCCAAGCCTGAAAAACAGCAGACAATCTTGGTGCTGTGCCTTTATTTCGTTATATTGACGCTTCATAGGCGTTAATTCGGCCATTTATCGTACCTCCGATGATGATTTTGGGGATTTAGACTATTTCTCCGCGCAGTGCCCAGGTGTTGCAGTCCGTTATTTTCACATTGGCAAAGCTGCCGATTAGGCTTGCTTCGGCGGCAACGCGGACAAGCCTGCCGCCCTGTGTGCGGGCGGAGAGAACGCCGTTTTCCCTGTCGGTGCCGTCTATGAGAATGCGCAGAGTTTTGCCGATGTATTCCCTGTGCTTCTGCTCCGAAATGAGGTTTTGAACCTCTATAAGCTTGTCAAAATGCACCTGCTTTTCTTCGCGGGTGAAGGGGTCGTCCATGGTGGCGGCGGGGGTTCCGCCGCGCTTTGAATATATAAATGTGAACATCGCGTCATAGCGCACGGCGCGGACAAGGCGGAGAGTTTCCTCAAAATCTTCGTCCGTTTCGTTCGGAAAGCCGACGATAATGTCGGTTGTGAGGACGATTTCGGGCACATATTGCCTTGCCAAATCCACTAAATTCAAATATTGCTCGGAGGTGTAACGGCGGTTCATGGCCTTTAAAATGCGGTCACTGCCGGATTGCAGGGGGAGGTGCAGATGCTTTTCGCACTTCTCGCAGTCGCGCATTGCGGCGAAAAGCTCCTCCGTTGCGTCCTTGGGGTGGCTTGTCATAAAGCGGATTATGAAGTCGCCCTCAATGGCGTTTATGTCGCGGATGAGCTTTGCAAAGCTTGTGCCATCGCCAAATTCGAGGCCATAGGAATTTACATTTTGACCCAAAAGTGTAATTTCACGGCAGCCGCCTGCAACAAGCTCGCGAGCCTCGGCAAGGATGTTTTCGGGGCGGCGGGAGCGCTCGCGCAGGCGGGTGTAGGGAACAATGCAGTAGGTGCAAAAATTGTTGCAGCCGTACATTATGGAAAGCCATGCCCTAGCGCCGTCCGTGCGGGAATGGGGAACGCCCTCCGCTATGCAGCCATCGCCGGAGGTGGGGATGAAGATGCGCTCTTTTCCGGAAAACACGCGGGAGATAAGCTCGGGAAAACGCCAAAGCTCGTCAGGGCCAAAGACCAAATCGACCAAGTGGTAGGATTGCTTAATTTTTTCCGCAACCTGCTCCTGCGCCGCCATACAGCCGCAAACGGCTATTATTTGTTGAGGGTTTTTCTTTTTCGTGTGAGTTAGCTCGCCAAGGTTGCCAAAAACGCGCTGCTCGGCGTGTTCGCGAACGGCGCAGGTGTTCATAACGATTATGTCCGCCGCAAATTCGTCCTCCGTTTGGGCATAACCCATGGCGGCAAGATAGCCGCGAAGCTTCTCGCTGTCCTCCTCGTTTTGCTGACAGCCAAAGGTTTCAACCTTTGCAAAACGGGGCTTGTCGGCTTGCGCGGCCTTTATTTCGGCGCAGAGGGATAGCTGATGCGCTATTTCCTCGGCGGATATTTCTGTGCGTTTAATGTTCATGCTTCATTTCCCATCGTAAAAATAAATTGCGTATGGGATGATGATAACATTTTATAGTGGCATTTTCAACATATTTAATGTATAATAAGCTGTCAAAAAAGTTTTTGACAGTCATACAAGAGGTAAAGCTTCGCGCTTATATGCCAAAGCTCAAGGCCTTTGAACAGCTTTAGAAATTTTTGAGGTGCATATGCCTGATATCAATATTTTATCGCCACACCTTGCCGACCTTATTGCGGCGGGAGAGGTGGTTGAACGGCCTGCCTCCGTTATAAAGGAGCTTGTTGAAAACTCCTTCGATGCGGATGCAAAAAACATAACAATCGAGCTTCGCGGCGGCGGAATGACCTTTATCCGTGTCACAGACGACGGCGGCGGTATGCTTCCCGAGGACGCGGGAATTTGCTTTATGCGCCACGCCACCAGCAAGCTTTCCGATGCCCGCGGGCTTGAAGCAATCGGCACCATGGGTTTTCGCGGTGAAGCGCTTGCCGCAATTTCCGCCGTTTCGCGCATTGAACTAATAACGCGGCGGCGCGGCGAAAATGAGGGTACGCGTGTTATTCTTGAAGCGGGCGACATCCTTGAAATGACCCCCTATGGCTGCCCTGAGGGGACAAGCATAATCATCCGCGACCTTTTCTACAACACCCCCGCAAGGCTGAAATTTATGAAAAGCGATAAATCCGAGGGCGGTGCCTGCCTAACAATGGCGCTTCGCTGTGCGCTTGGCCGCCCCGAATGCTCCGTGCGGCTCATAAAGGACGGCAAGGAGGAATTTTTCTCCCCCGGAGATGGCAAAAAAAGCTCCTGCATCTACAGCCTTTTGGGGCGCGAAACCGCGCTTGAGCTTATGGAATGCTTTTCGGAGGATGAAAGCTTTTCCGTTTCCGGCTTTACAGGCTCTCCGCGCACAGGGCACGGAAACAGGGCAAAGCAATATTTTTTCTGCAACGGCCGCGCCATAAAATCCCAGCTTTTGCAGTCCGCACTCGAGCAGGCCTACAAAAACACTCTCCTAACGGGGCGCTACCCCGCCTGCGTGCTCTACCTAACCGTCAGCCCCGCCGCCGTTGATGTCAACGTTCACCCCGCAAAAACGGAGGTAAAATTCCGCGATGAGCGCAAGGCGTTTGACAGCATCTACTACGCCGTTATATCCGCCCTAAAAGCCGAAAGCGGCACGGCGGAAATTACACTTTCGCCCTCAACAAAAGCGGCCGCAAGTCCGAAAAAGGACTTTTTCCAGAGCATGAGTGCCACGGAATTTCGCGAAAAGCACTTCGAGCGGCGCAAGAGCGAGGGTTATGTATCAAAACCAACCTTCAATCAAAATGTGCGCGATGTGAAGCCTATCCCCTGCGAGAAAAAAATTGACGAAAAACGCGGTGAACCAACGGTTTTTACGCTGCTTGGCGAGCAACCTTCGGAAACGAGCGGGCATATATTGTCACAGCTTGCGGACGATGGCAAGCAAGCACCGCCCGACCTTGGAACAATCGTAATCGGCGGTGCGTCTAAAGAAAATGTTACAGGCGCGCGTGTTTGCGACAGCGGCATTTCCTACAAAACAAATAGCGAAGCGCAGTCTGTTTTAACGGAAGCAGAAACAATTTTGCCAAAAGCCGAGAACGATTTTCGACTAATCGGCGAGGCGATGAACACCTATATTTTAGTTGAGCGCGACAACGCGCTTCTCCTTATAGACAAGCACGCCGCCCATGAGCGCATGATTTTCGACCGCATAAAGGCGCAGGGACGGGAAATAATGTCACAGGCACTGCTCCTGCCCGTAACGCTAAAGCTTACGGCGGGCGAAATTGAGCTTTTGGAGCAAAACTCCGAAAGTCTCATTCGTTTGGGCTTTGAAATCGACCTTTTCGGGGAGGACAGCGTAATTTTGCGCGGTGTTCCCGCCGATACGGACGCGGCGGAAGCCCCCGCCATGGTCGAGGAAATTTGCGAAAAGCTCAAAAAAGGCGTTTCACTCTCCGAGGACGGTGCGGCGGACGAAATTTTGCACACCGTTGCCTGCAAGGCCGCAATCAAGGCGGGGCGGCGCTCAAACGAAGCGGAGCTTTCGGAGCTTGTCCGTGCCGTCGTTTCGGGCGAGGTGAAATATTGCCCCCACGGCAGACCCGTTTCCGTCACGCTGACAAAAAAACAACTGGACAAAGAATTTTCGCGCATTGTATAGCCAAAGCGTGAAAACAAATTTTAAATATTTTGCGAGGTATAACATGAACATTTTAGTAACCGGCGGCCTTGGATATATTGGCTCGCACACCTGTGTGGAGCTTCAAAAAAGCGGACACGAGGTCGTTATTGTTGACAATCTCTCAAATTCCGAGGAATGGGTTGCGGAAGCGATTGAGAAAATTACAGGGCGCAAGCCCCGCCTTTATATTGGCGATGTGTTGGATGAGGAAAAGCTTCGAAGCATTTTTTCCGAAAACAAAATTGACGCCGTAATGCACTTTGCGGGGCTTAAATCCGTTCCCCGCTCCGAAGCCGAGCCACTGACCTACTACCGCGTAAATGTCGGCGGCACGGAAACGCTTTGCCGTATTATGGGCGAATTTGACTGCAAAAAAATTATATTTTCCTCCTCTGCCTGCGTTTATGCCCCAATTACCGAAAATCGCGGACTTACGGAGAGTGACCCCCTTTGCCCCGTGAACACCTATGGCAGAACCAAAAATATTGTTGAGCAAATGCTCCGCGACCTCTGCTTTTCCGATAAGGAATGGAGCGCCGTGCTTTTGCGCTATTTCAACCCAATCGGTGCGCACGAAAGTGGGCTTTTGGGCGAAATTCCCGGCGATAAGCCGACAAATCTCATGCCCTACATCACAAAGGTTGCGGCGGGTCGCGCGGAAAAGCTTTTTGTCACCGGCACGGATTTTAACACGCCGGACGGCACAGGAGTGCGTGACTATCTGCACGTTGTAGACCTTGCAAAGGGTCATGTTGCCGCGCTCTCCTATCTGAAAGACCACAAGGATGCCATTGCCGTAAATCTCGGCACCGGCACGGGATACAGCGTTTTGGACATCATTTCATCATTCGAACGCATGACAAAAATTACACTCCCCCGCGAAAATGCCCCGCGCCGCCCCGGCGACCTTCCCCGCTATTACGCAGACCCATCCCTTGCAAAGCGTCTTTTTGGCTGGCAGGCCTGTGAAACACTTGACGGAATGTGCGAGTCCTCATGGAATTTCGCAAGCAAATATTACGGCGGTGAAAAGGCGTGACCGAAAACCAAACACCCAAAATCGCGGTCATAACAGGCCCCACGGCAACGGGAAAAACCGCGCTCGGAGTTTTGCTTGCCAAGGAACTAAACGGTGAAGTCGTTTCGGCGGATTCCATGCAGCTCTATCGCCGCATGAATATAGGCACGGCAAAGCCAACCCTTGCCGAAATGCAGGGCGTTCCCCACCATATGCTGGACGTTGCGGAGCCGAATTGCCCATATTCCGTTGCCCGCTATGTGAGCGAAGCGGATGCCTGCGTGCAAAGCATTTTGGCGCGGGGACATCTTCCCATAATAGTCGGCGGCACGGGACTTTATATAGATTCACTCATTGCGGGACGCGATTTTGCGGGAGAAGCAACGGACGAAAAGCTTCGGCTTGAGCTTTCCGAAAAATACGACACTCTCGGCGGTGAAGCTATGCGTGACGAGCTTTTTAAGCTTGACCCCGAAAGGGCGGCAAAGCTTCATCCCTCCGACAAAAAGCGCATTCTCCGCGCACTGGAGGTTTTCATCTCCACCGGCAAAACAATTACGGAGCATGACGCGGAAACTCAAAAAAAGCCGCCGCGCTATGATGCCGCAGTAATCGCCCTCTCATTTGCCGAGCGGAACGACCTTTACGACCGCATAGACAGGCGTGTTGACCTAATGCTGCAGGCGGGACTTTTTGATGAGGTGCGCGAGCTTTTAAACAGCGGAGTGCCCGAAAACTCAACAGCGATGCAGGCTATTGGCTACAAGGAGGCGGCACTTGCCCTCTGCGGAGAAATTACACAGGAGGAGGCCGCGGAGCGAATAAAGCGCGAAAGCCGCCGCTATGCAAAGCGTCAGCTAACATGGCTTCGCAGGAAGTCCGAAATTGCTTGGATTTTATGGAATAAAACACCCGACTTTGATTTTGCGCGACGATATTCGACAAACTTTTTTAGCTCCCTCGGGGTAATATAGTGCCCTGAACATACCGCATGAAAAGCGTTTAACTGCGGTTTTTGTTCAAAATAACTATTTAATGGAGCGGCGAATTGTGCTACTGTGTAGACATACCGCTTCGGAGGGAGCTACTTCTATGCAAAAGACACAGAACATACAGGACATCCTACTAAACCAAATCAGACGCGATAAACAAATGGTAACCTTTTTTCTGATGAACGGATTTCAATTAAAGGGCGTTGTACGCAGCTTCGACAGCTTTGTTGTGGTTTTGGAAACGGACGGACGCCAGCAAATGATTTATAAGCACGCAATTTCAACGATCATCCCAACCACCACGGTGGATTTAAGAGAACCAAAGGTGGTTGAGGCTACATAACCGACAGCTCTTCCCGTTTTGCCGTTAAAAGCTTTTCGGCAAAACGGGGAGGAGCACTGTACACATGGTCGAAGCGGCGCGCAGACATGGAGAAGCACCGATGAAACGAACAGACGCGATTACAAAACTCGTCGGCCTAATACTTTTTGGGGCCTTGGTGGCATATTTTGGGGTCTACCTTATCCGCTCCTTTACAAACGACACACGAACGGCTCCTGCCGTTTATGTTTCCATCGCGGAGTCCTCAACTGCCACAGGCATCATCGTTCGCGATGAGAGTCTTGTAAGCAGCAATGAAAAATATCTCAGCGTCGTTGCCGAGAATGGGCGGGTTTCAGCACAGGGAGAGGTGCTGGCCGTTGCCTATTCAGGCGAGGACGCTCTATCTCGTGCCGCAGAAATTCATGAGCTTGAACAAAAGAAAACGCACATTTCCGAGGTTATGGACGGTCTTGATTACGCAGACCGCGCGGCGGAGCGGGATAATGCCATCAAAAGCTCGGTAACACGCCTTGCGGCGGCTTCGGCGCGCCGTGACATGGATACGCTCTCCTCGGCGGCGCTAAGCTTAGGCTCGCTAATTATGGACAATTCCGATGCGGGCGCAAAGAAGGAAGATTTAGACAAGATAAACACGGAGCTTAACAGCCTAAAGCAAGCCGCTTCGCGCGATACGGTCGCAATTAGGGCTGAAAAAGCGGGGCTTTTTTCCTCCGCGCCCGATGGCTATGAGGGCTTAACACCAAAGGCGCTTGCAGGACTTGACATCGACAAGCTTGCGGCACTTTCAAAGGAACCGGCGGAAATTGCGGACAATGTATATGGTAAAATCGTTTCCGCATATGAGTGGTATTATGCCGCGGCAATGCCGGAAAAGGACGCGGAGCGTCTAAAGGTCGGCGGCAGCGCAAAGCTGAACTTTGGCCGCTATTGCCGCAAGCTTCTAACGGCGAAGGTTGAGAGCATCAGCGCACCGAAAAACGGCGAGTGCGCCGTGGTTTTTCGCTGTACCGAAGCCGCCTCCGAAATTCTTTCCGTTCGCAAGGTGTCGGCGGATATAGATTTTGACACTCACGAGGGCATACGAGTACCCAAGAACGCCGTCTATACGGACGACGGCGATTCCTATGTGTTCACAATGACGGGACTTCAAGCCGAAAAGAAATACATTAAAATAGCATGGGAAACCGAGGACTACTTCCTTGCGGAGCTTGAAAAGGACGCGAAAGCGCTGAGAGTCGGAAACGAAATCATCCTCACCTCAAAGGAGCTTTTCGACGGCGAAATTTTGCAGTAGCCATTAAGGAGGAGCGAATACATATGAGTATTACCGAAAATGTAAAATCAATTTTGGAGCGCATAGAGCTTGCGGCAAAGGCGGCGGGCGTTTCGGCGGGGGATGTAAGCCTTGTTGCCGCCACAAAAATGAACGATGCGGCGGCGGTTGCGGAGGCAATTTCCGCAGGAGTTTCCGCCTGCGGTGAAAACCGCGTTCAGGAGCTTATTACGAAGAACGCTCAAAACGCCTATGCGGGCGCACCAATTCATTTTATCGGGCATTTGCAAAAGAATAAAGTCAATCAAGTCGTTGGAATTTGCGACATAATCGAGTCTGTGGACTCCGCAGAGCTGCTTTCTCTTATAAATAAACGAGCGGCGCTGCTTGGTATTAAACAAAGTGTTCTGCTTGAAGTTAACATTGCGGGGGAGGACTCAAAGTCCGGATTGCTGCCTGACGAGCTTGAACGGGTTTTGAGTAAAGCCGCGGATTATCCCTCCGTTTTGGTACGCGGACTTATGGCAATTCCCCCCATTTCAAGTAAAAAAGGCGAAAACAGGCCTTATTTTGCCGGTATGTACAAGCTTTCTGTTGACATTCGCAAGAAAAAATACGATAATGTCTTTATGGATTTTTTATCAATGGGAATGAGCGGGGATTTTGAGGATGCCATAGCCGAGGGCTCGAATATGGTTCGGGTTGGCTCGGCGATTTTTGGTGCTCGTACATATCCGCAGTCGGCAATATAGCCGATTCGTTCATTATATGCAGGAGGAACTACAATGGGTCTCTTAGACGAGCTTAAAAAGCTCACTCGCCCTTACAGCGGCGATGAATATGACGATTTTGGCGATGAGCTTCAGGAAGCTCCGGCGGAAACACGCGTTCCGGTTGCCGAAACCACAAGAAGAACAACAACAGCACAGACAACAGAACGCCGCAATCCCTTCTCCGATTACGACACCCGTACAGCGGCTCCGGTTCGCCGTGAAAAGGTCGTTAATCTCGGCGCTTCCGCGCCAATGCAGGCACAGGTCGTTTTGGTAAAGCCCGAGCGCTTTGAAACTGCCGCGGAAATTGCCGACCATCTCCGTGAACGACGTTCTGTGGTTATGAACCTCGAACAAACCGGCAAGGATACCGCAAGACGCCTAATAGACTTCCTCAGCGGAGTTGCCTACGCTTTGGATGGTAAAATCAAGAAGGTCGCCGCAAACACCTACCTAATAACTCCCTACAATGTGGACATTATGGGCGACCTCATAGACGAGTTGGAGAACAACGGGCTTTACCTTTAATGCAACACCGTTCTCCCCATTTTTAAACAGAAAGGGCTTTTGGATATGCTGACACCTCAAAATTTTAGAGAAAAAACCTTTGAAAAAGCGATTTTCGGCGGTTACGATATGGGCGCTGTTGACGACTTTTTAGAGGAAGCCGCGAGCGACTATGCCGCGATTGCCAAGGAAAACATGGTTCTCAAAAGCAAAATGAAGGTTCTTGTTGAGAAAATCGAAGAATACAGAGCCACAGAGGACTCAATGCGTCTTACCCTTCTTTCCGTTCAAAAACTAACAGCTCAAATTGAGAAGGAGGCTCGCGAAAAGTCGGAAACGGTGGTTTCTGCCGCTCATGACGAAGCCGAGCGCATCACCCGCGAAGCCTATACTCAGCGCGCAACAGAGGAAGCACGGCTCCTTGAAGCAAAGCGCGAAAGCACCCAATACATAGAAAATATGCGCCTTTTGTGCTCAAAGCAGCTCAACTTTCTGGATGGACTCGGTGGCCTAAAGCTGGAGGATCTCGAAACTCCCGCCCCCGCCGAAGCCCCTGCCGTCACAGTTGAGGAAACTGTCCGTAGCATCGAAAATTCCGTTGAGCGTCTTGCCGAAACCGGCGATGGCGACTCCGAAATTCGCCGCATCATCACAAGTAACGCGGAGGCTCCCACAGCGGAAACGGAAAATTCAACCCGTATGTTTTCTGCCTCTGCACCGACACCCGCGCAGCCGCAGGCCGGCCAGTTCACCTTCGACAATCTCCGCTTCGGAAAATAAAAAAGCTCTTAAACAGAGAAAAATAAGTCGGGGCGGGGCATAATACGCTGCATAGTTGTGCCGCGCCCCTTACCATATCAACAAATATTCATACCGTAGCCACAAAGCCATGTTATGGTATAGCTATTAAAATAGTGCAATAGTGTTTATAATATCTATGCACATCTCAGATTGGAGTCGGAAGCAAATGTCTCAGGACTATAACAAAACAGTAAACCTCCCCAAAACAGATTTCGCAATGCGCGCCGCTCTCCCCGCGCGTGAGCCGGATATGTTGAAAAGCTGGTACGATGACGATATCTACCACAAAATGATTGAGCGAAACGAGGGCAAGCCCCGCTTCATTCTTCACGATGGCCCTCCCTTTTCAAACGGATACATCCACATGGGCACCTCCATGAACAAGTGCCTCAAGGATTTTATAATTCGCTACAAAAACATGAGCGGCTTCCAAGCCCCCTATGTCCCCGGCTGGGACAACCACGGAATGCCCATAGAATCCGCCATCATCAAGCAAAACAAGCTCGACCGCAAAAATATGTCCATCCCCGAATTTCGCGATGCCTGC
Organism: Oscillospiraceae bacterium; assembly: GCA_036653035.1. Classification (GTDB taxonomy): domain Bacteria; phylum Bacillota; class Clostridia; order Oscillospirales; family Oscillospiraceae; genus UBA2658. The sequence goes on from JAVVUU010000028.1 coordinate 14,511, forward strand.
CACGATTTTGCACAAAAATTTGTGGACATTCAGCGCGACCAATTTAAGCGCCTTGGCGTTTTGGGCGAGTGGGACAAGCCTTACCTAACCATGAACCCCTCCTTCGAAGCCGAGGAGGTCAATGTTTTCGGCGAAATGTACGAAAAGGGCTACATCTATCGCGGCAAAAAGCCCGTCTATTGGTGCTGCCACGACGAAACCGCGCTTGCCGAAGCGGAAATCGAATATGCCGACATCAACTGCGAATCCATCTATGTAAAGTTCAAAATTACAAACGATTTGGGCAAGCTTGCGGAGCTTACCGACCTTAACAACACCTATTTTGTCATTTGGACAACCACCACATGGACAATCCCCGGCAACCTTGCAATCTGCCTAAACGCCAACCTAACCTACGTTTTGGCAAAAGCACCGAGCGGCGAAACCTATGTTCTCGCAAAGGAGCTTGTGGACTCCGTTGGCAAAGCCGCAGGCATTGAAGGCTTTGAAATCCTTGCCGAAATGCAGGGCAGTGAATTTGAATTTATGAAGGCAAGGCACCCCCTTTTCAACCGCGAAAGCCTTGTCATTTTGGGCGACCATGTAACCCTTGAGGCCGGTACCGGCTGTGTCCACACCGCTCCCGGACACGGCATGGAGGACTACCAAATTTGCCAAAAATACGATTACAGCGGCAAAACCAATATCGGAATTATAGTCCCCGTTGACGACCGCGGCCACATGACCTCCGAGGCCGGAAAATACGAGGGCCTCTACTACGAAAAGGCCAACAAGGAAATTTGGCAGGACTTGAAAGACTCCGGCGCGCTCCTCGCGTCACAATCCATTGTCCACCCCTACCCCCATTGCTGGCGCTGCAAAAAGCCCATCATCTACCGCGCAACCGACCAATGGTTCTGCTCTGTGGATGCCTTTAAAAACGAAGCGGCAAGCGCCTGCGACGATGTTCAGTGGCTCCCCGAATGGGGTCACGACCGCATAGTTTCAATGGTGCGCGAGCGCTCCGATTGGTGCATTTCCCGTCAGCGCCAATGGGGTCTGCCAATCCCCGTCCTATATTGCGAGGCCTGCGGCGAACCCATCTGCACACGCGAAACCATTGCACAGCTTGCGGAGGCCTTTGCCGAATATGGCTCAAATGTCTGGTTCGAAATTGACGCGGACACGCTCCTCCCGCCGGGCTTTACCTGCCCAAAATGCGGCTACAACCACTTCGAAAAGGGCACGGACACTCTGGACGGCTGGTTCGATTCCGGCTCCACCCACTTTGCCTCCCTTGAGCACGACAACGCGGCCGATTGGCCTGCCGACCTCTACCTCGAGGGCGCCGACCAATATCGCGGTTGGTTCCAATCCTCCCTCCTAACTGCCGTTGCCGTTCGCGGACGCGCCCCCTACAAGGCCGTTCTAACCCACGGCTGGACAGTTGACGGAGAGGGAAAGGCAATGCACAAAAGCCTTGGAAACAGCGTTTTGCCCGACCAGCTCATCCCAAAATACGGTGCCGACCTCATGCGCCTTTGGGCGGCAAGCGCGGACTACCGCATGGATATGCGCTGTTCGGACGGCATTTTCAAGCAGCTTTCCGACACCTACCTAAAAATCCGCAACACCTCCCGCTTTATCCTCGGCAACCTTGACGGCTTTGACCCCGATGCCCGCCTTGAATTTGCCGATATGGAGGAAATTGACCAATGGGCGTTAGTTCGCAAAAACGAGCTAATTCGCCGCTGCACCGCGGCATACGAAAGCTACGAATTTTACAACGTCATCCACGCAATTCATAAATTCTGCGTCATGGATATGTCAAGCTTTTATCTTGACATCATCAAGGACAGACTATATTGCGAAAAGCACGACAGCAAGCTTCGCCGCTCCGCACAGTCCGCAATGTATGAAATTTTGGATGCAATGGTTCTCCTCATTGCCCCGATTTTGGCATTCACCTCAAACGAGATTTGGCTTTCCATGCCGCACCACAAGGGCGTAAACAGCAAGCACGTTATGCTAAACGATATGCCGAAAATCCGCGCCGACCACACCTTTGATGCGGAAACAGACGCACGCTTCACAAAGCTTGTTGCCCTCCGTAACGACGTTAACAAGGCGTTGGAGCTTGCCCGTGCGGAAAAAATTATCGGAAAACCTCTTGAAGCCACAGTCACCCTCTATGTATCCGAGAGCGCAAAGGCGGAATTTGAGAAAATTTCCGCAATGCCGCTTTCAACTATGTTCATCGTTTCTCAAACCGACATCGTTTTCGGCGAGGGCGAGGGCTTCTCCGGCGAGGAATTCCCGGGCGTAACCGTTAAGGTCACCCCCTGCGAAGCCGAAAAGTGCCCGCGCTGCTGGACACACAGCAAAACCATCGGTGAAAGCACCGAATATCCCGAGCTTTGCGCGCGCTGCGCAAAGGCACTCTCATAAATTAAAACAAGCTTGCATCCGACAAACCGTCGGATGCAAGCTTAGGAATCTCTGAATAAATCCCGACACACGTCCGGGCGGCGGCTTTTCCGTCCGGACATCGACAAAAACCCTTGAAATACGTCAGTATTCCTGCGTG
>JAVVUU010000029.1:0-16452 GCA_036653035.1 Oscillospiraceae bacterium
TTTTTGAAGCAGTCGCAGTTGTGCTGAATGGTTTCAACGGTCATCACTTGGCGCATATCGCTGCGTCCCGAGGGGTCACCGATCATGCCTGTGCCGCCGCCCAAAAGTGCGATGGGGCGGTTGCCCGCCATTTGCAAACGCTTCATAAGGCAGAGTGCCATGAAATGTCCAACGTGCAAAGAGTCCGCCGTGGGGTCAAAGCCTATATAAAAGGTGGCCTCGCCGTTATTCACAAGCTTGCTGATTTCTTCCTCGTTTGTAACCTGCGCGATAAGTCCGCGAGCCTTTAATTCGTCGTAAATCTTCATTGATTGTTTCCCTCTCGATTTGTTTTATTTTTTATGTGTTGTAAGCGTTGTTTTAAGGAGCCTCTGATTAAATCCGTCACATGGATTGGCGAGAGAATTTTCTGCCCGCGAGCCAAAAACACGCAGGAATACTGACGTATTTCAAGGGTTTTTGTCGATGTCCGGACGGAAAAGCCGCCGTCAAGACGTGCGGCGGGATTTATTCAGAAGTTCCTTAAATTTTTCCGCCGCATCCAGCTGTTCCTCTGCGGAAATCAGCGTGTTTGCGGTGATGTTGTCGCCGCCGTGAAGCCGCGCAAGCTCGTGCGCACGGCCGTCCTTTGAAAGCCGTGTTACGCTTGTAAAGGTGCGCCCGTCCTGCTCCGCCTTTTCTATGAGAAAATGCGTGTCCGCCATAGCCGCAATTTGCGGCAGGTGCGTTACGCAAAGCACCTGTTTCCCGCGTGACAGCTCCGCAAGCTTTTCCCCAACACGCTGTGCGGCAACGCCGGAAACGCCTGTGTCAATTTCATCAAAGACAAGGGTTTCGGTTCCGTCCCGCTCGGAAAAAACATTTTTCATGGCAAGCATAATTCGCGACAGCTCGCCGCCGGAGGCGATATGGCTGATTGAGCCGGGCTTTTCGCCCCTGTTCGCGGACATGAGAAATTTTATTACGTCCGCGCCGGTTGAATCGAAGCCGTGTGCGTTTTCTATCGGTGTTATGTCAACCAAAAATCTCACTGACGGCATTGCCAACGCCCGAAGCTCCGCAACTATGCGGGCTTCAAGCTCGCGCGCCGCAATTTCACGCGCTTCCGAAAGCTTTTTTGCCGCCGCACGCGCTTCATTTTTTTGCGTTTCAAGGAGCTTTGAAAGCTTATTTAGTCTGTCATCGGAGCATTCCATTTCGTCAAGCTGAATTTTGGCCTTTTCAAGCTTTTCGATAAGCTCGGCTTCATCGCCGCCGTATTTTTTTGAAAGGCGGCGCAAAAGCGCAAGTCTTGTTTCGAGCCTGTCGTATTCCTCCGGTGAAAAATCAAGACTGCGCGCAAAATCGCGGAGTGTTTCCGCCGCGTCGCGCAAATTAAATGAGGCATCGGTTATGGACTGCCGAACCTCGGAAAGCTCGGCGCAAAACCTTGCCGCCCTCTCCGTTTCCTTTGCGGCGGTGTCCGCAAGCGTAACCGCGCTTGCATCGTCGCCATAGAGCGCCGAATATGCGGCGTCAATAGCTTCGGTTAGCTTTTCGGCGTTTCGGAGAAGGTCACGCCTTTCGGAAAGAGAGGCCTCCTCGCCATCCTTTAGGTCCGCGCTCTCAAGCTCGTCCACCATTATTTTAAGGTTTTGTGTAAGCCTTTCCTTTTCGGCTTCGTCCATTGTAAGGCGTTTAATTTCCTTTTGCGTCACCCGACACCGTGCATATGCGGCACTAAAGGCTTCTATAATATCGTCATAGCCGCCGAAGCTGTCGAGATAAATTCTGTGGCGTGTTTCGTCCATAAGCTGACGGCCGTCGTTTTGACCGTGGATATCCAGCAGAAGCGAGGACAGCTCGCGAAGCTGTGCCGCCGTTGCCGGATTTCCGCAAATGCGGCATGAGGACTTTCCCTCGTCCGATATGCGCCGCTGTAAAATCAGCTCATCCTCGTTTTCAAGCTCGTTTTCCGCAAGCCATCCATCCGCGCGCTTTGTTGAAAAAACAGCCGTGGCAAGCGCCTTGTCCGCACCCGCACGAACAAGCTCGCGGCTCGTTCTTCCGCCCATAATGGCCAAAAGAGCGTCGATTATGATGGATTTGCCCGCTCCCGTTTCGCCTGTCAGAACATTAAGCCCCGGCGTAAAGCTTATATCCGTTCGCTCAATAACGGCAATATTTTCAATGTGGAGATCCGAAAGCATTTCAATTCCCCCTTGCACCTGATATTTCTGTAAAAGGAAACCTAACTAGCGGTTTCCAAGGATTATTCCAAGCTCGCGCTCAAATTCCATTGCCGCGTCATTGTCGCGCATGGCTAAAAATGCCGTGTCGTCGCCTTGAAGAGAGCCGACAAGTCCCGCAATTTCCATGCCGTCCAACGCGGAGCAGGCGGCGGGGGCAAGTCCCGGCAGGGTTTTGATAACCAAAATATTTTGCGCCGTTGCATAGGAGGTAACGCTCTCGCGGAAAATCTTTTTTAGGCGGAGATCAAAGTCCGTAAACTCATCGCGCCCCGCCGCAACATAGCGGTATCGCCCGTCACTTGTAAGCTCCTTTACAAGCCTTAATTCCTTGATATCCCTTGATAATGTTGCCTGTGTGCTTTTGATGCCATGCGCCGAAAGCTCGTCTATCAGTTGATTTTGAGTTTCCACATCCTTAGACGCAATGATTTCAAGGATAATTCCCTGTCTTGATGTCTTCATGTTTTTTCCCCCAGTTTTTGAAAGGCAATATCGTAAAAGCTTTTGTCTGAAACGTGTGCCATTATTGTGCAGTGCTTTGATTTTCTAATTCTAAGCTCATCGTCGGGATATAGCTTTATAAGCTCGCCGCCGTCAACCGACAGCCAAACCTGCTTGCCGCCGTTGTCGCCTGTTTTGATTGTAACCAATCTGTCCGGTGCGAGTACAAAAGGACGCACGGCAATTCCGTGTGCGCAAATAGGTGTTAAGAGAATATTTTCCGCCGTTGGTTCAACAAGGGAGCCGCCCGCCGAGAGTGAATAGGCTGTGGAGCCTGTTGGCGTTGCAACTATAATTCCATCGCCGGAATATTCGGTTATTTTTGAGCCGTCACCAAAGGCGCTGATGTTAAGAGCCGTTGCAATGCCCTTTACAACCGCATCGTTCAAGGCGCTGTCCGAAAAAACCACCTCGCCCTCGTGGACGATTTCAACATCCAGCATCATGCGGGTGATAGGCTCATATTTTCCATTTGCCGCCGCAAGGAGAAGGTCTGTGTCCTGCGGCTCAAGCTCCGCCATAAAACCCTTGTGCCCAAGATTTATGCCCAAAATGGGCACAGGCGAGGTAACAACCGCTCTCGCGGTTTTTAAGATTGTTCCGTCCCCGCCAATGCAGACGAGCAGGGAGGCATAGGGCGCGGACATTTCAAGCGGAACTGTTTTGATGCCCTCGGGAACGCCAAGCCCCGAAGCGTGAACATACACGGGACTAATCAGCACCTCGTGCCCTGCGCGGTTTAAAAGCTCCTTTGCGTAAAGGGTCATTTCAAGTCCCGCATCCCTCGCCGTGTTCGGGCAGAGGACAATATATTTTTTATTGGGTGACATATCGGTTTCCTTTCAAATCACGCCTAACGAAGCTGTTAAATTCGGGTATAAGGTCCTTGGCAAGCTGTGTGCCGAAGCCTAATCGACGTTTGCTTTGAACTCCCCGTGTGAAGCTTCAACCACTGCAACGGGGTCAAGCGTCGGTGCTTCGTGCGCACCGCGGCGCAGAATTGCAAGATATTCAATGTTGCCCTCCGGCCCTCGGATTGGTGAAAAGCCAAGTCCGAGCGGCGTGAAGCCCGCCGTTGGAGCAAAGTCCAAAAAGTCACGCACTACCTCGATATGTGTTGATTTTTCGCGCACAACGCCTTTTTTCCCAACCTTTTCACGCCCCGCCTCAAACTGGGGCTTGATAAGGCAAATTACATAAGCGTTTTCCGTAATAAGCTCATGCAAAACCGGCAAAATCAGACGGATGGAGATGAACGACAAATCCATAACCGCAAGCTCCGGCGTTTCGGGGAGCTGCTCCGGCGTAACGTAGCGGATATTTGTCCGCTCCATTGAAACAACGCGCTCGTCACAGCGCAGACTCCAAGCAAGCTGACCGTAGCCAACATCAACCGCATAAACTTTTTTTGCTCCGTTTTTGAGCAACACATCGGTAAAGCCGCCGGTTGAAGCACCGCAATCAATGCAAACCATGCCGGTCGGGTCAAATTCAAATATTTTCAGTGCCTTTTCAAGCTTTAATCCGCCGCGGCTGACATAGGGTATGGCATCGCCGTGAAGCTCCACAACAGCATCCTCCGCGATTGGCGTTCCGGGCTTGTCGGAGCGCTGACCGTTTACAAAAACCAACCCCGCCATGATGGAGGTTTTGGCGCGCTCTCGGCTGGGTGTTAGACCTCTGTCAAAAACGAGCTGATCGAGTCTAATTTTTTTCAAAGCTCGGTCACCTCCGTTTTTTCGGCGTTCTCGTTTTCAAGCAGCTTCATTGCAGAGGCCGCTATGCTTGCACTGTCAAGTCCCTTTAGCTTCAAAAGCTCGGAAACCTCGCCCTGCTGAACAATCCCATCGCCAAGGTCGAGCGTTACAGCGCCCTTTAGTGCAATTCCCGCACGGGCGGCGGCGGCAAGCAGCTTTGAACCAATGCTTCCGTTTGCGCAAACGTCCTCCGCAATGAGAAGCCTTCCCGTTTTTTTGAGCGAACGGTTTACGGCTTCGGTGTCTAATGGATTTATAAGGTTCAGCTTGATAAGCTCCGCTTCAAAGCCGTTTTCGGAAAGCGTTTTTGCGGCGGCAAGCGCATTGTTAATCATAGTTCCGTAGCCGACAAGGGTAATATCTTTGCCCTCACGCAAAATTGTGCTGGGGTTTGCGCCCGCGCTTGCCTTATATTCGCCCTCGCCGCCGCGCGGGTAGCGTATGGCAACGGGGCCTTCAATGCGGTAGAGTGCAAGCTTTAGCATATCGTAAAGCTCGGCGTAGCTTGCGGGACACATAAGCGCCATGTGCGGAACGGAGCAGAGATATGAAACGTCAAAAGCACCCTGATGCGTTTCGCCGTCCTGACCAACAAGCCCCGCTCTGTCAACCGCGAAAACGACATGGAGGTTTGATAACGCAACATCGTGTATGAGCATATCGTAGCCGCGCTGTAAAAAGCTTGAATAGACCGCAAACACGGGTTTAGCACCCTGCTTTGCAAGCCCTGCGGCCATAGCTGTTGCGTGCCCCTCCGCAATTCCAACATCGAAAAAGCGGGCGGGGTAGCTCTTTGAAAATTCGGACAGCCCCGTTCCGCCGCACATCGCGGCAGTTATTGCAACGATGCTCTCGTCGTCCTTTGCAAATTCCGCAAGCGCACTGCCAAAGGCACTTGAAAAACAGCTGTGCGCACATTTTTCAACGCCGCAGTCGGTATTGAATGCGGAAACGCCGTGGTAGGTTTCGGGGTCGTCCTCCGCATAGCTGTAGCCCTTGCCTTTTTGCGTTATAACGTGAACCAAAACAGGTGTTTTCAGCTCCCGCGCCCAGCTTAAAACGGCTTCGAGCTGAACCTCATCGTGCCCATCAACGGGGCCTAAATAGTGAAAGCCCAAATCGTCAAACATATTTCCCGGCAAAAGCCTGCGCTTTAGCCATTCCTTTATGCGGTGGTTGAAATTGTAAATTGCGGGTGTGTGGCTTAAAAGCTTGCGGTATTTGCGCTTAAAAGCAAAATATCCGGGCTTTACGCGCTGTCTTGAAAGAAGCTCCGAAATGCCGCCGACATTTGAATCTATTGACATTCCGTTGTCGTTTAGGATTATGACGATTGGTTCGCCGGAGCTGCCCGCATCGCAAAGGCCTTCGTATGCAAGGCCGCCCGTTAAGGCACCGTCGCCAATAATGGCGGCAACGCTGTAATCCTCATGTGCAAGTGTTCTTGCCCGCGCCATGCCGAGTGCAACGGAAACGGAGCTTGAGGCGTGACCCGCAACGGCGGCATCGTGGATGCTCTCCGTTGGCTTTGGAAAACCCGAAAGGCCATTTAATTGACGCAAGGTTGAAAATTTGTTCTTGCGCCCCGTTATCATTTTGTGAACATAGCTTTGATGTCCAACATCAAAAACGACCCTGTCGCGCTCTGTGTCATACACTCTGTGGAGGGCAACGGAAAGCTCGACAGCACCAAGGTTTGAAGCGAGATGCCCGCCCGTTTTCGAAACATTTTCTATTAAAAATCCGCGTATCTCCTCGCAAAGAACACGAAGCTCGGGGTCTGTTAGCGCCCGAACATCCGCGGGAGAATTTATAGTGCTAAGAATATTCAAGTTGATTTTACCTCAATCATTATAAAAGAAAACCGCAAAAAAATTGTGCGCTTTAGCAAAAAGTTCCTCGGTATGTCATCCCGAGGAGCATCGCGACAAAGAATTTTCAAAAAACGCACTGTTTTGTGCGCGAACATTATAATACTATTTTTTGACAAGCTGCGTAAGCCTTAGTCCTTCAACATAATTTATTGCGTGTCTGATTATGATAACAAAAACCGCCTGTTTTTACAAGTGCAAACAGGCGGTTTTTTGAATTTATTCATAATTTAATGAATATTGCTCTCAATTATTTCTAGTATTAAGCATATCCGCAATTTCACAAAGCGCGGAAACATCTTCAAACGCATCTGTCACAACAGATTTTGCCCTTTCGCTGAGCTTTTCAACCATTCCTCGGCATTTTTCCTCGCCATACAGCGACATAAATGTTGTCTTGCCGTCGCGAATATCGGAGCCGACTGTTTTGCCCATTTGCTGCTCGCTTGATGTAACATCAAGCATATCGTCGCGGATTTGGAAAGCACTGCCAAGTGACGCGCCAAAAAGCGCGGCGGCTTCAATTTGCTTTTCACTCGCCCCGCCGACAATCGCGCCCATTTTGCAGGCGCAGACAAAAAGACTTCCCGTTTTTCCGCTCTGCATGAAAATAAGCTCGTCCTCGGAAAGGCATCTTTCTTCGCCCTCCATATCAAGCTGCTGACCGCCGCAAATTCCGTCAACTCCGGCGGCATCCGCAAGCGCTATTGCGCAGGCAAGGCGAACATCAATCGGCAGCTCGCACCGAAGAATTTCGCCGAACGCCTCCGCTTGCAGGGAATCCCCCGCAAGAATTGCCGTGGCCTCACCATAAACCTTGTGGTTTGTCGGCTTGCCGCGGCGCAAAGCATCGTTGTCCATACACGGCAAATCGTCGTGAATGAGCGAATAGGTGTGAAGCATTTCAACAGCGGCTGCAATTGGAAGCGCGTCAATGGGGTTTCCCCCGGCAGCGGCACAAAAAGCAAGCGTTAAAATTGGGCGAATGCGCTTTCCCCCCGCCGTAAGGCTGTAATTCATGGCCTCCAAAAGCCGACGCTGCGGAAAAACCTCGGCATCGGAAAAGAGTGTTGCAAGTGATTTTTCAATCATATTTTTATATTCATCGAGGTGCTTAATCAATTGGTGTGCCCTCCTCAAAGGCTTGCTCGGCAGGCTCGCCGTTATCTCCCTTTTTGAGCTTTAGAACCTTTTGCTCGGCTTCATCCAAAAGCTTGCCGCAGGAAACTATGAGCTTTGTTCCCTCCTCATAGAGCGCAAGAGATTCGGAAAGCTGCGCTTCGCCCTTTTCAAGCTGTTTTACAATTATTTCAAGTCGCTCCATTGATTTTTCAAAGCTCAACTTTTTTTCTGCCACTGCTCCGTCCTCCTGTTTTGTCCGAAATTTTTTCGTTTACCGTGCATAAAAGCGCACCCTTGCTAAGGCTTACTTTAATTTTATCGCCCACCTGCGCCATTGCGGCGGAGCTTATGGGCTTTCCCGCTTCATCGCTTGCGATTGAATAGCCGCGCCCCAAAACCTTTAGGGGACTTAGTGCGTCCAAGGAGGCACCAAGGCGGATGAATTGATGCTTTTTTTCATTTAATGTTCTGTCATAAGCCGCCGAAAGCGCATTTTGCACGCTGTCCAGCTCAAGCCGCTTTTGGTCTATATATGCGGTTGGATTTTGAAGCACGCGGCGGGAGCTTAAATCCGCAAGGCGGGAGCTTTGCTCCGAGAGCTTTTTTTTGAGTGCCTGACCGAGCCGAACCTCGAAGGACAAAAGTGTTTCGCGAAGCTCCTTTTCATCGGGCACGGCAAGCTCTGCTGCATTTGAAGGAGTTGCCGCACGCAAATCCGCAACATAGTCCGAAATTGTAACATCCGGCTCGTGGCCGACAGCGGAGATGACAGGGATTTCGGATTCGAAAATTGCCCGCGCCACACGCTCGTCGTTAAATGCCCATAAATCTTCAATTGAGCCGCCGCCGCGGCCGGTTATGATGAGGTCTGCAAGGCTGAACTTGTTTGCATAACGGAGCGCGCCGACAATTTCCGGCGGAGCCTCCGCACCCTGAACGCGGACGGGGAGCACAAGAACGCGCGCCATTGGCCAGCGCTTTCCCAAAACTCGGATAATGTCCCGCACAGCGGCACCGGCGGAGGAGGTTATAACAGCAATTTTGTCCGGATATTTTGGAAGCGGTTTTTTATGTATCGGTTCAAAAAGTCCCTCTTTTCGAAGCTTTTCCTTTAGCTGCTCAAAGGCAAGGTGCAGGTCGCCCATGCCCTCCGGCAAAATATCGGTGCAATAGAGCTGATATGCCCCGTCACGCGGATAAACCGAAACGCGCCCCACAGCCGTAACGCCCATGCCGGATTCCGGCTTGAAGCGCAGCTTTGAGGCGTTACCTTTGAACATTACACAGCGAATGGAGCTTTCCGCATCCTTGAGGGTAAAGTAGTGGTGACCCGAGGGGTATATTTTGTAGTTTGAAAGCTCGCCCTTGACGGCGAGATTTGCAAGCGTGTAGTCCGCATCGAAAAGGTTTTTGATATGGTTATTAAGCTCCGTGACGGATAAGGCAAGGCTCTCCATGGCTTAATTTTCCTCCGTTGTGGAGGTTTCCTCCGCTTTTGTATCTTCAAAGTTGTCATCGGTATCCAATTCGGATACTCCCGCTTCTTCGTTTGCAAGGACGTCAATTTCCGTGCCGCGCTCCTCGCGCATAAAGCTGCCGAGGATGCCATTGATGAAGGCAACTGTTTCCTGCTCCTCATAGCCCTTTGCAAGCTCCACCGCTTCGTTTATTGCAACGCGGTCGGGCACCTCGTCCATATAAAGCACTTCAAACATTGCCGTGCGGATAATTACAACTGCAATGCGCGAAATTCGAGAGAGCTTCCAACCCCTTGTGTATTTTTCGATACGGTCGTCAAATTCTTCGAAATGCTCAACCGTGCCCAAAACAATGGAGCGGATATATTCACGCTGCTTTCTGCTGGGGTATTCGGCAAAAAGCTCGTCCTCCTGCGCAAGAGTTTTGTAATAATCTTTTTCGAAGAAGTGCTCCAGCGCTTCCTCTGCACTTTCGGGCTTGTCGTCAAGGCCGAATGCAATTTGAACGGAAATTTCTCTCGCCATTGTTCTGGTCATTTTAATTCCTCCGAATTATGTTTATCGTCTGTGCATATTTTGCACCGATTTTGTGCATTTGTGAACATATGTACTATAAAATGGAAAGCGGAGCTAATCCTCCGCTTTCCAAAAGCTATGCTTATTTGTTGCGAAACGAAACTCCGCTGACATGGACATTCACGCAGGATGAAAGCCCCGTCATTGATTCGAGAGCGCCGGACACGGCGGCTTGAACCTTTTCCGCAACGTCTGTTACGACGCAGCCGAAGGTGACCATAATGAGGACATCGACAGTAATTTTGTCGTCATCCAACGCCACCTTAACTCCCCTTGTGAGAGTTTTTTTGCCGATGAGATCGACTATTTCGGTGCCGACTGTATTTGCAAGCCCCGCAACGCCCTCGACCTCGGCGATTGCAGCTCCTACCATAACGGCGATTACTTCTTCTGATATGTTAATTTTTCCCTTTTCGGTTTCTGTTGTTATATAGTTGTCAGCCATTTTTTATCCTCCCAGCAGTGTGCGCTTATCGTTTGTTAATTGTTTTGCTTATAAAAATATTGCTTTTGATATTTTACCACAACACGCCGAAAAAATAAAGAGAAATCGTGTTTATTCAAAGCTCTCAATTGTTTCCTCTGTGGCTTTGTCTGTTTTTTCGGTGGTTTTAGCTGTATTGTCCTTTTTTGTTTCTCCTGTTTGCGCAGAGCTTTCTCCGGTAGCACCGGCCTTTGCGCCTTTATTTGCATCGGCGTTTTTTCCGGTATTCTGCTCCGCTCCCCCTTCTGCGGCTTCGGAATTTTTGATTTCCTTTTTGACTTCAATAATGTTAATCTGCGTTGCATCGTAATCGGTTTCCGAAACTATTGCATCGGTTATTTTAGCCACATCCTCGGCTTTCAAACCCTCGGCAGGCGCGGGGATTGCAAGTGTTACGCCCTCGGCGCTCATAAATGCCACGCACTCCGCGAAATCCTTTGCGAGCAGCAGGTTCTCAATCTGTGTTTCCATCATTGAAAAATTTGCCATGGCCGCAATTGTTGTCATTGCCCCGTCAATGGTTTCCTTTGAAGCGGTTTCCGAAGCGGCGGCGGTTTCCAAGAGCGCAAGCGCTTCATCGCGTGACTGCTGCCTTGTCAAGCGTGCCTCGGCAAAATAGTCCGAAACCTGTGAAAGAGCTTCCTCCTTCGCCTTTGCATTTGCAAGCTCCGCGTTGGTCATTTCCGTGCTCTCCGCCTTGCCGTTGTTGTAGGACCAATTCAAATACACGGCCGCGCACACGCACAGCAGCACCGCCGCTATCGTTATATTCCTTTTGGTTTTGTTCATCATTCAACCTCCTGTTATCTGCAAAAATTAGTCGCCGTAATCGGCGCTTTCCAATCCAAAATTTTCTCAGCTCATCGGCATAACCATAACCTTATCCGAAGGAAGCCCCGTAAATGCACAGACCGCCTTTGTGACCTCCAGCCGCACATCCGCTTTTTCCGCGCCGTCGCAAACAATCACCGCGCCCAAATACTGCGGGTTTACATAATATAGCTCAACCACCCTTTCCTTTCCGTTTGAGGACACAACAAGGGTTTCCTCGCCGCTGTCCGCAAGCTCCCTCGATGCGCTCCCCTTGACCGAAAGCAATGCCGAAACTCTGCCCGCGCCGCGGATTATACAAAGCTGTTTTTCAAGCCTTGCCTCCTCGTCCTTAATGCTAAAGCTCGGCGCGTCCAAATCCCTTGTTTCCTTCTCCGCACCTTCGGTTCGGGACGGAAAAAGCACAAGAACAAGCCCGACAGCAAGGACGATAAGCGCATATTTGTTTTTCAAAAGTCCCGGCAATTTGAATTGCTTTTTTTCCGTTTTATCCTTCATACGCACTCCAATACTGTCTGTCCTTCGACACTCCCAGCTCTGCTTCAATACTATTCGACAGCCTATTTTTTTCTCCCGGCGATATATTTGACACTATTTCTATCTCGTTCGGATACCAGTATCCCTCATCACCCCACTTTGCCGTAACGCACACGCTATTTATTGCAATGCCCATGCTTTGTGCTTTGTCCAATATATATGCTTCGCTCTCCTGTTCTATGATGCTTCTCGAAAGGTTGTTTGTGCTTTCCTCGGCTTTTTTCAAAAGCTCGTCGGCATTTTGTCTGTACTTCGCCATATCCATAGAAATCGCGGGCATATTGGGCTTGATTACGGGACTTATCATAGCGATTATGAGCACAACCCCGCATATGAGCCGCAGGACATTTTTGGTTTTTCCGCTTGGCGTAAGCGATATTGCAACGCTTGCAATAAGTGCCGCGCCGGCAATTGCACGAATCCATTCTCCGAAAAGCTCTGTCATGCCGCACCCACCGCCTTCATGCTTGAAATAACCGAGAAAAACAGCATAATCCCCGCTGAGCCAACGAGAGCAAGTAGCATTCCAAAGGCCGTTCCAACTGCGGAAATAAGCTCCGACATACGCTTGTCCGTCAGTGCTTCGGAAAGTGCGGCAGTGCCCTTATAAACTATATAATGTGTTCCGAGTGTCAAAAAAGGTGTTACACAAACCGCGGCAACAGCCAAAAACCCAAAAACTCCAATGGAGTTTCGCAAAATTCCCGCCCCCGCAACCAGTGTTCCCGCCGCATCCGAAACAATGCCGCCAACAACAGGGAGCACGGTTCCAAGCGCCGATTTCGTGAGCTTTGCGGCGAACTCATCCGTTTTTCCGGAGATCAGCCCCGTTAGCCCGATGTAGGTTGTGAACGCCGTCATAAGCAAAGTGAGTGCGGTTGTTCCGCCCCATTTCAAGAACTTTGATACGCCGGAGAGGGTGTCGCGTCCAAGTGCGGCGCTCGCAATTGCCGAAGCAAGATATATGCTGATGAGCGGCATGATTATGTTTGTTCCAACGGTCATCAAAATGTCCATAAACAGCGCTGTTGCGGCGTATTTTGCAGAAGCCGAGGTCACCGCCCCGGCGCTTATGGCGGCTGTGCACATTGTTGGCAGCAGCACCTTTGAAAAGCCCGAAAGCGTGTGCAGGGTTTCCATCCCCATTCCCAGAAAGGCGTGAACGTCGTTCAGCGTCAAGGCCGCCACGGCAACGGTTCCTCCGAGTGAAACCATATCGCGAATTCCGCTTTCCTCCATTGCGGCGTGCGCCACAGCGCAGAGGAGCACAATGGTAAGAATTTTTGCGGCAGAGCGCAGGGCGTTCTTGAAAATCCCAAAAAAATTCTCTCTTATTTCATCAAAAATTGCTTTAAGCCCCGTATCCCCCATTTTTGTGTCGGTCAGTGAAACATCGCCCAAAATGTCCTCCGCTTCACTTGGCAGAGCCTTGCGAACATCCTCCGCACCAATCGCATCCGCCTGCTCGTCCAATGGTGCGGCGCAGGCATATCCGCTCAAAATTAGCGCCAAAAGCAGTATAATTGCAAGCCTTTTAAAAGTTTTCATGCAAGCTCCCCTATCATTCGCAGCAGGGTTTTTATCAGCGGAAGCGATACATAAAGTGCGCAGACCGCCCCGCAGATTTCAACGGACGAGGCAACGGCGGCCTGCCCCGAATCACGGCAAATGTCGCTGCCAAGCTTTGCGGTAATTGCAATGCCGACGCATTTTAAAACCGGCGCCGTGTAGGCAGAAGAAAAGCCGGTATTCATTTCAATAAGCTCCAAAACCTCTGTCACGGAGGAAAAGAGCTTTAGCGCAAGTCCAATCACAATGGCGCAAACCACTATGGTCAAAACAGTTGAAAACTCCGGATTTGTCTTTTTTATCAGCAGTGTCAGCACTGCTCCCGCAACCCCGATTACAACCGCCTTAATTATCAGCTCCATAGCTAAAGCCCAAAAAGGTTTTTAATTAAATCGAACAGTCCGCTGATTTCCTTAACCACCAACGCCAGCACAACGACAAGCGCCGAAAGCGTCACCATCAGCGCCTGATCCTCTCTGCCCGAACGCGAAAGCAAAATATTCAGCACCGCTACAAGTATGCCGACAGCGGCAATTTTAAATATGAGATCAACGTCCATAAGATCCTCCACAAATGCAATTTCGCATATTCTTATCCTTTTACGCTATCTTTAGCTACATTATATCTTGTTTCGACATATATAAAATTAGTCACTCTGATTAAATAAGCACAGTTGCAAGCATCAAGCCCGCTGTCAGTCCAAGCCCCGCGTAAAGGCGCAGCCCTGTTCTTGCTTTTTCCTCCGCCCTCTGAAGCTCCGGTTCAAGGTGGATAATACAGCTTTGAATTGCCGTTAGCTGCTCGTCCCCCGCATATCTTCCAAGTGCCAGACCCGGTCTGCAAAGCTCCTTTTTCTGCATTTCGGAAAGCGGCAGGCGGCCGCTTTCCATTACACAGCTCTGCCACAAATTTGCAAGGCTTTCCTCCCCAAGATTTTCCATGCTTGCAGAAAGCGCCGCATAAAATTCCCGAGCCTCATGCTTTGAGGTTTCGGAAAGCTCCCGAAAAAGCTCCGGCAGTGGCGTTGCACTGTTTTTCAGCTCCGCCTCCATAAAACGCAGTGACTGCAAAATTTCCGCAAGGCAATTTTGCCTTTCGCGAAGCTTTTTGGCGTAGCTCAGGCCAAACAGAGTGCAGGCAAAAATGAGCATGAGCGAGCCAAAAATTTTCAAAGCAGCACCTCCGGCTTATAACAGCGTGAGTCATTGTTTTTATATATCACAACCGCCTGTTTGAAAATTCCGCGCTCCAAGAGTCTGCGGTAAAGCTCTCTTGTTTTTAAATCCTCAACACCAATGCCGTGCGCTGTGGCAAGAAGTGAAACGCCGCAATTTGCCGCCTGCTCTGCTGCTTCAATGTCGGCAGGTGCTGTAATTTCGTCAAAGGCAATTACTCGCGGTGCCATTGAACGGAGCATTAGAAAAATCCCCTCGCTTTTCGGTGCGCCCGTCAAAATATCCGTGCGCGGGCCGACATCAAAGCAGGGCTGTCCATCATATGTACCCGCCACCTCGCTTCTCTCGTCAACGAGAGAAACCCGCGCTCCCCCCTCCGAAATTAGCCGCACAAGCTCCCGCAGAAGTGTTGTTTTCCCAATCCCCGGCGGCGAAACTATGAGTGTCGATTCAAACCCGCTGCGCCTAAGCGCCGGATAAAGTGCATCCGCACAGCCGCGTTTTTCCCGCGGTATTCTGATGCAAACGGAGGACAGCCGCTTCAGTCCCGATATTTTCCCGTTTTCAGTCACGGCGGTTCCGCAAATTCCAACTCGGCACCCGCCCTCCGCAGTCACAAAGCCCATTTTCAAGCTGTCCGCATAGGTGTGCGCCGAAGCGCGTGTCGCGATTTCCAAAACAAGCTGAAGCTCGGCGGCGCTCACCAAATGCTCCGGCAAAATTTCAACCTCTTGATTTGCCAAAACCGCAGTTGGCGCTCTGCCTGCGCGAAGTCTTAATTCCTCCGCACCCGACATTATTCCCTCCGACAGCTCCAAAACGCCCGACCGCAGGCTTGGCGGCAAAAGCCGCGCCGCGCGGTTAAATTCCTGCATTCCCTGTGATGTCATCCTATCACCCCTCGCTTAATTCTATTTGACTTGTCCCTGTGATATGCCTAGTAAAAAAATCTCCCCAACAGCACTATTGCCGTTGGGGAGATTTGTCTTGTTGCGATATTATTTTGTTGTTTCTATCCTATTTCGACATAATTACTTAATTTTTCTGCATTCCAAATAATATCTCTTGTCACGCGAGGGGCCGATGGAGAAGCTCTTTGCGGGGAAAACTCCGCTGCTTATTATTGACGGAAACAGCTCGTTTTTGTCCATAGGCGGCAAAAGAAGCCCCGCACAGCCGGCACGGTGCGACATTTCGATGGCGGTTGCATCGTCGTGGATATAATCAAGCTTGCCGCCGTGGGTCTTGATATACTCCGTGCAGAATTTTTGTGCGGCGGAAATTGCGCTGCCTATTGTTAGACCGGTGACAGTAATTTCCTCTGTTTTTTCGCCGCAAAGGCAGGTGATTTTGTGCTTTGAGTTTTCCGTTCCCGCAGCGCTTTTGAAAAAGCTTTTCGCTTCGTCAAAAAACTTGCTTGGGTCGGTTTCAAAAATTACGCGATGGATTGGCTCAAACACAATGGAATTATCGTGGATGTTCACAAGCTCCGCAAGTCCGAAGCGGGCGGGATGCTTTTCGCGCTCTGCGGGAGTTAATGTTTCCTTGATTTTTTCCCAGCAAAGCCGCGCCGTTGCAAGGCTGTGGTTGCCGTCGCCCATAGCTATTATAATGGGTGGCTTGCCGTTTAGGTGGTAGCGTTCTTCAAGATATTTTGGCTCTGCCAGACCTTGAAGTGTTGCCTGAAGCTTTTCGGCTTCCGTTCCGCAAACTCTCTCGCCGCGAATGTGCCCGCCGCCATCCATGAGGTCAAAATCGTAGAGCGTTTCGCTGCCGTGAATTGCACCGAAAACGCGGTTTTCGGGGTCGTCAATAAACACAACTATGTGTGGCAGCTCCAAAAGCGCACCCTCACGAACCTTTACGCGCGGCGGAAGTCTGCTTTCAACTGTGCCCTCCGTTGCGTGGATGGGCGAAACCGAGGCCGCACGGTAGTCATAGGCTTCAAGGTCGATTAGTCCCAAAAGCCCGCGCCGCGTTTCGCCGCCGGGAAGCGCGCGCTCTATATATATGTATGAGTCACGAACGTCTTTGAAAACGCCGTCATCAAGATATTTTTCCATGGTGCGGTTAATTTTTTCGGTTTCCTCCGCCGTGTTTCGCGTTTCAAGGTATGCCTCGGGCAGCATAAGACGGAGTGTTGAGGGCGCATCCCCAACCTTTTTTTCAACAGCATCCCAATATTCGGGTTGGGAGGTGTACTGGTCGCAGGCGATGACGCTCCAAAGTGTCATGTCCGCTTCCTTAGGCAAAAGAATATCGCCGGGAAGAAACAGCTTTTCCATATTTTTGTCCCCCTGTTTGGTTTATAGTAAATTTA
>JAVVUU010000030.1:0-3735 GCA_036653035.1 Oscillospiraceae bacterium
GGGGGGTGGGGGATTGGGTTTGTAGGGGCGCGCATTGCGCGTCCGCTTTGTTGTAGGGTGTGAATTGGGTGCGGGAAATCGGCTTATTCTTTGAAATGTATATGGCTGTTTATGTGGTCAACGCAGAAGCAGTGGTAGCCGCCGCATTTTGAGCAGAAGCGAAATTCAAGGCCGGGGTTGTCGGTGTCGGTTCTGCCGCAAACCTCGCATTTGCGGGTGTAGGGCTTTTTGGCTTGTTGCTTTTGATATTTTTTTGCCGCCTGTTTGAAATTGATTGTGTTGGTCTTTTGCTTTATGCGGGCGGGGCGGAGAATATCGAAAAGCCAGCCGCCGCAGAAGAGAAGATAGTTTAAAACGGCTATGAGGGGCAGCAGATTTATTGGGAACGGATTGGTTATAACGGCAAATAGGAAGAGCACCGCGTCAACAATTGCGAGCCACTTGATTTTTATGGGTATGATAAACATTAGCAGCACCACGGTGTCGGGATAGAGGGTTGCAAAGGAGAAGAACATGGAGAGGTTGATGTAGGTTGCCGTGATTGGAATATTGAAGCCTAAAAGCCACATAATTGTGCCATAGAGGATGTTGAACAGCATTCCGGCGAGATAATATATGGTGAATTTTCCCGCGCCCCATTGATTTTCAAGGGTGTGACCTATAAAATAGTAGAAGTACAGCGCGAGAAGAAAGAGAAATCCGCTGCTTTCGGGAACTATGACAAAGGTTAGAAGCCGCCAAATTTGAGCGTGCTTGAAGATGGCCTCCGCGTTAAAGGAAAGCATTCCTTGAAGAACATGGTTTGTGTCCATCATGCCAAAAAGCCAAACAACGCCGCTTCCTATGACGAGGTAGAGCATTAAATTTTTAATTCCGAAGTTTGGATGCAGGGCACAAAAGCGGTCAATTCGCCGCATTATACTTTTCATGGGGTTGATCCCTCCGTGGAATATACTTTTTTAAAACTTTATAAATGATACCCTTTTTTGTTCCCCATGTCTATGTAATTTTTGTTAATTTGTTCACTTTTTTACGAAAAAACTCTTATCGACATAATATTGCACTTTAAGTCTGTGGAAATATGTGATATGATATTTTAAATACAATGTGCGCACCACACAAAAATAGATAAGAACAGCGAGGTATCATATAATGCAAAACAATATGACAAACAGGGTTTTCACCTCAGAATCCGTCACCGAGGGTCATCCCGACAAAATGTGCGACCAAATCGCAGATGCCGTTTTGGACACCATTCTCGAGCAGGACAAAAAAGCCCGCGTTGCCTGCGAGTGCATAACCACCACCGGCATGGTTGTTGTTGTTGGCGAAATAACCACCGACTGCTATGTTGACATTCCCTCCGTAGTCCGCAAAACCGTCCGCGAAATCGGCTACGACCGCCCCGAATATGGCTTTGACTGCAAAACCTGCGCCGTCCTAACCTCTCTCGATGAGCAAAGCGCCGACATCGCCATGGGCGTTGACAAAGCTCTCGAGTGCAAGCTCGGCGAGCCTTGCGACGATGACGACACGGGCGCGGGCGACCAAGGCATGATGTTCGGCTTTGCCTGCGATGAAACTCCCGAGCTTATGCCCGCACCAATCTCCATGGCACACAAGCTTGCGCGCCGCCTTGCGGAGGTTCGCAAAAACGGCGAATATTCATGGCTTCGTCCGGACGGAAAAACTCAGGTTTCCGTTCAATACGGTTCAGACGGCAAGGTTGAGCGCATCCCCGCCGTTGTTGTTTCAACTCAGCATGGTGAAGATATCAGCATAAATGATTTGCGCGAAGCAATCATGGACTCCGTAATCCTCCCCACCCTCCCCAAAAACCTAATCGACAACGACACAAAGTTTTTCATAAACCCCACAGGCCGTTTTGTAATCGGCGGCCCCGTTGGCGACTCCGGTCTAACCGGCAGAAAAATTATTGTTGACACCTACGGCGGCTATGCCTGCCACGGCGGCGGAAGCTTCTCCGGCAAGGACCCCACAAAGGTTGACCGCAGTGCCGCCTATATGTCCCGCTATGTTGCAAAAAACATTGTCGCCGCCGGCCTTGCAAAGCGCTGTCACATCGAGCTTGCCTATGCCATTGGCGTTGCAAGCCCCGTTTCCGTCTACATCGACACTCAGGGCACCGGCGTAATTTCCGACGAGCGTTTGGCTCAAATAGTCAGCGAGTGCTTCGACCTTCGCCCCGCAAAGATTATTAAAAAGCTCGACCTGCTTCGCCCCATCTATCGCCAAACCGCCGCCTACGGTCATTTCGGCAGAACCGACATTGACCTCCCGTGGGAAAAAACCGACATGGTTGATGAGCTGAAGGATCGCGCAAAATAATAATCTTCGCCCCTGGGTTTCAACTACAAATCGGCGGTCTGCCATCTTGAGCACCGCGAAGAATTTTTCTCTAAACCTTTTACCCATCAAAAAATTTCGCAAATTGCGAATAATACTATCACATCAAATAATTGGAGAACCCTATGGATTTTGAAAACGACCGCGAGGACATAATTGAAGGACGTAATGCGGTTATAGAGGCTCTGCGCGCCGGGCGCGTAATCGACAAGGTCTTTATCGCCAAGGGCGAAACGGACAAAACGCTTGGCCACATAGCCTCCACAGCGCGGGATGCCGGCTGTGTCGTTGTCGATGCTGATAGGCGCAAGCTCGATTCAATGAGCCGCACCCACTCACATCAGGGCGTTATAGCCCTTGCCGCCATGCGCGAATATTGCGCCGTTTCCGACATTCTCGCAATTGCCGCCGAGCGCGGCGAGCCGCCCTTTGTCGTTGTTTGCGATGAAATCAGCGACCCTCAAAATCTCGGCGCAATAATCCGCACCTCCGAAGCCGCCGGTGTTCACGGCATAATAATCCCCAAGCGCCGCAGTGCCGGCGTCACCTCAATTGTCGAAAAAACCAGCGCGGGCGCGGCGGAGCACATGGCAGTTGCCCGTGTTGCAAACCTCACAACAGCAATAAAGGAGCTTCAGCAGGCAGGTCTTTGGGTCTATGGCACAGCCGCGGACGGGGCAAGCCCCCTTTGGCAAACCGACCTTAAAGGCCCCATCTGTGTAGTAATCGGCTCCGAGGGCGAGGGCATGGGCAGGCTAATCTCCGAAACCTGCGATTTTCTCGTCAGCATCCCCATGAAGGGGCGAGTTTCCTCACTAAACGCAGGTGCCGCCGCCGCCGTCCTCATATATGAGGTTCTGCGTCAGCGCAATATCTAAAAAGCCTTTTGCACGGCAAAAGGACGCTTGGACGAAGGTCAAGGATTTTTCAGCTCCGACCATGCGGCCGGAAATACGATAACCGCGAAAAACGGCTTCGCAGCTTGCAGTAAGTCCTCTTCGCGGTAATTCCCTTTAGGGTGTAATATGGAAAAAAACAACTATGACAATCAAATATCGGACAGCAGTTCGGAGATGTCATTAGAGTCCATCCTTGCCGAATTTAAGGCAGAGGAGCAGCTTTATGTACAAACACGCGATGATGCCGCCATCCATTCCCACTCAATAGTAATGGATGCGCTGAATAAAACCGTTGGCGAGGCAAAAATCAGCAGTGCGCGCGACTTTATCGACTCCTCCTCCGAGGCGGACTCTTTTGAAAATCCCTTTGCCCCAACCGCCGAAAAAAGCTCAGGCTCTCCGTCAAATATTTCCGATGAGCCATCGGACAGCACAGCGGCTTTCCATGCAAAGCGCCACCACGGCAATC
>JAVVUU010000030.1:3835-13360 GCA_036653035.1 Oscillospiraceae bacterium
CGAAACCATGGTCTTTCACGCCGCCGCTAACGACGAAGCTCCCAAGAGCAGCTTTACGGAGCCATCGGACGAAACCATGGTCTTTCATGCTCCCGAAAATTCCGCAGGCTCTCCCAAAAGCGGCCGCACAGAGCCGTCCGACGACACTGTTATTTTCAAAAAATCGGCTGCCGACCCCGATGATGACGAGGTTCGAATTTGGCAGGGTACAGGCGATGCCGCACAAGCCGGCGGCGAATATGCCCCCTCCGAGGACTATTCCCGCCCCGAGCCGGACGAAAACGCACCGCGCGAGCCGGATTTAAAAGAAAAGCTGCTCGCCCCCCTTATAGGGCTTATTTCCGCCGCCGCAACGCGCAGGCAGGCGAAATTTGCCGAGGAAAGAAAGCGCGCGGCTAAAGAAAAAGCTCATCAGCTTCCCGAGCTTCGCCCCGAAAAGGCGGCGCTGCTCTACGAAAATCAATCGCAATCCCTCCTTTTAAGATGCTTTTTTGCAACGGCGCTCTGCCTTGTTTTAATGTATCTCTCCTATGGCTTCCCCGCCATCGGACTTTTGGGTAGCAGTCTAAAAATCCGCACACTTGTCTGCCTAATCGTCGAGCTTGTCGTAATGCTTGTCGGTCTTGATGTTTTCACAAACGGTATCATCACACTATTTAAGGGCAAGCCCGGCGCGGAAAGCTTAATCGCCGTTTCCTGCCTTGTTTCCGTTTTGGATGCGGGATATATGGTGTTTTTCGGCAAGCTTGCCTTTGGACTTCCTTTCTCCGCCGTGTCCGCGCTGTCCGTTACCTTTGCGCTTTGGGGCTCATATTTTGCCTGCCAAGCCTATGCCATAAGCTTCCACACGGCAGCCGCCGCCAAAAATCCCTCCGTTGTCCTTTCAAAGTCCGGCGGTGACGAGGGCGGGCGAGTTCTTGCAAAGGCAAAGCGCCCCGTAACCGGCTTTGTCCGCGAAAGTGAATCGGCGGACATATTCGAAAACGCATACAGGCTTTTTGCCCCACTGCTCCTCATAGCGGCTGTCATTTTAAGCCTTTTCTGCGTGTTGGCAAGCAAAAAATGTGAGGGATTTCTCCACACACTTTCCGCCTGCACCGCTGTTTCTGCCTCATTTTCAGCAATATTCGGCTTTGCCTTTCCGTTTTCCGTGCTTGCAAAGCGCCTTTCAAGGAGCGGCGTTGCAATTGCGGGCTGTGCCGGCTGTGCGGAGCTTTCAAAAACCCGCCGCGTTGCCATAACCGACACGGACGTTTTTCCCGTGCGAACCCTCTCCGTTGCGGACATCACGCTTGCGGAGGGAATTTCACCCGACAAAGTCGTTTCCTACACAGGCAGCATGATTTCCGCCGCCGGAATGGGCATTGCCCCTGTTTTCACGGAGCTTATGAAAAAGAACGGCTGCACCATGAA
Source organism: Oscillospiraceae bacterium (assembly GCA_036653035.1). GTDB lineage: Bacteria > Bacillota > Clostridia > Oscillospirales > Oscillospiraceae > UBA2658. The sequence goes on from JAVVUU010000030.1 coordinate 5,249, forward strand.
AAAGGTTGAGGACTTTGCCTGTCACGAGGGCGGCGGCATAGTTGCGCGAATAAACGGCGATCAGGTTTATGTCGGCTCCTCCAGCTTTATGCAGCTGATGGGTATTCGCCTGCCAAAGGGTTCCAACTCCAAAAGTGCCGTATTCACAGCAATTAACGACGATTTGGCGGGTGCCTTCGAAATAAATTATGTCCCCGTAACCTCCGTTCAAAGGGCGCTCGTTTCCCTCCTGCGCGGCAAGGCAGAGCCTGTTTTTGCGGTTCGCGACTTCAACATCACACCCATGCTCATAAAGCAAAAATTTCGCCTGCCGCCCACAGCCTGCGACTTTCCGCCCTTTGCCGACCGCTACCGCATCTCCTCCCCCGATGTTGAGGATGCCGGCACGGTTGTTGCAATGTTCTCGCGCGGCGGCCTAAACTCCGTTGCGGGACTTGCAAAGCGCGGCAAAAAGCTCTATTTCGGCCTGCAGCTCTGCACGGCTCTCTCCGTTTTGGGCGTGGTTTTGGGAATGATAATCATGCTTGCAACCCTCTGGACAGGCTCCTATGCCGCTGCAAGCTGCGGCAATATGCTTACATTTATGATTTTATGGCTTGTGCCCGTCCTTGTAATCTCATTTGGACTTAGAATATAGTTCCAACAACAAGCTATCCTCATCCGCCCCACAGCGAATAACGCTGTGGGGCGGATTTTGTCTATTATTTATGTGCAAATAGATAAGAATATTATTGCAAACGACATATAATTCGTGTATAATTATAAAGTATTAGGTTCTGTAATCCCAGTCCGAAAAAAACATACTATCTAAGTAAGGAGACTCCCTCACATGAGCTACGCAATTAAGAACATACGTAATATCTGCCTTTTGGGTCACGGCGGAAACGGAAAAACCAGCCTAGCCGAAAGTATTCTTTTTATGACAGGTACAACCGACAGACTCGGTAGAGTCACGGACGGCACAACAGTTTCCGACTTCGACGCAGAAGAAATCCGCCGCAAAATTTCCATTGCGGATTCCGCAATGTTCTGCGAATACAAAGGCATTAAAATAAACATAATCGACACCCCGGGCTACTTTGACTTTGTCGGTGAAGTAAATCAAGCGCTTCGCGTTGCGGATGCCGGCATAATTGTCTGCTCCGCCAAGGACGGCGTTAACGTCGGCGCGGAAAAAGCATGGAAGCTTCTTTCCGACGCAAACAAGCCCCGAGCGGTATTCATTTCAAAAACCGATGAGGAAAATGCAAACTACGAAACCGCTTTCGCCTCTCTGCGCGAAAAATTCGGTATAACAGTCTGCCCCATGATCGCCCCCATTATGGACGGCGAAAAAATCTCCGGTTTAATAGACGTTGCCACCAGAAAAGCCTACGGTCACGATAAGGACCACAACCGCATCGAAATCCCCGTTCCCGACAACATGAAGGAAACCCTTGCCACCCTCTACAAAACCCTTGCAGAGAGCATTGCAGAAACCAGCGAAGAGCTTATGGACAAATATTTTGCCGGTGAGGACTTCACCGCCGACGAAATAAATCTCGCCCTTGGCGATGGCCTGCGCGACTGCTCCATCTGCCCCGTTTTCTGCGGCAGTGCAATTTCCGGACTTGGCGTTCGCCTTTTCCTCGACGCCATTGTCAGCTTCTTCCCCTACCCCCAAGAAAACGGCGAGAGAGTTTCCGAGGACGGCCAAACCGCCGCCATTGTCTACAAAACCGTTTCCGACCAATACGGCAAATTCAGTCTCTACAAGGTCGTTTCCGGTACCCTCAAAAACGACATGACCCTCATAAATCCCCGCACGGGCACCATAGAAAAAATCGGCCACATCTACTCCATGCAGGGCAAGAAAAATATTGAGGTCAACGAAATTGCCTGCGGCGATTTGGGCGCGGTTTCAAAGCTAACCGACACCAAAACCGGCGACACTCTCTGCGACCCCAAGCTAAACCGCGCTCTACCCGGCATTTCCTTCAATCCCCCCTGCTATGCTATGGCAATCTCCCCAAAAATCAAAGGCCAAGAGGACAAAATCGCCGCCGGACTCAACCGTCTTGCGGATGAGGATCCCACCTTCACCATAGTAAACAACTCCGAAACCCACCAAATGGTAATTTCCGGCGCGGGCGACATCCACTTGGACGTTCTCTGCTCCAAGCTGAAAAACAAATTCGGCGTTGAGGTCGAGCTTTCCCCCGCAAGAGTGCCCTACCGCGAAAAAGTCCGCAAAACCGTCAAGGTTCAGGGCCGTCACAAAAAGCAGTCCGGCGGTCATGGTCAATTCGGCGATGTTTGGATTGAATTTGGCCCGCAGGACGAAACCGAGGATCTGATTTTTGAAGAAAAAATCTTCGGCGGCAGTGTTCCGAAAAACTTCCATCCCGCCGTTGAAAAGGGACTGCGCGACAGCATTGGCCGCGGCGTTCTTGCCGGCTACCCCGTTGTTTTCCTAAAGGCAACTCTTGTCGATGGCTCCTACCACGAGGTCGATTCCTCCGAAATGGCCTTCAAAACCGCCGCAAGCCTTGCTTTTAAGGCCGGTTTGCCGCTTGCAAGCCCCGTCATTTTGGAACCAATCGGCGCACTTCGCGTCACCATCCCCGATACCTACATGGGCGACATTATGTCCGACCTCAGCAAGCGCCGCGGCAGTCCAATGGGCATGAGCGCGGAAAACGGCCTGCAAATAGTTGAAGCCGAGGTTCCCATGGCCGAAATGTCCAGCTATGCCATTGACCTCCGCTCCATGACCCAAGGACGCGGCAGCTTCACCTGCGAATTTATCCGCTATGAGGAAACTCCCGCCGCCATCCAACAAAAAATCATTGAAGATGCCAAGGCTCGCGCCGAAGCGGAATAAAAACTAAAATATCCATCAAAAAACCTCGCCATTGGCGAGGTTTTTTGATGGAATGAATTTGTGCTATTTGTGCTATTTTCTTTCACTCATAGGCACATAGGCCTTTTCTGTGAACGCGGCGCGGTATGCGGGGCGTATAATCTTGTTGCAGGTTAGAAGCTCCTCGACGCGGTGTGCGCACCAACCGGAAATTCTTGCAATTGCAAACAGGGGAGTGAACAAATCCTCGGGAATGCCAAGCATACTGTAAACAAGTCCGGAATACATATCGACATTTGCGCAGATGGGCACCTTGAAATTTTTCTGCTTGATGATAAGCGGAACGCCAAGGCGCTCAACGCTTTCCATAAGACGAAATTCTTCGCCTATGCCTTTTTCCTCTGCCATTGAACGCGCGTATTTTTTCAAAATTTGCGCGCGGGGGTCGGATTCGGTGTAGACGGCGTGACCCAAGCCATAGATTTTCTTTGAGCCGTCGCCCGCTGTGCCGTCCAGAAGCTTTTCGAGGTAGGCAACAATTTCGTCGTCGTCGTTGTAGTCGTGGATGTTGTCATAAATGCCGTTGAACATTTCCATGACCTTTGAGTTCGCGCCGCCGTGGAGCGGGCCTTTTAGGGAGTTTACCGCGGCGGATATTGCGCCATAGGTGTCCGTTCCCGTTGAGGTTAGGACACGGCAGGCAAAAGCGGAGTTGTTGCCGCCGCCGTGCTCGGCGTGAAGAATCATCATGAGGTCGAGAAGGTGCGCTTCCTCCATTGTGTAGGTTTTGTCGGGTCGAATCATGCGGAGGAAGTTTTCGGAAGCGGAGAGCTTTTCCATTGGTACATGGAGGAAAAGCGAGTTGCCGTCGTAGCGGTGAAGCTTTACGGCATAGGCGTTTGCAACTATGACGGGGAAGCGGCCGATAAGCTCAATCGACTGACGGACTACGTTTTCGATGGAGGTGTTGTCGGGGTCGGGGTCATAGGAATATAGCGCAAGCACACTGCGGGAAAGCTTGTTCATTACATTTTTGCTGGGTGCTTTTAAAATCATGTCCTCCGTGAATTGCGGCGGAAGTGCTCTTGATTTTGATAAAATTGTGCTAAAGCGTTCATATTGCTGTTTGTTTGGAAGCTTGCCCATAAGCAGGAGGTATGCAACCTCCTCATAGCCGTAGGTGCCGGCTGAAATATTTGCTTCGATTAGGTTTTCAACATCAATACCGCGATAGAGAAGTCTGCCGGGCAGTGGTACACGCGCGCCGTCCTGAACATAGTAGCCTTGAACGCTACCTATTCGGGTGACGCCGGCCATTACGCCTGTTCCATCTTCGTTCCTAAGTCCGCGCTTTATTGCGTGTCCTGTGTACTGATCGCTATCAATGGCATATACGTCGCGAATGTTCTCGCAAAGCTCTTTTACATAGCCGTCCAATACATCATTTGTTATATCCAAAATTGACGCCCCCTTTGGTTTTTTATAATTTTTTTAGTTCACGGCATATTATACACGTTACATACCTTCAATGCAAGATGAATTTTCCAATTATTCATAATGCTGTTGAAAACATTAAATAATTGGCGAGTTCTATGCTATTATGCAATTACATCTTTCGTCCTTGCATACGACTTGCCTTTTTTTATTTATGTGTTATAATAATACATTATAATTAAACTAAAGGTGAGATGTTTTATGATAAAGCTTTCAAACGGCGGCGCACTCCTAAAAAACGGCGTGCCCGTTCCCCAAAATGCAGACAGCCCCGAGGCCGCCTCGGGCCGCTCAAAAACCCTTGCTTACGGCATCCTTGCCGCCCACAATTTGTCCGGAAATATGGACAGGCTTCAAATCAAATTTGACAGCCTTATTTCCCACGACATCACCTATGTCGGCATAATCCAAACCGCAAAGGGCAGCGGGCTTTCCGAATTTCCCGTTCCGTATGTTATGACAAACTGCCACAACAGCCTTTGCGCCGTTGGCGGCACCATAAACGAGGACGACCACGTTTTCGGACTCTCCGCCGCCAAAAAATACGGTGGAATTTATGTTCCCGCAAACGTCGCGGTTATCCACCAGTACGCCCGCGAAATGATGTCCGGCTGCGGCCGCATGATTTTGGGAAGCGACAGCCACACCCGCTATGGCGCAATGGGCACCATGGGCATTGGCGAGGGCGGCCCCGAAATTGTAAAGCAGCTCCTCTCAAACACCTATGACCTCAACTGCCCCGAGGTTGTGCTCGTCTACATAAGCGGCGCGCCCGCCCACGGCGTTGGCCCTCAGGACGTTGCAATAGCCCTCTGCGGCGCTGTTTATGACAACGGCTTTGCCAAAAACAAGGTTTTGGAATTTGTCGGCCCCGGAATTTGCAATCTGCCCATGGACTACCGCATCGGCATTGACGTTATGACAACGGAAACTGCCTGCCTCAGCTCCATTTGGGAAACGGACAGCGCAACCGAGGAATATCTTGCGGCGCACGGCCGTGCAGCTGCGTTCAAGGCGCTCGCGGCACAGGAGGGCGCATATTACGATGCCGTGATTTCCATTGATTTAAGCACAATCGAGCCTATGGCGGCACTGCCCTTCCACCCCTCAAAGGCATACACCCTCCGCGATTTAATGGCAAACGCCGGCGATATTTTCCGTCAAATCGAGCGCGAAGCGGAAAAATCGCTCTCCGGCAATGTTCACCTTGCGCTGACGGACAAGCTTATCAATGGCAAAATCCACGTTGACCAGGGCATAATCGCGGGCTGCAGCGGCGGAATGTACGACAACATCGCGGAAGCCGCCGCCATATTAAACGGCGCTTCAATAGGCGATGGATATTTCTCCCTCTCCGTCTACCCGCCAAGCATCCCCGTAAACCTCGAGCTTCTCAAAAACGGCATTCAACAGCAGCTTATGGAAAGCGGCGCGGTCTTTAAGCCCTGCTTCTGCGGCCCCTGCTTCGGCGCGGGCGATGTTCCCTCAAACGATGCGCTCTCAATCCGCCACACAACACGCAACTTCCCCAACCGCGAAGGCTCAAAGCCTGCGGATGGTCAAATTTCCTCCGTTATGCTCATGGATGCGCGCTCAATCGCCGCAACCGCGCGAAATCGCGGCGTTTTGTCCTCCGCTGCGGACTTCGATTACACTCCCCCCGCACCGCGCAAATATTCCTTTGACCCCGCGGTTTACAATAAGCGCGTCTACCAAGGCTTTGGCAAGGCGGACAGCACAGCGGAGCTAAAAATGGGGCCGAATATCGCGGAGTGGCCAAAAATTCCCCCGCTTGCGGAAAATGCTCTCCTAAAGCTTGCCTGCGTTATCCACGACCCCGTCACAACAACGGACGAGCTTATCCCCTCCGGCGAAACCTCCTCCTACCGCTCAAATCCAATTAAGCTTGCTTCGTTCACGCTCTCCCGCCGCGACCCCGCCTATGTCGGCCGCGCACAGGACATTGCCGCGCTTGAAGCCGCACGCGATAAGGGCGAAGCGCCCGATGAGCTTTTGGCAATTATGAAAAAGCTCTCCCTACCGGCGGACACTCTCAAAACCACCCTCCTAACGAGTGCAATTTTTGCCACCAAGCCCGGTGACGGCTCCGCCCGTGAGCAGGCGGCATCCTGCCAGCGCGTTCTCGGCGGCGGCGCAAATATCTGCTACGAATTTGCAACAAAGCGCTATCGCTCAAACTGCATCAACTGGGGAATTCTCCCGTTTACACTCGATAAGGACACCGCCTTTGAATACACAGAGGGTGATTATGTTTTCGTTCCAAGCATCCGCCGCGCAATCGAAAACGGTGACGACAGCATCCCCGCAACCGTTGTTACAAAATACGGCACACAGAGCATAATTCTGCACATCAGCGGCCTTACAGCCGATGAAAAGGACATTATTTTGAGCGGCTGTCTTATGAACCACTATGCGGCTCTGCAAAGCAAATAAAGCGATTTTTGAATTACCGACTCCCCAAAAAAATTATAAGCGGAGGAAAACCATATGACAAAAATTCCCATGGGTGTCATCGTTGAGATGGACGGCGACGAAATGACCCGCATTCTCTGGCAGCAAATCAAGGACGAGCTTCTCGCCCCCTTCGTTGAGCTGAACACCGAATACTACGACCTTGGCCTTGCAAAGCGCGACGAAACGAATGACCAAATCACAACGGATGCCGCAAACGCCATCAAGCGCCACCATGTCGGCGTTAAATGCGCCACCATAACCCCAAACGCACAGCGCGTTGAGGAATACAAGCTCAAGGAAATGTGGAAAAGTCCGAACGGCACAATCCGTGCCATTTTGGACGGCACGGTTTTCCGCACTCCCATCCTTACCGCCAGTGTTCGCCCCTATGTCGGCGGCTGGAAAAAGCCCATAACCATCGCGCGCCACGCCTATGGCGACATCTACAAGGCCACAGAATACCGCGTTCCCGGCCCCGGAAAAGCCGAGCTTTTGTTCACAGGTGAAAATGGCGAAACCTTCCGCAAAACCATCTATGATTTCGAATGTGCCGGCGTTTTGCAGGGTCAATACAACAAGGACAGCTCCATTTCGTCCTTTGCCCGCGCCTGCTTTGAATTTGCATTGGACGCAAAAGAGGATTTATGGTTCTCCACCAAGGACACCATTTCAAAGCAATATGACCAAACCTTTAAGCACATTTTTGCCGATATCTACGAAAGCGAATATAAAACCCGCTATGAAAAGGCGGGTATCGAATATTTTTACACGCTGATTGACGATGCAGTTGCCCGCGTTATCCGCTCCGAGGGCGGCTTTGTTTGGGCCTGCAAAAACTACGATGGCGACGTTATGAGCGACATGGTTTCAACAGCCTTTGGCAGTCTTGCCATGATGACAAGCGTTCTCGTTTCCCCCTCCGGCGACTACGAATTTGAAGCCGCTCACGGCACAATAACCCGCCACTACTACAAATATCTAAAGGGAGAGCAAACCTCCTCAAACCCCATCGCAACCATTTTTGCATGGACAGGCGCCCTCCGCAAGCGCGGCGAAATGGACAAAAGCTCCGCGCTTATGGCGTTTGCCGACAAGCTTGAGCAGGCATGCCTTGACACAATTGAGGACGGCATTATGACAGGCGACCTCGCCGCCCTTTGCGACAGAGCCGACATCAAAAAAGTAAACAGCACCGATTTCATCGCCGCCATCCGAAGCCGCTTGGAAAAAGCGCTTTAATCCCTAAGAAACCGCAAAACGCACATTGCCGCAGGCTTTATACTGCGGCAATGTGCGTTTTT
>JAVVUU010000030.1:13460-15482 GCA_036653035.1 Oscillospiraceae bacterium
CCTATTTATAGCTTCGGAAGCGTTCCGGCTTTGGCCTGTATTTAACGCCGGAAACAAGACCCATTGCGGCAAGCATGGAGAACATTGAGGAGCCGCCATAGCTAAAAAATGGGAGGGTAATGCCGATTACGGGCGCAATGCCGATGCACATTCCGATGTTTTCAAAGGTTTGGAAAATAAGGCTGCCCGCAACGCCGAAGCAGACAAGCATACTCATGGTGTTGCGTGATTTTATGCCGACATACATACAGCGGATTATGATGGCAAGCAGAAGCAAAATGACTATAACGCAGGCTATCATGCCAAGCTCCTCGCCGATTACGGAGAAGATAAAGTCCGTCTGCTTTGCGGGGAGCGCGCCGGACTGGGTTTGACGGCCGTTGTACAAGCCCGTGCCCTCTAGCCGCCCGCTTGCGAGGGCAAGCTTGCTCTGGTTTGACTGCCAGCGAATGTCAAAGCCGGAGGGGTCAATGGTTGGGTCGTAGGGGCATAAAATTCGGTCGCGGTAGCGTTGGTTGAGGACATGAGTCCAAAAAAACGGTGCCGCCGCCGCTGCCGCCGCAAGCCCTGCAATGAACCAATAAAATTTCAGTCCTGCTGTGAAAATCATTACAATGAAAATGAAAAGGTAGACCAATGCGCTGCCCATGTCCTTTGAAATGGCAACAAGCAGTCCCAAAATGAACATGAGGTGGAGCACAAGCTGCAAAACGGATAGGGGAGAGCTTAGACTTTTGTAGTTTTTAAGGTAGCTAATGTGCTTTGCCATGACGACGATAAATGCAACCTTAACAACCTCCGCCGGCTGAATGCCCATTATGCCAAAGCGAAGCCACGCACGGTTTCCCGTGTCGTCCGCATAGCCGAGGGGCGTTAGGAGAAGGAGCATCATAATGATTTCAAAGACGACTATTGCCCCCCACTTGTCGGCAATTATGTCGAGGTCGATGATGGTGAAAAGCACAAAAAGCACAATGCCTATGAAGAGCGCCACAATTTGGACAAACATAAAGCGCGGGGAATTAAACGATGCCGTTGCACTGGAAATTACAACAAGGCCGAATATTGAGCATATCATACAAAGCGTAAAGAGGAGCATATCCGCGCGCTTTGTAAAGTCTTTTAGGTAGGGAATAATTTTTTTCACATGAGCCTCCATGTGTTCCTGTTGGCGATTAGCCGTGTGTTTTTGGGTTTAAAGCCGAGGAGCCAAAATCCTCCGATTTCATCATCTTACCACGAAATTATCTTTTGCGCAATTGTGAAAATTGTGCTAGAATAATCGGCAAGCGGCTATTTGTCAAAAAGATTATACCCAAGGTTTGCAGTAATCTGATTTAAAGGAGTGAAAAAGCCAATGAGCGTACATGACGGCCACAGGGAGCGGATGAAAAACCGCTTGCTTGAGCAAGGACTTGACACCTTTGACGACCACAACGTCCTTGAGCTTTTGCTCTTCTTTTCAGTGCCGCGGCAGGACACAAACCCCATAGCCCACGAGCTTCTCGACCACTTCGGCAGCCTTGAAGCAGTTTTTGAAGCCCCCGCAGAGGAGCTTGCCAAAATAAACGGCATAGGCGACAATTCCGTAGCACTCCTGCGCCTAATCCCCGAGGTCAGCCGCCGCTATATAATGGATAAAAATAAGTTCGACAATATAATAGACACCACCCAAAAAGCCGGCGCATTCCTCGTTCCCCGCTATATGTTCGAGCGCGACGAGGTGGTTTTTGTAATCTGCCTCGACGCAAAATGCAAAATAATCTGCTGCAAAGAGCTTTTTCGCGGCGTTCCAAACTCCGCCGAGGTAAGCATCCGAAAAATCGCCGAGCTTGCCCTAGCCAAAAACGCCACCAGCGTAATCCTCTCCCACAACCACACCAGCGGCATCGCCATCCCCTCCATTGAGGACGAATTTACCACCAAACGCATCAAAGCCGCCCTAGAAACCATGGGCATAACCCTAACCGACCATATAATCGTCGCCGGCGACGATTATATCTCCATGGCCGAAAGCTCCAT
>JAVVUU010000031.1:0-14999 GCA_036653035.1 Oscillospiraceae bacterium
TGGTGGACGATACAAGACTCGAACTTGTGACCTCCCGCACGTCAAGCGGATGCGCTACCAGCTGCGCCAATCGTCCAAATTATCAGCGAGTTTTATTCTACACCATGTATCGACGGTTTGTCAACAGGAAAATGGGATTTGTTTGGAGTTTTGATAAAATGTTTCTGATTTTTGGGAATTGACACACGAAATGCAAAGATTATTAAAATCATGAAGAGAGTAAAACGGCTGCAATTTAGCCCAAAAGCTGTGTGAGTACCTCGCGCAAAACGCCGACTGCGCCGCAGGAGAGGATTGTTGCAATAGCACCCAAGCGCTTTTTTCTCAAGGCGAAGAACGCGGCAAGGGTCAGTGCGGCGGACAAAATATCAATTGACGAAAAAGAAAAGGTGTTGCCGGGGAAAAGCAGCTCCGCCAAAACGTCCGCCGCCGCAACGGCGATAAGCGCGGCAACAGCGGGTTTTAGTCCGCTCATAATATTCTGCATAAAGGCGAGCTTGCCATATTTTTTGAAAAGGAAAAACAGCACAGTGACAAGGATAAACGGTGGGAGCATGAAGCCGACAGAAGCGACAACAGCGCCCGGAAGCCCCGCAACCTTCATCCCAACAAAGGAGGCGGAATTTATTGCGATGGGACCGGGGGTTATTTGAGAAATTGTCAGTAAATCGGAAAACTCCGCGAGCGTTAGCCAGCCGTTTTGGTTGACGCATTGCTCGGAAATGAGCGGGAGCGCGGCATATCCACCGCCAAAGGCGAGGGAGCCGATTAGACAAAAGTTTAGGAAAAGCCTAAGATAAATCATGCGTTTTCCCCCCTGTGCTTTTGCACGGCGCCGATTATAAGCCCCAACACACCGGCGGCGAGGATGATGAACGCTGAGTTGATATTGAGCACCCATGCCGCTATAAAAGCCGCAGCCATTATTGCAATGTATGGGATTTTGTCTTTTTTGAAATAAGGTGCCGCCATTGTTACAACCGCGTCTGCAATGACTGCCGCAACGCCCGCCCTCATGCCGCGAAAGGCGGCGGAGATGTAGGTGTTATCGCGGATAAGCTCATAAAAGGTGCACACAAGTGTGAGGATTAGGATGGGCGGCAGAGCCGTTCCGGAAAGCGCACAGAGCGCACCGCGAAAGCCAAGCAGGCGGTAGCCCATCAGCACATTTACGTTTATGACCATTGCTCCGGGGGCGGACTGCCCAAGCGCCGTTAGCTCTGCAAGCTCGTCCTCGTCAATCCAGCCGAGCTTGTCAACAAAGCGCCCCTTCATGAGCGGAATCATTACATAGCCGCCGCCGATTGTGAACGCAGAGAGCATTAGAGTGTGAAGAAAAAGCTTTGCATAGCTTGGTTTTTTGTTTTTGCTGCGCATTTATAATCCTCTTAAAAAACGACGGACAGCGCGTTTTAGCGGGAAACCCGCCTCTGCCTGTCCGCCGTTAATATTTGAAAATAATTTGATGAATAGGGAGGGGGCTAACCCACGATTACGGGGCAGCTTGCCGTTGCGCCGAAGCAGCTTGCGGTTATTGTTGCCGAGCCGCGCTTAACGCCTGTTACAAGACCGGAGGCGTCAACTGTGCAAACGGTTTCGTCGGAGGAAACCCACTTGACAGGCTCCGTTATTTCGGCGGGTGTGATTTTTGCGCCGAGCTGAACGGTTTTTCCCGCACCGGGGATTGTGAAGCCCTCTGTTTTGTTGCCTAAAAAGGTCATTGTGAGGGATTCGACAACGGGTGTTGGGGTTGGCGTTGGTGTGGGGGTTGGTGTTGGAGTTGGTGAAGGGGATGCCGAGGAGGAGGGCGTGGGTGAAGCGGAGGCAACGGGAGAATCGTAGCTGCCGTTTATGGTTGTTAGGATGAGGACAATGACGGCGATTATTACGGCGGCGACAATGCACAGGCCGAATATTAGCTGCCATTTTGAATTTTCGGCGGCGCGAACATTTGCGGAGGTTCCGCTACGGACGGCGTCGCTCGTTGTTGGAGTTCGGTCACTGGGATTTTTCTTTTTTGCTCCGCAATGGGGGCAACTTGCTCTTAAAGATGAATACTCTGTTCCACATTCGGGGCATACTGTTTTTTGCATCAAGCCCATGCCGACACACCCTTTCGGTTCAAATTATCAGATAAATTTCTAAGCTATATGATACTACCTTTTACCAAAACAGTCAAGCATATCCACAGTCATATATTATGGACGATTTTGGAAGAAAAACCGAAAATTTTAACGAAGATGTGCGTATAAAAAGATTTTTTGCAATATTACTTGCAATTATTGCAACTGAATGCTAAAATAGGTGTTTAGAATTATAAAACAATCATACTACAAAGAAAAGTGGAGATACAGTGAACAATTTAAGAAACGTAGCAATCATAGCCCACGTTGACCACGGCAAAACAACCCTAGTGGATGCGCTCTTGGCGCAGAGTGGAACCTTTAGGCAAAATCAGTCCGTTCAGGATCGCGTTATGGACTCGAGCGACCTCGAACGTGAGCGCGGAATTACCATCCTCGCAAAAAACACAGCAGTGCATTATGGCGACTGCAAAATCAATATTGTTGACACCCCGGGCCATGCGGATTTCGGCGGTGAGGTTGAGCGCATCCTAAAAATGGTAAATGGCGTAATCCTCCTTGTTGACGCGGCAGAAGGCCCCATGCCCCAAACCCGCTTTGTGCTTGGCCGTGCGTTGGAGCTTGGCCACAAGGTCATAGTTGTTGTAAACAAGGTTGACCGCCCCGACCAGCGCATCTATGAAGTAATAGACGAGGTTTTGGAGCTTCTTCTCGACCTTGACGCAACCGACGAGCAGCTTGATTCCCCAATGCTTTTCTGCTCCGCACGTCAGGGAATTTGCTCCCTAACACCCGACAATTTGGGAACGGATTTGCGTCCACTGTTCGATACAATTATAGACTACATCCCCGCACCCGACCAAGATTGCGACGCACCTCTGCAAATGCTTGTATCTGCAATTGACTACAGCGAATATGTCGGCCGCATAGCCGTTGGCCGCATTGAGCGCGGAATTATAGACCAAAACCAAGAAATTACGGTTTGCGATTTCCACAAGGAGCGCCCGCTTCGCCGCGCAAAGGCCGTCAACCTCTACGAATATGAAGGACTTGCAAAAGCGCCCGTAACAAGAGCAACAGCCGGCAGCATAATAGCTCTTTCCGGCATTGGCGATGTTACAATAGGCGACACAATCTGTGTTCCTGCCTGCGTTGAGCCGCTTCCCTTCGTTAAAATTTCCGCGCCGACAATTGAAATGACCTTTGCCGTCAACGACAGTCCCTTTGCCGGTCGTGAGGGCACCTTCGTCACAACCCGCCAAATCCGCGAGCGCCTTGTTCGCGAAACCCTAAAGGACGTTTCTCTCCATTTCACAAGTGTTGAAAACAGCGACTCCTTCAATGTTTCCGGCCGTGGAGAGATGCATTTATCCATCCTCATCGAAACCATGCGCCGTGAGGGATATGAGTTTCAGGTTTCGCCCCCACGCGTTCTTGTTCGCGAAATCGACGGCAAAATGTGCGAGCCTATGGAGCGCGTTGTTGTTGACGTTCCCGAAAATGCCGTTGGTGCAGTCATGGAAAAGCTTTCCTCGCGCAAGGGCGAATTTATTCAAATGAATCCTCTCGGCAACCGCATGAAAATGGAATTTGTCGTTCCCGCAAGAGGACTTTTCGGCTACCGCAACGAATTTATGACCGACACGCGCGGCGAGGGAATTCTTGCCTCCGTTTTCGATAGCTACGCCCCCATGAAGGGCGAGGTTGTCCGCCGCACAACAGGCTCGCTTGTCGCTTTTGAAACCGGCGAATCCATCACCTACGGACTTTTCAACGCTCAGGAGCGCGGTGCCTTGTTTATCGGTGCCGGTGTGCCCGTCTATGCGGGAATGATTGTTGGCGTATCTCCTAAAAGCGAGGACATTTCCGTCAACGTCTGCAAGAAAAAGCAGCTTTCAAATATGCGCTCCTCCGGCAGTGATGAAAGCCTGCGCCTTATCACCCCGCGCAACATGAGCCTTGAGCAGTGCATGGAGTTTTTGGCGGATGATGAGCTTTTGGAGGTCACTCCGAAAAACCTGCGTCTGCGCAAGAGCATCCTCGACCACGGCATGCGCATGAAAGCATCCTCTCCCAAAAACAAATAGTTTCCCAAAAGAGGAACAAAACAAAATACAGCTTTACAAAAATTGCATCTTATGATACAATTTTAGGGCTTTAGCCCCCGTGCTTAGTCTTTGGGATATAGCCGATAATTTCGGTTCCTTTCCACCCATCACTCAGCCTGCGGGCATTGTAAACGAGCTTTAGTGCAGCAGCACAGCTCAACGAAAGGAGATCATCAATATGATCACAAAAGAGCAAAAGACCGTAGTTATCGACAACAACCGCACCCACGAAACCGACACAGGCTCCCCCGAGGTTCAGGTTGCAATCCTCACCGAGCGTATCAATCAGCTCACAGAGCACCTCAAGGTTCACAAGAAAGACAACCACAGCCGTTTAGGACTTCTCAAAATGGTTGGTAAGCGCCGCCGTCTGCTCGACTATCTCGCACAGAAGGACATCGAGCGTTACCGCGCCTGCATCCTAAAGCTCGGCATCAGAAAGTAAAACACATATTACGGGGCTGTTTCGCTATTTGCCGGAACAGCCCCATTATGCGATTTTACGCACATTTCAAATATTATCTGTCCGAGTGACAATAATATAAATAGTATTCACTGCACAATTTTATTTGCGGAGTGCCGCCCTTTAGCAGTTGAAAATTTGCTTATCCATGTTCAAATTTGCCGCAGGATAAACACGTTTTCAAGTGCTAAAAGGAATCGGCTCCGCCCAATGGGACTCATTAAAGTCCCGAAAGGAGCTATAACGCATGATAATTAACAAAAAAGAATTTACCAACGTAAAGCGTTACGAAACCGAGTTTGCAGGCCGCCCGCTGGTATTCGAAACCGGCAAGCTTGCAGAGCTTTGCAACGCCTCTGTCCTCACAAAATATGGTGAAACAACCGTTTTGGTAAACGTAACCGCCTCTGCAAAGCCGCGTGACGGAATTGACTTTTTCCCTCTCTCCGTCGATTTTGAGGAAAAGCTCTATGCCGTCGGCCGCATCCCGGGCAGCTTTATGCGCCGCGAATCCCGCCCCTCTCTCCCCGCCGTTTTGGCCTCCCGCATGATTGACCGCCCCATGCGCCCCCTTTTCCCGTATGACCTCCGCAACGATGTTGTCATCAGCTGCACCGTGCTCTCTGTTGACCGCGACTGCTCCCCCGAAATCACTGCAATGATCGGCGCAGGCGCCGCTGTTGCAATTTCCGATGTTCCCTTCAATGGCCCCATCGCCGGCATTGCAGTCGGTTGGGATGGCGAAAAGTATCTCTTTAACCCCACAAAGGCCGAGAGAGAAATAAGCCAAATGAACGTCACCGTTGCGGCCACACACAAAAAGGTCGTTATGATTGAAGCGGGCGGCAACGAAATTGCCGACGACGTTATGTATGAAGGCATAGTTGCGGCTCATGAAGCACTTCAGCCCGTTCTAAACCTCATCGACACCATGGTCACCGAAATTGGCAAGCCCAAGTTCACCTATGAGCACGCTGCTTTCGATGACGAGCTTTTCGCAACCCTCTGCAACAACGAAATGTCCGGCATGGAATACTGCATGGACACGGACGACAAGAACATCCGCGAGGAAAGAGTCAACGAGTGGGTCGATAAGGTCACCGAAAAATATGGCGAGCAATTCCCCGAAATGGGCAAATATATGGAAGAAATCCTCTACCGCATCCAGAAAAAAGTCGTCAAAGCATGGCTGCTTTCCGGCAAGCGCGTAGACGGCAGAGCGATGAACGAAATTCGTCCTCTCGCCGCAGAGGTCGGCCTGCTCCCCAAGGTTCACGGCTCCGGTCTGTTCACACGCGGACAAACCCAAGTCCTAACCGTTGCCACCCTAAACACTCTCTCCGCCGCTCAAAAGCTTGACACCATTTGGGAAGAAGATTCCAAGCGCTTCATGCACCACTACAACTTCCCCTCCTACTCCGTCGGTGAAGCAAGAGCAAGCCGCTCAACAAACCGCCGCGAGTTTGGCCATGGCGCACTTGCCGAAAAGGCACTGGAGCCTGTCATCCCCTCTATTGATGAATTTCCGTATGCCATCCGTCTTGTTTCCGAGGTTCTCTCCTCAAACGGCAGCACCTCACAGGGCAGCATCTGCGGCAGCACCCTCGCCCTTATGGACGCCGGTGTTCCCATCAAAGCCCCCGTTGCAGGCATCTCCTGCGGACTCATCACCGATGAGGATCGCTTCACCACCTTTATCGACATTCAAGGCGTTGAGGACTTCCACGGCGAAATGGACTTCAAAGTCGCCGGCACAAAGAAGGGCATCACCGCCATCCAAATGGACCTCAAAAACGACGGTCTGACCCATGAAGTCATCAAAAACGCTTTGGAAATCACCGGCGAAGCCCGCATCCAAATCCTTGACGAAATCATGCTTCCCTGCATTGCGGAGCCCCGCGCCGAGCTTGCGGAAACCGCCCCCAAGATGGTCACCATGCACATCGACCCCGACAAAATCCGCGAAGTTATCGGCTCCGGCGGAAAGGTCATCCAAAAAATTACCGCCGACACCGGCTGCAAAATCGACATTGACGACGACGGCTCCATCTATATCGCCAGTGAAGATTACGAAGCCTGCAAGAAGGCGCAAGCCATCATCCAAAACATTGTTTTCGTGCCCGAGGTCGGTCACCTCTACTACGGCAAGGTCGTCCGCATCATCCCCATCGGCGCCTTCGTCGAAATGGTTCCCGGCAAGGACGGAATGTGCCACATCAAGGACCTTGAGTTCAAGCGCACCGAAAAGGTTGAAGACGTTGTCAATGTTGGCGACATGACCTGGGTCAAGGTTGTTGAGGTTGACGAGCGCGGCAGAGTGAACCTCTCCCGCAAGGACGCAATGAAAGAGCGCGAAGCACAGGGGCTGACAGATTAGTCCATGTATCATTTCAAAATGGAACTTTTCGGCTTGAGTCGCGTCTAAAACCCATTAAAGCAACAAGTTTAATCGGGGCGGGAGTATCCCCGCTCCGATATTTTTTTGACATAATGCGCCGAGCGCATGGGAGGTTTGTAATCTATGAAAAAAACATATGTTATTTTCGCGGCAACCATACTTTCACTTTTCCTACTCACAGGCTGCGACAAAAAGCCACTTCCCGCAGAGGTAAGCCCCTCTGCCGCGCCCGAAACGGCGGCGCCGAGTGCCGAACCAACAAACTCCGCCGCGCTCCCCGAGGAAACGCCGACAGCATCGCTTTTAGGCACGGAAAAGCTTGGCAACCTCTCCGGAAACATTCAATCGGGCGGCTTTGCACTTGAAAAGGACGGCAACATTTATTTCATCAAGAGCAACAGCATCCACCGCATAGCCAAGGGAGAAAACAAGGCGGCAACTATTTTTGAGGGCGTGCCAAGCTCCGAAAGAGCCATGGCAAGCGGCTCCAAATCAACAGTTAAAAGCCTTAATTTCTATAACGGCAGGCTGTTTTTTGTTGCGGAAACAGGCAGACGGGACGCGGGCAAGGTCAGCGGCCAAGACTTTCTTTATGAAGCGGTTTATTCCTGCAAGCCGGACGGAACAGACCTTAAAACAGAGCTTTCCGAGCGCCCCTGCGGAGGTATACTAACTGCGGAAACAAGCGGTGGAACAGCACAGCTTTCCGCAAGCGCCGCCTATGAAAATTTTACAATTATAAACGGCTATATGTACTATATAACCTCCGGCACGGCAAAAGCTCCCATCAAGTATACATCAAACCCTGCTGTAACCTCATCAAGCGCACCAATAAGAGTCAGCTACAGCAGACCAACTCAGCTTTGCCGCGCAAAAATTGGCGGCAAGGAGGAAATTGTAGTTGCCGACATGGGCAATAAGCTTTCATTTTTCACAACAGACGGCGAAAAGCTCTGCTACCTTGAAATGCTTTTCAACCCCTTCTATTCACCATATGACCATGTTGCGCTCTACGTCAGTGACCTTGACGGAAAAAATCCCATCTGCGTCTATGGCGGCCCGTCAGACACCCCCCTGTCAGAGGACTTTTACACCGACCGAAGCGGCACAACGGCTTTCATTGCCGGTATGCAAATAGCCGGTGACAAGGTCTATCTCTCAATGCGCGACAGTCAGGGTGATTTTCCGGACGGCAGGCTTTGTGCCGTTCCAACAAGCGGCGCTCTCGGCGCACCGTTGGAGCTTGTAGCCGAAGCAGGGAAGGTTAAAAGCCTTGTCGCAAATGACCAAATATTCTACATAGGCGGTGTAAGAAACAGTGACGGAGCATTTACAGAAACCTCGCTTCACCTCCTAACCCTAAACGCGGAGGGCGGGCACAACACCGACACCGTCATTGAAAAATCCGCTCCACCTGCGGACACCTATTCCCTCAACCGTGAAATAAACCTCTGCGGCAACCGCATTTTTTCCCGCGAAACCTCATTTGACGGCAGTGAAAAAATAACTTCAATCAAAACCGACGGCAGCGATAGCCGCGAATATTAGCCTATGCGGGATAGCTATACCCCCTAACAAGAAACGGAGAAACCCTCACTATGCATGAAATCATAAGCCTCCCAAACGGTCTTCGCATCATCTATGAAAAGATGCCCGCCGTGCGCTCCGCCGCAATCGGAATTTTTGTCGGAGTCGGCTCAAGATATGAGCAGCAGGCGGAAAATGGAAGTGCCCACTTCATCGAGCATATGCTTTTTAAGCGCACAATAAACCATTCCGCGGCAGAGCTTGCCTACAAAATGGACTCCATAGGCGGCCAAATAAACGCCTATACCACCCGCGAATCCACCTGCTTCTATGCCAAGGTTTTGGACACGCACCTCAACACGGCGATTGACCTCCTAACCGAAATGTTCTTCGACTGCGCCTTTGACGAGTCCGAAGCGGAGAGCGAGCGCGGCGTAATTCTTGAGGAAATTGGAATGTATGAGGACACGCCGGATGATGTGTGCTACGAACGCCTAATTTCCGGCTGCTACAAGGGCGCGCTTGGCCGTCCCGTTTTGGGAAAGCCATCAACTCTTGCCCCAATGACCGGCGCAAGCTTAAAGGCATATAAGGAGCGCCATTACACGGCGGGAAACATCGTAATTTCCCTCTGCGGCAGCTTCGATGAGAGCCACCTTGACCGCATAAAAGAAAAATTTTCCTCCATGGAAAAGGTGAAATGCGTAAAGCCGAGGAAAGCTTCATACAGCATAAACACCACGGCGCGCCGCAAAAAAACCGAGCAAAATCAGTTTTGCATTGCCTTCCCCTCAAACTCCGTTAAGAGCGATGAGCGCTTTGCAATAAACCTCCTCAGCACAATTTTGGGCGGGGGAGTGTCCTCAAGGCTCTTCCAAAATATCCGCGAAAAGTACGGTCTTTGCTACTCCGTATACACATTTCAAGCGACCTTTGAGGACAACGGCCTGCTTGCGGTTGCAACCGCTGTCGGCAAGGAAACCGAAATGCGAACCCTCTCCCTAATTGGCGATGAGCTTCGAAGCTTTGCCGAAAACGGCGCTTCGGAGGAGGAGCTTCAAAGAGCGCGTGAGCAGGCAAAATCCTCGCTTGTAATGGGGCTTGAATCCACCTCCTCCCGAATGGTAAAGCTTGGAAATGCCATGCTTGCGCTCAACAAATGCCTGACAACGGACGAAATAATTGCCAAATATGATGCCGTAACGCGTGAGGACATCATCCGCCTTGCACGCGACCGCTTCGATTTTTCAAAGCTTTCGCTGTCCGCGCTCGGCAAAACCGAAGCGGCGGAGGACTACCTGTCGGCACTGAACAAATAGCATAATTCCGCATATAACACACATCACTACTTCAAATCAGGAGGCCAAATATGCTTATAAAATCATTTACACTGGGTCACATACAGACGAATTGCTACATCGTCACCGACGAAAACACGCTTGAATGTGCGGTTATCGACCCCGGTGCCGACTCCAACATTATCATGAACTACCTCGAAATAAACAAGCTCAAATGCCGTCTAATTCTCCTAACGCACGGTCATTTTGACCACACCGGTGCGGTTGATGAACTCCACAAGGAAACCGGCGCGGCGGTTTGGATGAGCGAAAAGGATGTTCGCAAATCCTTAACCGAGCTGGGCTACAGATTTTCTCCACCCAAGGGCACCTTGTTTTTCAAGGAGGGGGACAAAATTACCCTCGGCGCTTTGGAATTTGAAGTCATTGAAACCCCGGGACATTCCGAGGGAAGCGTTACATTCCGCTGCGGCGATGCACTTTTTACGGGCGACACCCTTTTCCGCGACTCCTGCGGACGCACGGATTTGCCCGGCTGCAACGGCGAAGCGATGATGAATTCTCTAAAAAAGCTCTGTGAGCTTCAAGGCGACTTCGAGGTCTACCCCGGCCACATGGAGGTAAGCTCTTTGGCGAGAGAAAGAAGCTGCAACTACTTCATGCAGGAAGCAATGCGCGGTTAAGCGAATATAGAAATACGCGGTCGGAATCCATTGTTGGATACCGACCGCGTTTTTATTGTAATGAATTTCAGTCGCCCGTTCGAGTGATTTCGGAAACGCCGGATACTGTTCGCAGACGGGCTATTATGGTGTCGAGGTCGGCAAGACTTTTGACCTCCAAGGTTACGGTTGCTGTTGATTTTGTGCCATCGACAGCGCGGGCGGAAAGGCTCAAAACCTTTGCGCTCAAGGAGTTTAAAACGGTTGCCAAGTCCATAAGAAATCCGCTGCGCTCGCGAGCCAAAATCTTGATGGTGGTTACATAGCTTTCGTTTGTGGCGTCTGTCCAGCTGACATCAATCCAACGCCCGCCATCCTCGGGGTTGTCGCGGCTGGTGAGGTAGTTTTTGCAATCTGCTCTGTGGACGGAAACGCCGTAGCCGCGCGTTATGAAGCCGACAATTTCGTCACCGGGCACAGGGGTGCAGCAGCGGGAAAACTTGACAAGGCAATTGTCCAAGCCCTCAACCAAAACGCCGTGGATGGAATGCTTTTCGACCTGCTGTGATTTGCGCAGCTCGGCGCGCTCGGTTATTTTTTCAATGCTGGTTTTGGGCGGAATTTTTTGACTTCTTAAAATTTCGTCCTTAACGCGGTTTACAGCGCGGGTTGCCGTCATTCCACCATAGCCTATGGAGGCGTAAACGTCATCAAAGGTGGTTACGGCAAGCTTTTTTAAAATGTGGGGAAGCATTTCCTCGTCCATTATTGTTGCCATGGAAATGCCGGCTTGGCGAAGCTCGGATTCAAAGGAGGCTTTGCCTTGAATGATGTTTTCTTCGCGCTTTTCTTTTTTGAACCACTGCTTTATTTTTGAACGCGCGGCACCGCTTTTTGCAAGCTTCATCCAGTCGCGGCTGGGGCCGGCAGAGGCGCGGGAGGTTATGACCTCAACTATGTCGCCGTTTTGAAGAACGGTGTCGAAGGAAACAATGCGGCCGTTTACCTTTGCACCAATCATGTGGTTTCCGATTGCGGAGTGGATGCCATAGGCGAAGTCGATGGGGGTTGCGCCGGCAGGAAGATTTATAACGTCACCCTGAGGTGTGAAAACAAAAACCTCGTCGGAGAACATATCAATTTTGAGGTCGTGGAAAAAGTCCTGCGCGTCGCTGTCCTGCTGAGCCTCCAAAAGGCGGCGTATCCATGCAAACTTTTCCTCGTCGCCAATTTTAACGCCCTGCTCGCCGGACTTGTATTTCCAGTGCGCCGCAACACCGTATTCGGCGGTGTGGTGCATTTCGCGGGTGCGGATTTGCACCTCAAAGGGGATGCCCTCCGAGCCGATTACGGTTGTGTGGATGCTCTGATACATATTGGGCTTTGGGGTGCTGATGTAGTCCTTAAATCTGCCCGGAAGCGGCTTAAACATATCGTGGATGTGGCCGAGAACATTGTAGCAGTCGGCTATGCTGTCCACAATTACGCGGAAAGCGCAGAGGTCAAAAATTTCATAAATCCCTTTGTTTTGGGAATACATTTTGCGGTAAATACTGTAAATGTGCTTAATGCGGCTTTCAATGGTTGCGTTGATGCCCCAGTCGGCAAGGCGCTCCTTTATGTGGGTTTCAACATTGTCAATGAAGCTTTCAAGGGTGCTCATGCGCTCATCAAGAGCGTCTGTAATTTCCTTGTAGCCAATGGGGTCGAGGTAGTAAAGCGAGGAATCCTCAAGCTCCCATTTTACGCGCTGCATTCCGAGTCGGTGAGCTATGGGGGCGTAAATTTCCATGGTTTCAAGGGATTTTGTGCGCTGTTTTTCCTTGGTTTGGTAGTCCATTGTGCGCATATTGTGCAGGCGGTCGGCAATTTTTATGAGGATGACGCGAATGTCCTTTGCCATTGCCATGAGCATTTTGCGCATATTTTCCATCTGCTCGTCCTCTTTGCTGGTGTATTGGACGCGCGTCAGCTTTGTAACGCCCTCGACAATGTCGGCAACGGTTGTGCCGAATTGCTTGGCGATGTCATCGTGAGTTAGGGAGGTGTCCTCAATGCAGTCGTGAAGAAGCGCGGCAACTATGGAGTCCTCATCCAAGCCCATTTCAACGCAAATCTGCGCGGCGGCAATGGTGTGGGTGACGTAATCGGAGCCATCACGGCGCTTTTGACCGCTGTGGGCGAGAACGGCACACTCATAGGCAGCATGAATACGCCCCATGTCAGCCGTGGGGTTAAAATCGAGAACACTTTTTTCGAGCTGTGCATACATATCGGGAACCGATACAGGCACAATTTTTTTTTCTTCCTGCATAGTATGTTACCTCTGTATTTCAAACTGCCCGCGGGAAAAAACGGCGGACAGAAGCGATGTCTTAGGACTTGGATGCAAAATTCTTGATAAAGTATTGGGGGTGACTTAGATTGCGGATAGCTTTGACCGCCAAAGCAGGCGGAAAAGAGGGGAGTTTTCAAGAGCGGTTTTTTCCGCATTGTCGCGGATAAGGACACTGACGCGCCCGTTTTGTTCGTCCAGCGAAAGCAGCTTCAGTTCATTAAATATGCGCAGACACAGGCAGATTTTTACAGGCTCCAGAGTACCGAATTTGCGGATGCCGGAAAGCCGCTCAAAGCCAAATTCCATGTGGCCGTCCGCACGCTGAATTGTTCGCCAAATGCGGGCAAGCTCGTCCCTTTCGGGGCGAAATGAGATTAGCTCCTCCGGCTCAATGTCAGAATACGACAAAATTTGATGACAGCTTTTCAGCGTTTCCGAGGGGCGGACGGCGGAGATTAGGAGTTGTACACTACGGCGCGACTGAAAGTCGTTTATCTGAGGGACGAAGCAGAGGTCTATAGAGTCACCCTCCGAAACAGATACATCTTCAAGAGAATGTGAGAAGAAAACGCAGTCGAAGGAAGTGCCGTCCTTCGAAATTTTCATGCGGAGGTGCTTGCCGCCGCCGATGGGGGAGAGGGAGTCCAAATGTGCGTCACTGATGCACATTAGCGGGCGTGGATTGCCGCTTCCGCAAGGCTCCAAATCGCCGAGAGAGGAAACGCCCTCTGTGCTTAAAATGGAGGGGTTTGTTATGAGAAGCTCCGGCTCCAAGGCGGGGTGAGCTGTTGGAGGGTTTGCAAGGTAATATGCCGCAAGTGCGCGGCGAAAGGCTTCAATGTTGTCGGGAAGAATGTTTAGACCCGCGGCAAAGGCGTGGCCGCCAAAGCTTTCAAGGTGCTCGGAACAGGCGGTTAGTGCTTTGAAAAGGTTAAAATCGCCATAGCTACGGCAGGAGCCTTTGCCCATGCCGCCGTTAAGACAAATCATAATGGCGGGAAGCTCGAATTTTTCCGTCAGCCGTGATGCGGCAATTCCGACAACGCCGGGGTGCCAGCTTTCACTGCAAAGCACGATGGGCGCGCTTGGAAGCTCGGCGGTGAGGGCTTCGGTGGCTTCATCCCAAACCTCGGTTTCAAGCTCCTGACGGCGGCGGTTTAGGGTGCAAAGCTCCTTTGCAAAAACGGAAGCCTCGTCGGGAGAATTTGAAAGAAGAAGCTTTACGGAGGATGCGGTTTTGCAAAGCCTGCCGGCGGCGTTAATTCTTGGGGCAAGAACAAAGCCGACTGTGGAGGCGCTTATTGGCTTTTGAGCCGCGCCGGATTCTTCCAAAAGCGCCGCAAAGCCGGGACGCGGGTTTGTTTTAAGCTTTTCAAGACCGCGAAATGCGAAAAGCCGATTTTCGCCCGTTAAGGGCATTACATCCGCAATTGTGCCAACGGCAAGAAGGTCGGCATAGCGGGAGAGGGTGAGCAATGCGTCACCGGAAAGCGCGCAGACAAGCTTAAAAGCAACTCCGACACCGGCAAGGCAGTCGAAGGGATAGTTTGAGTTGTGACGGCGGGGGTCTATTACGGCAACGGCTTCGGGGAGAAGCTGAGGACATTCGTGGTGGTCTGTGATTATTATGTCCATTCCAAGGCTCGTTGCAAACTGAGTTTCTTCAAGCGCCGTAATTCCGCAATCAACGGTTATGACAAGTCCGATGCCGCGTTCATGGAGCGCTGCGATGGCTTCTCGGTTGACACCGTAGCCCTCGTTTAGTCTGTCCGGTATGTAGACCTCGCAGTCAATTCCGCGAGAGAGAAGATAGTCGCAAAGCAGACAGGAGGCGGTTATGCCGTCAACATCGTAGTCACCATAGACGGCAAGCTTTTCGTGACGTGCTTCGGCAAGCTCAATTCGGGAAACGGCCTTATTCATATCTTCAAGCAGGAGGGGATCGCACATCAAATCCTCGCCGCGCATAAGGTAGGCTTTTGCGGCGGAGGGAGTTTTAATTCCGCGCGCCGATAATATTGCAGACAACAGCGGTGTGTAGCCGGAGCCGACAAGAGCTTCCGGCGCAAAGTCGCTCAAAAGCGGTATTTTCCATTCCTTGCAGTTCATCCCATCCTCCTT
>JAVVUU010000032.1:0-3452 GCA_036653035.1 Oscillospiraceae bacterium
CGATACCCCACCCCCACATGGGTTTGAATATACTGCGGCGGCCCCGGCGATTTTTCCAGCTTTTTGCGCAGCGTCGCCATAAAAACACGCAGTGATGCAACCTCGTTATCCCAAGCACTGCCCCAAATTTCGCGCGTTATAAAGGTGTGTGTGAGCACCTTGCCGACATTGCGCGAGAGCAGGCAGAGCAGCTTGTATTCAATTGGCGTTAGGTGCAGCTCCTCGCCGCGCATATAGGCACAGCCGGCGGCGTAGTCGATTTTGAGGTCGCCGTTTATGAAAATCGAAGCTTCGGGGCCGGGAGAAACGGTGTTTATGCGCCGAAAAGTCACCCTAAGCCGCGCAAGCAGCTCGTCAACAGAAAATGGCTTTGTGAGGTAGTCGTCCGCGCCCGCGTCCAGCGCGTCAATTTTGTCCGCGTCCTCGCTCCTTGCGCTGATGACAATAATTGGCATATTCGACCATGAACGCACCTTGCGAATGACCGAAACACCGTCCATATCGGGCAGTCCCAAATCAAGCAGTATTACCTCGGGATTGTAGGAAGCCGCTTCAAGAATTGCCTCCTCGCCGGTTGCAACGGCGCGGAATTTGTAGTCGTGCGTTTCAAGGGTTGTTGAAATAAGGTTTCGAACGGCGGGGTCGTCCTCAACAATCAAAACGAAAGATTTATTCATAAATTGCAATCTCCTTTGCCCTTAGTGTAAAGCGGAAAACGGCTCCGCTCGGCTTGTTGTCGTGTACGGAAATTTCGCCGCCGTGCGCCGTGATTATGGCCTTGCAGAGCGAAAGTCCAAGCCCCAAGCTTCGGCGGCTGTCGGCAATTTTTGTGCCGGCGGTGTAGAACATATCAAAAATTTTCGGCTTTGCCTCGTCGGAAATTCCTTTGCCCTTGTCCAAAACCTCCACAAAAACCGTGTCGCCGACCTTGCGTGTGTCTATGCAGATTTCGGTATTCGGCGGCGTGTATTTAATCGCGTTGTCCACAAGATTTATTATAACCTGCACAATGAGCCGCGCATCCATCTCCGCCAAAATCATTTCCTCGGAGCGGCGAACTGTTATGGTGTGCTCCTGTTTTCGGTTATTTATGTGCGATAAGGCTTCGTCTATAACCTCGTCCATAAGCTCGGCGGTCATGTTAAGCTTCATCGTGCCGTTTTCAATGCGCGTAACGGAGAGGAGGTTTTCAACGAGATTTATCAGCCAGAGCGAGTCGTCATAGATGTTTGAATAAAGCTTTTGCTTTTTCTCATCGTCAATAGCGTCACCGCTTGCAAGAAGAATGCCCGCGTTGCCGGAAATGCTCGTCAGCGGTGTGCGAAAATCATGGGAAATGGCGCGGAGGAGGTCGGCGCGAAGCTGTTCGTTCTTTGCGTGTGCTGCGGCCTCCTCGCGCTGCTTTGAAACAAAATTGTTCTCGAGCGAAATGGCACATTCACCGAGGATGGAGAGCACAATGTTGCTCTCCGCCGGGCTTAGCGGGTCGGCGCTTATTGCTATGCCAACAACACCGTAAACCGTGTCGTTCACACGAATTGCCATGTAAAGGCACTTCGCGTTGCTGAGCGTTGCGGTGCTTGCGCCCGCGCGCTTGTTGTTTTTAAAAACCCAAGCGGCAACCGCTTTTTCGTTCTCGCCGGTGTAGTCCGCAAGCGGATGCTCGGCGCTGTCGCTGTAATAGATGGTTGGCGCAGAAAGCTCCTCGTTCTCCGATAAATAGAGCGCAACATCGCGATGGAGCAGCTTTACAAGCTGGTGCGCCGTTACGGCACCAATCCCGCCCTGCTCCTTTTCGCGCTGTAAAAGCTGGTTCGTTTCAAGGAGCACCCTTGTGCGAAAGGCGCTTCGCGCCGCCTGCTTTGCGTGACGCTTGATGCGAACGGCGAGTGAGCTTGTGAGGAAAGCCGAGAAAAACATGATGAGGAAGGTTGCGGGATAGCCGCTGTCATAGGCGTTTAGTGTGAAGCGGGGAACAGTGAAAAAGAAGTTGAAGGTTAAAACGCTGACAACCGACGACACCATGCTGAACATTTGCTGAGTTGTTATGACGGCGGTTGCGAGTACGCCGAAAATATAGACGGTGATTATGTTTGCCTCCGAAAAGCCCGCCTCATAAAACCCAAAGCCAACGAGAGTTGCCGCCGCAAGAACGCACAGAGAGCGTATTAAATTCTTGAAAAACTCCGCCGTTTTCGGCAAAGAACGCGCCTTTTTGCCCTTGTAGGGGACTGCGGCAAGCTTGTCGGGGATGATGTAAATTTCAAGCGCGGGCGCGTTTTCCGTTAGCTGCTCCACCAAGGTTGGAGTGCCGAAAAGGGAGCGCTTTTTCGCATTGCTTCGCCCGACAACTATCTTCGAAACGCCCGAAATCCGTGCAAATTCGGAAATTTGCACGGCAATATCGTCGCCATATACGGTTTCTATTGTGGCACCAAGCTGTTCGGCAATGCGGATGTTGCCGCGCAGTCTTTTTTTGTTCTCATCGCTCATAACGTCAAAATCGGGGCTTTCAACAAAGAGCGCCGTGAAGCTGCCCTTGAAGGCCGCCGCCATCCGCGCCGCAGTGCGGATAATTTTTGGGTTTGAGGGGGAGGACGACAGGCAAACCAAAACGTGCTCATCGGAATAGTGGCCGTTTGGCACAAGCTTTGCGCGCTCCGCAAGCTTGTTTACCCTATCCGCACAGCGCCGAAGCGCAAGCTCGCGTAGGGAAACAAGGTTTTCCTTGACAAAAAAGTTTCCAAGCGCCTTTTGCGCCTGCACGTCACCATAAATTTTTCCGGTGTTGAGCCTTTCGATTAGCTCCTCCGGCTCAACGTCCAAAAGCTCCACCTGGTCGGCATTGTCAAAAACGTGGTCGGGTATGCGCTCGCGCACTATAACGCCGGTTACGGAGGCAACCATGTCGTTCAGGCTTTCAATGTGCTGAACATTGACGGTTGAATAAACGTCAATCCCGCACTTTAAAAGCTCCTCAATATCCTGATAGCGCTTTGCGTGGCGACAGCCCTCGGCATTCGTGTGGGCAAGCTCGTCAACCAAAATAAGCTTTGGGCGGCGGCGAATTGCGGCGTCCAAATCAAATTCCTGCAAGCTGATGTTTTTGTAGGGAACGGACAGGGCGGGGAGCTTTTCAAGTCCGTTCATGAGGGCAGTGGTTTGAGGTCTTGTGTGCGGCTCAATGTAGCCAATGACAACATCAACGCCCCGACGCTTTGCGGCGTGCGCCGCCTTTAGCATGGCAAAGGTTTTGCCGACACCGGCGGCATAGCCGAAAAACAGCTTCAGATGCCCTCTCATTTGAGCCTGAGCCTTTGTTTCTTCGTTGATTTTTCGTAAAATATCATCGGGGTTTGCCCGCATATCATTCACTCAAATCACCTCCCTGTGTTGATTTTAACAGCCATGAGCAAGGCGCGAATTGCATACGCATACCCACAATATGTAGG
>JAVVUU010000032.1:3552-14995 GCA_036653035.1 Oscillospiraceae bacterium
GGGGCGGCAAGGCCGCCGACACCATAGATGAGAAGGTTTCGGGAGAGCAGCTTGCCCGCCGATACCTCGCGGTATTTAACGCCCTTTAGTGCGAGCGGGATAAGGGCAACTATGATGAGCGCGTTATAAATTATTGCCGAGAGCACGGCGCTTTCCGGCGAGTGCAGACCCATGATGTTCAGCGCGGACAGACCGGGGTAAAGCCCCATGAACAGCGCGGGGATTATTGCAAAATATTTTGCCAAATCGTTCGCTATTGAAAAGGTTGTAAGGCTTCCGCGGGTCATTAAAAGCTGCTTGCCTATGCGCACAATGTCGATTAGCTTTGTTGGGGAGGAGTCGAGGTCAACCATGTTGCCCGCTTCCTTTGCCGCCTGTGTGCCGGTGTTCATGGCAACCGCAACGTCCGCCTGTGCCAGCGCGGGAGCATCGTTTGTGCCGTCACCCGTCATTGCAACGAGGTGACCCTTCGCCTGAAAATCTCTAATCATTTCAAGCTTTGCTTCGGGCGTTGCCTCTGCCAAAAAGTCGTCAACTCCGGCCTCTGCCGCGATTGCCGCCGCTGTCAGCGGGTTGTCGCCCGTTATCATAATGCTTTTAATGCCCATTTTTCGAAGCTCTGCAAATTTTTCCTTAACACCCTTTTTAATGATGTCCTTGAGGTGTATAACGCCGAGCACCTCGTGGTTTTTCGCAACCACAAGCGGGGTGCCGCCGTCGTTTGAAATGTCGCGCACAGCCTTGTCACATTCATCGGAATAACGGCCGCCGTTTGCAAGGACATATTCCTTAACGGACTCTGCCGCACCCTTGCGGATTTCGTTTCCGTCGTAATCAACGCCGCTCATGCGGGTTTTTGCGGTAAACTCAATGAAGCTTGCGTTTTTGTAGTCATTAGCGTTTGCGGATAGGTCAAAGCGCTCCTTGGCAAGAGCCAAAACGCTTCGACCCTCCGGCGTTTCGTCTGCAAGAGAGGCAAGCAGTGCCGCCTCCGCAAGCTCGCGCTCATCGTGACCCAAAACGGGCACAAAGGCGTGTGCCTGACGGTTTCCGAGGGTGATTGTGCCGGTTTTGTCGAGCATTAAAATGTCAACATCGCCTGCGGCTTCAATTGCGCGGCCGCTCATTGCAAGAACATTTGCGCTGTTTAAACGGCTCATTCCCGCGATGCCGATTGCGGAGAGGAGCGCGCCAATGGTGGTTGGGGCAAGGCAAACAAGAAGCGCAACAAGCGTTACAAGTGAGGTTGGGTTTGCAATTCCCGCCTGCTTTGCGGAAAATTCGGAGTAGGTGTAAAGCGAAAGCGTTACCAGAATGAAAATTGCCGTTAGAGCTATCAGAAAAATTTGAAGTGCGATTTCGTTCGGGGTCTTTTTTCGCGCCGCGCCCTCAACCATAGCTATCATTTTGTCCAAAAAGCTCTCGCCCGCTTCGTTTGTAACAAGCACCACTATCCAATCGGAGAGCACGGTTGTGCCGCCCGTAACGGCGCTTCTGTCGCCGCCGGATTCGCGGATTACGGGTGCGGATTCGCCTGTTATGGCGCTCTCGTCAACCGATGCCGCGCCGTCAACCACCTCGCCGTCCGCCGGAATTTGCTCGCCGGCGTGGACTATTACATAGTCGCCCTTTTTGAGCGTGACGGAGGAAACCTTTGTGATTGCGGCTTTTTTGTCGGGGGAGGGAATGCGGCTTGCCTGAACATCGCGCTTTGCCGCGCGGAGAGAATCCGCCTGCGCTTTGCCGCGACCCTCCGCAACAGCCTCTGCAAAGTTTGCAAAAAGCGTTGTGAACCACAGGATAATCGCAACGGCGAGGGTGTAGCCCGCACCGGCGGAGAGAATACCGCAAAGCGATAAGACCCAGAGCACGCTTGTTAAAATTGCCGATATATATACAAGGAACATGACCGGATTGCCCGCCTGCGTTTTTGGGGCAAGCTTCACAAAGGAGTCCTTAATCGCCGACAAAACCATCCTTTTGTCGAGCATTGTGCTATCGTTTTTCTTAGACATGATGTAACCTCCTTTATGCTATGCTTTGGAAAAATTCCGCAATAGGCCCAAGTGCCAAGGCGGGGAAGAAGCTGAGCGCGCCTATGAGCAGCACGACGAATATCAGCAGAAAAACAAACATTGCGTTTGTGGTCGAAAGTGTTCCGGCGGTGGTTGCAATTTTCTTTTTTCCCGCAAGACTGCCCGCGATTGCAAGCGTTCCTATGATGGGCACAAATCTTGCCGCAAGCATACAGAGCGCTATAGAAACATTTAGGAAAACCGTGTTGGCGTTAAAGCCCGCAAAGGCGGAGCCGTTGTTGCCGCCGGCGGAGGAAAAGGTGTATAGCAGCTCCGAAAAGCCGTGTGCACCCGAGTTGCGCAGGCTATCCGCAACACTTGGAACGATGGCCGCGATGCCGCTGCCGATTAGAATTACAAGGGGAGTTGCAAGGCAGACTATAACGGACCACTTCATCTCATACGGCTCAATTTTTTTGCCCAAAAATTCGGGCGTTCTGCCAACCATCAGGCCGGCTATGAAAACCGTTAAAATGGCGAAGGCAAGCATTCCGTAAAGTCCGCAGCCGACACCGCCGAAAATTACCTCGCCGAGCTGCATTTGGAGCATTGTCACCATGCCGCCTATTGGCGTGTAGCTGTCATGCATGGCGTTAACAGAGCCGCTGGAGGCCGCCGTTGTAAAGGCCGACCAGGTTGCGGAGCCTGCAATTCCAAAACGGGTTTCCTTGCCCTCTAGGTTGCCGCCCGCTTGGTTTATGGTTGAAATGTCAACCGCGCCGTCTTGGATTAGCTGAGGCGTTGCCGCCTGTTCACTAACGGCAATTGTTGAAAGCGCGATTACAAGGCAGATGAACATTGCCGCAAAAATCGCTATACCCTGCTTTTTGTTTCCAACATTTCGCCCAAAGGTAAAGCAGAGGGCAACGGGGATGAGCAGAATGGAGAGCATTTCGATTATGTTTGTAAATGCGTTCGGGTTTTCAAGCGGATGTGCGGAGTTTGTTCCAAAGAAGCCGCCGCCGTTTGTGCCTGTCTGCTTTATTGCAACCTGACTTGCGGCAGGGCCGAGGGGAACAATTTGCTCCGTTACAATTTCCGCGTTCTCAACGAGCGCGCCGTCAACCGTGACGGTTTGTGCGGCTTCGTCAATTACGGCGTTTTCGATAATTTCGCCCTCCGCCGTGACGGCGATAGGCTCAACAAGCGAAACCGTTTCGGCGGGCTTTAGGCTTTGAACAACACCGCCGCCGACAAGTGCAATGGCAATAAGAAGATTAAGCGGAATGAGAATGTAAAAAATAATTCTCGTCATATCAACCCAAAAGCTGCCCAAGCCGACAGATGCAGTTCGCACAAAGCCGCGAATGAGAGCGAACAGCACGGCAATTCCGCTTGCCGCCGAAACAAAGTTTTGAACTGTTAGCCCAAGCGCCTGTGTCAAATAGCTGAGAGTTGCTTCGCCGCTGTAGGACTGCCAGTTTGTGTTTGTAACAAAGCTTGCGGAGGTGTTAAAGGATAAATCCCAAGGAACGGCGGGAAGCCCCTGCGGATTGCCGGGCAGAGTCCCCTGCAAAAGCTGCATCAGAAAAACAACGATAAGTCCGATTGCAGAAAAAATAAGGACACTCGCGGCGTATTTTTTCCAATTCATCTGTTCGTCGGATTTAATGCGCATGACCTTGTAAACCGCGTTTTCACACGGAGTTAGAATTGGGGAAAGAAATGTTTTCTCGCCCTTCATAACCTTTGCTATGTAGCTGCCCAGTGGAATTGCCAGCAGAACCAACACGCCAAGGTATAAAACATATTGTAATATTGCAGCACCCATGATTTATCACCTTTCATAACCTTTCTCGAATATAACTTAACACCGACCGAGTAAAAACGGTGTTAAAGGAAGCGACACGGTGTTAAGATTGTATAAATATTGATGGGAGAGCCTGCCAAAAAAATGAAGCCCGAGAGAATTTTGCTTCTCTCGGGCTTTGCGGTTTGAGTTTATTTTGTTCCGAAAATTCTGTCGCCCGCGTCACCAAGACCGGGGACGATGTAGCTGTGCTCGTTTAGGCACTCATCGAGGGCGGCGATGTAGATGTCAACATCGGGGTGCTCGTCCTGAACCTTTTTGACGCCCTGAGGCACGCCGATTATGCACATTAGCTTGATGCTTTTGCAGCCGTATTCCTTGATGAAGGAGATTGCGGCGGCGGCGCTGCCGCCTGTTGCAAGCATGGGATCGACTATGATAACATCGCGCTCGCTGATGTCGGTTGGCATTTTGCAGTAGTACTTGACGGGAAGGAGGGTTTCGGGGTCACGGAAAAGACCGATGTGGCCGACCTTGGCGTTGGGAATCATTGTAAGCATACCGTCAACCATGCCAAGTCCGGCGCGGAGGATGGGGACAACGGCAAGCTTTTTGCCGGCTATGCGCTTAACCTTGGCGCGGGCAACGGGGGTTTCAATTTCAACCTCCTCAAGGGGCAAATCGCGCGTTACCTCATAGCACATGAGCGTTGCGACCTCGGATACAAGCTCACGAAATTCCTTGACGCTGGTGTCACGGTTGCGCATGACAGACAGCTTGTGCTGGATAAGCGGATGGTCGAAAACAGTTACCTTACTCATTAAAAATCTCCCTCGTTTATGAAAAACATTGTGTGTTATGGAAGCGCCAAAGGGCGGTTCCTCATTCTCCGAAAACTCTTACCTGCCGTTCGCGCTCCGCTTGGCTTAGACGAAGATATACGGGGAGCAGCTCGTGGACGGTTTGCGGGGCTTCCCGCTGTGCCGCCATGCACACGCCCCATGCCGACTGTTGGCGCAGCGGCTCCGGCGCAAGGATTAGAGGTGTTTCGGACTTTTCTAAGGTATTATAACACAAGAGTGCGCCATCTCCAACTAAAAACAGAGGTTTTTTTAATTTTTTTGCCTCAGCTTCAAGCTCGGGAACGCCTATTGCCCTGTCCTCGCAAAGACGAACGGGGATGCCGCCTTGAATTTCAAAAAGCGCGTTGTAAAACTGATTGCGTCTTGCGTCCATAACACAGCAAATAATGCTGCCCTCCGGCGCTGTAAGACCGTTGTAGGCCATGGCGGCAAGGGTTGAAACGCCGCAAACGGGCTTTTCGGAGGCCCAAGCCAAGCCTTTGACGGTTGAAACGCCAATGCGCACGCCTGTAAAGGAGCCGGGGCCTTGGGCAACGGCGATAAGGTCGATGTCGGCAAGGGAGAGGTCAAGATTTTTCAGCATATTTTCCGCCATTGGGAGCAGAGTGCGGCTGTGGGTTAGGCCGCTGTTTTGAAAATATTGCGCAACAAGCCCCGCTTCGTCACAAATTGCAACGGACGCGGCCTTTGCGCTGGACTCAAAGCCTAAAATCCGCATTATAATTCCCCCTCCACTGTAATTTTTCGTCCGTCCTCCGAGAGCTTTTCGATGCTTATTGTTATTTCGGAGCCATCAAAGGCATCCCGCACATTTTCGCTCCACTCGACGACGCAAATGCCGTTTCGCCCGAGATAATCCTCCCAGCCGATGTCAAAAAGCTCATCGGAGGAGCTAAGGCGGTACATATCAAAATGAAAAAGCGGGAGAGTGCCCTCGTATTCGTTGACAATTGTAAAGGTGGGACTGGTGACGCGGCCACCGTAGCCAAGACCGCGCGCCATGCCGCGCACAAAGGCGGTTTTTCCCGCGCCCAAATCGCCGTACATGGCAATGACGGAGCCGCGGGGCAGATGCCGCGAGAGAGCTTCGCCCGCCGCTTCGGTTTCATCGACTGAGTTTGTTAATATTTCCATTTTCATGTTCTTCAAAGCTCCATATTTGCGTAGGCGTTTAAATCCGAGCCGGCGCGGACTCCCGCCATAAATTCGTAGTAGCCCTGACAGCCGATCATTGCGGCGTTATCCCCGCAGAGGGAGAGAGGGGGAATGAAAAGCTCCGCGCCCTCTTTTTCGGCGGCGGCTAAAAAGTCCGCGCGAATACGCGAATTTGCGGCAACTCCGCCCGCAACGGCAATTTTTTTGTAGCCAAGCTCTCGCGCCGCCGCCATTGTGCGGGGAACAAGGCTTTCCGAAACGGCGCGGGAAAATGAGGCGCAGAGGGATTCGCGATCCAGCGTTTCGCCCTTTTGCTCCGCGTTGTGGACAAGATTTACAACAGAGGTTTTCAGTCCTGAAAAGCTCATATCCCAAGGCGCACCCGCAATGCTTGCGCGGGGAAAGCTGTATTTTGAGTCGTCACCGGTTTTTGAAAGCGCGTCAACGTGCTTGCCGCCGGGATAGGGCAAGCCCAAAACTCTGGCGGTTTTGTCAAAGCATTCGCCCGCCGCATCGTCGCGCGTTGCGCCGAGAATTTTCATGTCGGTGTAGTCGCGAACATCCGCAAGCAGTGTGTTGCCGCCGGATATGGCAAGGCACAAAAACGGCGGCTCAAGCCTTGGAAAGGCAATGTAGTTTGCCGCGATGTGACCCTTGACATGGTGGACGGGCACAAGCGGTATGCCAAGCGCCATGGCAACGGATTTTGCAAAATTTACACCCACCAAAACAGCGCCAATAAGCCCCGGGGCGAAGCTGACGGCAACGGCGTCAAGGTCTTTTTTCGTTATATTCGCGGCGCGGAGGGCGTTTTCCGCAAGCTGTGAAATGACCTCAACGTGCGAGCGCGAGGCAATTTCCGGCACAACTCCGCCATAGACGGCGTGTAAATCCGCCTGCGAAAATATTTGATCGGTAAGCACACGCCTGCCGTTTTCGGTTATGGCAACGGCAGTTTCGTCACAGGTGCTCTCAACCGACATAATTAGCATTTATAAGTCTCCTTTTTGAAACCAGAGGGTCATTAGAATAGCGTTTTCCTTTGGCCTGTCATAGTAATTTTTTCGTTTTCCAACGGCTGAAAAGCCGTGCTTTTCATAGAGAGCGATGGCGGGAAGATTGCTCTCACGGACTTCGAGAGTTAGGAAGGAAAGTGTTTTTTCTGTGCGGGAAATGAGCGCTTTTATGAGAGCATCCGCAACGCCGCAGCGCCGAAAAGCGGGCGACACCGCGACATTTGAGATGTAACCCTCGTCCAAAACATGGAGCAGGCCGACATAGCCCAAAACGCCCTCGTCACTCTCTGCCGCGAGAAATATTGTGTTGTCCGCAAGCATTTGATTTTCGAGCGCGGAACGGTTCCAGGGCATTGAAAAGCAGAGAGCTTCAATTTCCTCAATGTCGTCAAGGTGGCGGGGGGAAACGGGGCAAATTTTAAAATCCGTCATTTCGCATCGTACCAGCTTTTTCCGATTTTTGCCTCCGCTGTTAGGGGAACGGAATAGGTGACGGCGCGCTCCATTTCCTCGGTTAAAATGGATTTTACGAGCGCGGCTTCGCTTTCGGGACATTCGACAATAAGCTCATCGTGGATTTGAAGAATGAGCATTGCTTTTAGACCCTCATTTTCAAGCCGCCTGTGAACATTAACCATGGCAAGCTTTATAACGTCCGCCGCCGTGCCTTGGATTGGCGTATTTAGTGCAACGCGTTCGCCAAAGCTGCGCATATTGTGGTTTGGGGAGGAAAGCTCGGGCAGGGGGCGTTTGCGGCCGAAAAGGGTTGTTACATAGCCGTCCTGCTTTGCCCTGTCGATGATGTGCTGCATATAGTCGCGCACGCCGTGGTATTTTGAGAGGTAGGCGTCGATATATGCCTTGGCTTCGGAGTTGAAAACGCCTATATCCTGCGCGAGGGAAAACGCGGAAATGCCGTAGACAATGCCAAAATTGACAGCCTTTGCATGGGAGCGCTGAAGTGTTGTTACCTCCGCAAGGGGTACATTGAAAACCTGCGAGGCGGTTACGGCGTGGATGTCCTCGCCGTTTAAAAAGGCGCTTTTCATGGTTTCGTCGCCGCTGATGTGGGCAAGCAGACGAAGCTCAATCTGGCTGTAATCCGCGTCCACAAGGACATTTCCGCGCGCGGCTACGAACATTTTGCGAATTTCCATGCCAAGCTCACTTCGCACGGGGATGTTTTGCAAATTCGGCTCGGTGCTTGAAAGGCGGCCGGTTGCCGTAACGGTCATTTGAAAGCTTGTGTGTATGCGGCCATCCGCGCCGATTACCTTTAAAAGTCCATCCGCATAAGTGGATTTTAACTTCGTTAGCTGACGGTAGTCAAGAACTTTTTGAATTATTATGTGTTCACCGACAAGCTTTTCCAAAACGTCCGCATTTGTGCTCCAGCCGCTCTTGGTTTTTTTGCCGGAGGGGAGCTTCATTTCGTCAAAAAGTACAACGCCGAGCTGCTTTGGTGAATTGACATTAAATTCGTGACCGGCAAGCTCCCAAATTTCCTTTTGCAGGGAGTCGATGCCAAGCGAAAGCGTTTTTCCAAAGTCGTACAGAGCGGCTTTGTCAACAGCAAAGCCCGCGGCTTCCATGTGCGCCAAGACCTCGCAGAGGGGAAGCTCAATGCTTTTAAAAAGCTCCGCCATGCCCTCTTTTTCGAGGCGCTCTGTTAAAATGGGGCAGAGCGAAAAGACGGCCACCGCGCCCTGCGAGGCTTCGCCAAGGTATTTTGCGGAGATACGCGAAAGGTCGTAATTATTCTCCGTTGGCTCCAAAAGGTAGGCGGAAAGTGCCGTATCGAAGATAAAACCGCCAAAATCGAGCTTTTCCGACATAATAAGACCCATGAACTCCTTGACATTGTGGGAAACTTTGTTGATGTGTGGAGAAAACAGCTTTTTCAAAAATTTACTGTAATTGTCACCAAGATTTGCCCAACGGACTATATAGACGGCGGTGCCGTCGCAAATTTCAACTCCGTCAAGGTTGCCGTCTAGGGGTAAAACGGCGATGTGCGGCGGCGTTTCAAGCTTTGCAAAAAGCTCGTCCAGCTCGGCGGGAGAGGTGATGTCAATTGTTGGCAGGGAAACGGCGGGGGCGGGGGAAGCCGCAGAGGGAGCCGCCGCAATGCCCCATTTTTCGATAAGACTTGTGAAGCCCAAGCGCTTAAAAATTTCATAGCCGCCCGTGCCAAGGCTGCCGGAAAAGGCACAGTCGGCGGGGGAAAAGGCAATTGGAACATCTGTTGAAATGGTTGCAAGCTCATAGGACATTTTTGCGGAGGCTTCGCCTGCGGCAAGCTTTTGGCGAACGCCGTCTTTAATGTCAAGCACTGCAAGGTCGGCATAAATTTTTTCCAAGGTGCCATAGGCTTGGATGAGCGCCATGGCGGTTTTTTCACCGACACCGGGAACGCCGGGGATGTTGTCGGAGGCATCACCCATAAGCGCCTTTAGGTCGATTATTTTCTTTGGCTCAAAGCCATATTCTTCAAAAAACACCTCGGGGGTGTAGTCAATGGTTTCCGTTTTTCCCATGCGGCTTTTAACGTGCTTTACGCGGGTGGTTTTGGAGATTAGCTGAAAGCTGTCCTTATCTCCGGTCACTATTATGCACTCGTCACCGTTGTTTTCGCAAATTTTGCCGACTGTGCCGATGAGGTCGTCCGCTTCAAAGCCCTCAAGCTCCAAGCGCTTGATTGAAAGTGCGTCAAGCACCTCTTTAAGTATTGGCATTTGAACGACAAGCTCCTCGGGCATTGGCTTGCGCTGTGCCTTGTAGCCCTCGAATTGGATGTGGCGAAAGGTGGGCGCGCGCAGGTCAAAGGCAACACAAAGCGCGTTTGGCGACTCCTCCGCAAGCAGCTTGTTCAGGATGGTGAGAAAGCCGTAAATTCCGTTCGTGGGTGTACCATCGGGGGCAGAGAGCATACGAATACCGTAAAAAGCGCGGTTCACTATGCTGTTGCCATCGAGTATCATAAGTTTCATTGTAATCTCCTTTTGTGGGGAAGGGGGGTCTATTTTTCGCCGCGAAGCTTTATTAAGCGGTCGCGTAATTGGGCGGCGTATTCAAATTCAAGCATTTTTGCGGCATCCTTCATTTGCTTTTCAAGCTTTTCGATGGCGGCGCGTTTTTCCGATGCGGTCATTTTTACGCCGCCCTCGTTGCGCTCCTCATCCTCCGCCGTGCCGGAAATTTCGAGCAGGCCGCGGACACTCTTGACAATGGTTTTTGGCGTAATTCCGTGCGCTTCGTTGTATGCCGTTTGCTTTTCACGGCGGCGCTCGGTTTCGTAAATTGCGGCGGACATGGAGCGGGTAATGTTGTCGGCATACATTATGACAAGGCCCTCCGCATTTCGCGCGGCACGGCCCGTGGTTTGGATAAGGCTTGTTTCACTGCGCAAAAAGCCTTCTTTATCCGCGTCCAAAATTGCCACAAGGGAAACCTCGGGCAGGTCAAGACCCTCGCGCAAAAGGTTGATGCCGATTAGCGCGTCAAATTCGCCAAGGCGCAGGTCGCGGATGATTTCCATGCGCTCTATTGCGCTGATATCGTGGTGCATATAGCGGCATTTGATGCCCGCACCGCCGAGATAAACGGTTAAGTCCTCTGCCATTTTTTTTGTTAGCGTTGTGACAAGGGTGCGCTCGTTTCGCGCTGTGCGGAGGTTGATTTCACTGATAAGGTCGTCGATTTGACCCTCGGACGGACGGACGACAATTTTGGGGTCGAGCAGTCCCGTGGGGCGGATGATTTGCTCTGCAATTTGGGCGGAACGCTCCTTTTCGTAGGCGGAGGGGGTTGCGGAAACATAGATTGCCTGCTTGATGCGCTCGCTAAATTCGTCAAAGGTGAGGGGGCGGTTGTCGAAGGCGGAGGGCAGACGAAAGCCGAAGCCGACAAGGTTTTCCTTTCTCGCGCGGTCGCCCGCATACATGGCGCGAACCTGCGGGAGGGTGACGTGGGATTCGTCCACAAAAAGCATAAAATCCTTTGGGAAATAGTCGAGCAGGGTCATGGGCGCGGAGCCAACGGGGCGGCCGCTGATGATGCGGGAATAGTTTTCAATGCCGGAGCAATAGCCAAGCTCCTGCATCATTTCAATGTCATAATTTGTGCGCTGTGCTAAGCGCTGTGCCTCAAGAAGCTTGCCGGTTTCTTCAAAATGCTTGACGCGTGCATCACATTCTTGGCGGATTTCGCCGATTGCCTGAGCCATTTTTTCCTTGGTGGTGACATAGTGGCTGGCGGGGTAGATTGCGATATGGTTCAGCCGACGGAGCGGTGCGCCCGTAACGACGTTGATTTCACTAATTCTGTCCACCTCGTCGCCAAAAAACTCAACACGGATGGCGGTGTCGGAGGAATAGGCGGGAAAAATTTCGACGGTGTCGCCGCGAACACGGAACATATTGCGCTCAAAGGCGATGTCGTTGCGCTCATAGCGGATGTCGATTAGGCGGCGCAAAAGCTCGTCACGGTCGCGCTTTTGACCGGGGCGCAGGGAGATTACCATGGCGGCATAATCCACGGGGTCGCCCAAGCCGTAAATGCAGGAAACGGAGGACACGACAATAA